>JAZRPC010000078.1:0-72299 GCA_045649005.1 Acutalibacteraceae bacterium
CGGCTACATTGTGCCCGATAACGATTACACAATGGGCGACCCTGCAAACCACTATCACGAGCTGGTATCTTTGGGTGACGAAACAGGTTCTTCTGTTATGAAGGGCTTTATGGATATGGCAAAAAAACTTGAGATTTCAGACTGATTTACGAAGGAAGGTTTTCTTGTGAAGTATTATCTCGGTATTGATGGCGGAGGAACAAAAACCGTTGCGGTTGTTTCTGACGAATTTTCCAACGTGCTTTTTGAATGCGTGGGAAGAACCATTAATTTTTATTCCGTTGGTATGGCTAAAGCAAGAGAAAACCTTTCTTCTCTTTTTGATGAGATTTACAAATCTCTCGGCAGAGTCTGCTTCAGCGGCGTGTGTATAGGCTGTTCGGCACTTGATTGCGAGGCAACCCCTGAAGTGACCCGTGCTTTGTGCGACGGCATTTTTGAAGCTGAGAAGCTTCACGTCAACAGCGATGTTTACGTTGCGCTGCAGGCGGCGGGCGAAGAAAAGTGCCGTGCCGTTGCAATCTGCGGAACAGGCTCAATGGCAATCGGTGAAAAAGACGGTGAAACTATCGTCAAAGGCGGTTGGGGTCACATTGCAGGTGACGAGGGCTCGGCATATTCGATTGCAGTAAATTCCTTAAAAGCCGCATCCATTTTATATGATGAAAATAAAATAACCCCTCTTGTTAAAGCGGCTTGCGACTTTTTCGGTGTTAAGAATCTGAGAGATGCAATAGACAAGTTGTATTCCGACGATATGACAAAAGACGTTCTTGCATCTTTTTCAGAAAAGGTTGGTGCAATTTCAGACGAGGATGTTATTGCGAAAACGGTTATTTTAAATGAAGCGCACAGCTTTTCGAGAACGGTTCTTTCTTTACTCGATGAGCTTGGGGAATGCACACATCTTTATCTTTACGGCGGAGTTTTTAAAAACAATACGCTATTTGAAGAGTGCTTCAGAAACGATATTTCTGAGGTTTTGCCTGATTTAAAAACAGAATATCTTTCGCTGACTCCACAGCAAGGCGCATTAAAGGTGGCACAAAGCTTATGACAGATAAATACACAGAGTACATTGAAAATATTCAGACTATAATTGATAAAATAAAAACAGACGGTAAAGAGAATGCCGAAAAAGCGGCGGAGCTCCTCAAAGAGGCGTTGATGAATGATCGCAATGTGTTTTTGTTTGGCACGGGTCATTCCCATATGCTGGCAGAAGAATTGTTCTACAGGGCAGGCGGGCTTGTGAGAATACAGCCTATACTCCGACCTGTATTGATGCTTCACGAATCTGCATCTGAAAGCACCATTGCTGAAAGAAAAGACGGCTTTGCAGAGGAATTGTTCGAAGAATACCGCATAAAGCAGGGTGACGTTATAATCATCATTTCAAACTCCGGCAGAAACGGTGTTGTGGTGGATATGGCTTTGCTTTGCAAAGAGAAACAGGTGTCGGTTATTGCCCTTACAAATCTCAATCATACCTTTGCGGGTGAATCACGTCACAGAAGCGGCAAAAGGCTGTGTGAAATTGCAGACGTTGTTCTTGACAATTTCGGTTGTATTGGCGATGCCGCTTTGCAGGTTGAGGGAGTTGAGGGTAAAATCTGCCCCACATCCACGGTGTGCGGAGCATTGATTCTCAATGCCGTTGTTGCATCGGCTGTTGAAAAATGCGTAAAAAACGGCTACGTGCCGGAGCATTTTGCAAGCTCGAATATCGACGGCGGCGACGAAATAAACGAAAAGCTTGTTAAAAAATATAAAAAGGAGATAAAGCATTTATGATATTTCCTGTTCCCGCAAAAACAGAATTAAATGAAAATAAACTTGAAATTTGCGCCGTTTCTGCGCAGGGCGACTGTGTTCCGGTTGCCGAAAGGGTGTTTGATTCATATAACATAGACACAAACGGTGCATATAAGGTAACCGTAAAAATTGAAAACAGCGAAAAGACTACATATGTAAAAGAAACAGATTCATTTTCAGATGAAAAATATTTTCTTGAAATCGGTAAAAGTGAATGTGTCGTTGTGGCTTCTTGTGAAAAGGGCGTTTTCAGAGCGATTAATACACTTTCAAAAATGATTGCAAACGGCGAGTTGTATGAGGGCTCGGTTGAAGATTACCCGTTATTCTCAAAAAGGGGGTATATCGAGGGCTTCTACGGCAAAACCTGGAGCACGGAAAAAAGACATTCCGTTATGAAGCTTATGGCAAAATACGGAATGAACACCTTCTACTATGCTCCTAAGGATGATATTTACCACAGAGAAAGGTGGAAGGATTTTTACCCCGAAGCAGAATACAAAAATTTGGCGGATTTATATAAAGAGGCAACTGATAATTATCTTTCATTCTGTTGGTGTGTCGGCCCCGGCTTATCTTATAAATACACTTCCGCCGAGGATTTTAACGCCTTGATAAACAAAATCAAAAGCGTTTATAAAATTGGTGTTAAGAATTTCGGTCTTTTGCTTGACGATATCCCCGGTGAATTTCAGTATGATGAGGATGCGGCGGTATATGATAGCGTGGTTGATGCCCACGTAAGGCTTGTAAACGATACATATAAAGCATTGAAAGAGTTCGACAGCGAAATAAATCTCACGGTTTGCCCCACTCAGTACAGCGGCGACGAACACGGCGAATATATTTCAAAATTCGGCAAAGGCATTTCTGCCGATGTCAGCCTTTTTTGGACAGGTGCTGAGATCTGTTCAAGAATACTCACCGTGCGTGAAGCAAAGGAGCTTTTTGACGCAACAAGCCACAAGCCCCTTTATTGGGATAATTACCCCGTTAACGATTGTGAAATGTTCCAGGAGATGCACCTTGGTGCAATAATCGGTAGAGATAAGGCACTTTATAAAGAGTGCGAGGGGCTAATTTCAAACGTTATGGAATATGCCGAATGCTCCAAAATTCCACTTATGACTATTGCGGATTATCTTTGGAACCCGTTGGCATATAACCCCCAAGAATCCCTCAAAAATGCTCACAAAGAAATTTTGGGCGATAAGGCAGCTTTGTTCAGTTATTTTGCAGATCATCTCGGCGTTTCCTGCCTTTCAAAATACAGCTCAGCATATATGAGCGAAAAATTGTCACATATAAATTTTCTTGCATCAAAAGGCGATGTTGAGGGTGCATTGAATGAATTTAAAGAGTATAATTCAAAAATGCGTTCTTGCTTTGAGATGATAAGTGACGAAACTGTTCCGCTTTTTGCAGAAATGAAAAAGTGGGTTAAAAAATTCGGTATGTGCTGTGATTTGCTTGAGCAAATCTGCAAAACACGTGAAAATCCGACAGATGAAAATATGGAGTGCCTTGCAGAGCTTACCGAAAAATATAATTCAGACGCAGTAATTCTGACAGGCTTCTGTCTGCGTGAAGCGGCGGAAAAAACCTTGAATTTGTATTAAAATAAACAGATTGGGTGAGAGTTATGAAACGTGCTATCAGTATTATTTTATCATTGGTAATTGTTTTAGGCTTGATTTCAGGTGTGCCCTTTGCAGTTTCATCGGTTGCGGCGGATGGCGATTTTTCATTTGTTATTTCCGATGACGGCAATTCTTACTCTGTTTTTGCAGGCAGAAAGGATTTGAACGGTGAGGTTACAATCCCCTCAACTCATAACGGGTTGCCTGTTGAAAAAATCGGGTACGGGGCATTTTACAACTGTTCAGATATTACGGCGGTGGTTATGCCCGACAGCGTTAAAATAATCGACGTTGAAGCCTTTTATAACTGTAATTCGCTTGAAAGCATTTCCCTTGGAAAGGGCGTTGCAGAAATTGGCTACGGTGCATTCAGCGGTTGCGAAAAGCTTGACGAGGTTTATATGCCCGACAGCGTTAACAGCATCGGCGATAACGTTTTTGCAGGCTGTGCAGTTTATCTTGATGAAAGCAATTGGGATAACGGTTGTTTTTATCTCGGCAACCATCTTATAAAGGTGAAGCCTGAAGCAGTCGGCGGTAAATTTGATATTAAAAACGGCACTAAAACCGTTGCAGGCGGTGCGTTTTTCGGTTGTGACGGTCTAATTGAAATAACTATTCCCGCAGGTGTTGTTAGTATCGGTGACAGCGCTTTTGAGGATTGCTGTGAGCTCAAGAGTGTTGTAATCCCCGACAGTGTTGAAGAAATTGGTGAAAATGCGTTTTTAAACTGTACCGCACTTGAAGCTTTGAAAATCAGCAACAGCGTTTCTGAAATAAAATACGGAACATTCAGCAGATGTAACGGCTTGAAATATGTGGAAATTCCCGAGGGTGTCAGGGTTATTGATTCTCTCGCATTTTCTGAATGTATGAGCCTTAAAGAGGTTTATATACCCGACGGTGTTGAAAGCGTAAATTATGGTGCTTTTTATGCCTGCTTTGAGCTTGATAAAATTACAATTCCCGACAGCGTAAAGACCATTGGTGAGCAAGTGCTTTTCGGCACGGCTTTTTATGATGACGATGCTAACTGGGATAATAAGGCTCTTTACGTGGGCAACCACCTTATCAAAGCAGACGGAGCTTCAAATGGTGAATTTTCTTTCAAGGACGGCACAGTTAATATGGCTGAGGGTGCGTTTTTCGGTTGTTCGGGTCTTCAAAAGGTTACAATACCCGAGAGTATGACGGCTATAAGCAATTATGCATTTAACGATTGTGCAACTTTAAAAACAGTAGTGTTTCACGATAAACTTTTAACCATCGGCGAAAACGCATTTTCGGGCTGTATTGCCATTGATAGTTTAGAACTTCCCGAAGGTGTTAAGGAAATCGGCAAGGATGCTTTTTACGGCTGTAACGGTATTGAAAGCCTTGTGTTGCCCGACGGAATCATTTCTGTTGGTGACGGTGCATTCGGAAACTGCCGAAAGCTTGAATCAGTTATAATTCCCGAAAGCATTGAAGCAATAGGTGCGGATGTTTTTGAAAATTGTGACGAGTTCAGATATGTGTTCTATAAAGGCACAAAATCACAATGGGATAAAATTAATATAGCTTCTTCAAATGACAATTTGTTGGGTAGCGGTATGCATTACGAATCAACCGACCACACAAAAAGCGATTGGATAACGGTGAAGGCTACCGTTCACAAGGCGGGTAAAAAGTATATTGAATGTACTCAATGCGGAAAGGTTTTTGAGTCGAAGAAGCTTCCTCAGCTTTTGTGCCAAAAACCCGTTATCAGCGCTATTTCGAACAAAGCGGACGGTGTTAAAATTGTCTGGGGCAAGGTCGAGGGTGCAGACAGCTATTCTCTTTACCGTAAGGTAAGCGGCGGTTCATATAAATACCTTGGTAAAACCACAAAAACGTCTTATACCGACAAAACAGCTAAAAGCGGCACTAAATACTATTACGTTGTGAAATCTGTAAATGAAGCAGGTAAATCCGAAAAGTCATCTGCAAAAGGTATTTTATTTGTTGCTACACCTGTTTTGAAAAAGGCTTCAAACACCGCAAGCGGTGTTAAAGTCACCTGGGAAAAGGTGAGTGGTGCCGACGGCTACATCGTTTACAGAAAAGTAAAGGGCGGTAGCTGGGAAAATCTCGGCAAGACAACAAAAACATCCTACACAGATAAAACAGCTAAAAGCGGCAAAACCTATTACTATACCGTTAAAGCCTATGACGGAAGCGTGAAATCAAGCTATAATTCGTCAGGCTTGAAGATAGTGGTAATTAAAACTCCCGCTTTAAAGAGTGCAACAAGCACAAAATCGGGTGTTGTTGTGAAATGGTCAAAGGTTGCCGGTGCTGACGGATACATTATCTACCGTAAAACAGGCTCCGCTTCATGGGAAAGAGTCGGAAAGGTCAAGGATGGCGATAAAGTCAGCTTTACCGACAAAACAGCTAAAAAAGGAAAAACATACACATACACAGTCAAGGCATATAAGGGAAGTGAGAAAAGCTCCTATAATTCAAAAGGCTTGACAGTAAAGGATAAATATTGATTATGTACATTAACGAAAAAACATTTTCGGTTCACCCCGAATCGACAAAAACAGAAAAAGAAATGCAAAGCTACCTTTTTCTTGAGGAAAACGGAGTTGAATACATAAGGGCAGAGCATGACGATGCGGCAACAATTGAGCTTTGTGAAGGTGTAGAAAAGGTTATTGGTGCAAAAATCTGCAAAAACCTTCTTCTTTGCAACCGTCAGCAAACAAAGTTTTATATGCTTCTTATACCGGGTGATATGCCCTTTAAAACAAAATATCTTTCGGCACAAATTAATTCATCACGCCTTTCCTTTGCAAGCGGTGAGCAGATGGAAGAGCTTTTGAATGTTTCCCCTGGCTCGCTGACTGTGCTTTCTTTGATGTTTGACAAGGCAGAAAACGTGGAGCTTCTTATTGAGAAAAACGTTTTCAACGACGAGTTTTTTGCTTGCCACCCTTGTGTCAATACCGCAACGGTTAAGTTCAAAACCGCTGATTTAAAGAATAAGGTTTTACCGGCGCTTAACAGACGCTATACCATTGTTGATCTGGAGTGTCACGAGGATGAAATATAATACCGTAGTTTTTGATTTGGACGGCACTTTGTTGGACACGTTATCGGATTTGAGAGCCAGCGTTAATTTTGCACTTATGAAAAACAACTTACCTCTTCGTTCAACCGAAGAGGTAAGGGCTTTTGTAGGTAACGGAATACGTCTTCTCATAGAACGTGCCGTGCCCGAAAATACCGATGAAAAAATAATTGATAAATGCTTTGCTGATTTCAAAGAGCATTATAAAATGAATTCGGCAAACAAAACAAAAGCCTATGACGGCGTGATTGATATGCTTCAAATGCTAAAAGCAAAAGGAGTGAAAACAGCAGTCGTTTCCAACAAGGCTGATTTTGCCGTCAAAACACTTGCGAAAGAATACTTTTCGGGTCTGCTTAGTTGTGCATACGGCGAAAGAGAGGGTGTAAAAAGAAAGCCCGACCCAGCAGGTGTTTTTGCCTGTATAGACGAAATGGGTTCAACTCTTAGCGATAGTATTTACGTCGGTGATTCCGAGGTGGACGTTGAAACGGCGAAAAATGCGGGGCTTCCCTGTGTTGCTGTTACCTGGGGTTTTCGTGATAAAGGTGTTTTAGAAAGTATGGAGCCTGAATATATTATAGACAGCCCCATACAAGTTATGGATATTTTGATATGAAAGAGGTATTTTATGAAAGTTTTGCTTGTTAACGGTGCACCTCACGAAAAAGGTTGCACATATACAGCCCTTTGTGAAATCGAAAAGGAGCTTAATAAAAATAACATTGATACAGAAATTTTTTGGCTCGGTAACAAGCCTGTCAGGGGTTGTATCGGTTGCGGCGGTTGTGCGAACAACGGCGGCAAATGTGTTTTCGGCGATGACGTTGCAAACGTGTTAATAGAAAAAGCGGGTGAGGCTGACGGTTTTATTTTCGGCTCTGCCGTTCACTATGCGGCACCATCGGGAACAATCTGTGCAGTTCTTGACAGAGCTTTTTATGCCGGCGGTAAAAATTTCAAATACAAGCCCGGTGCGGCAATTCTCAGCTGTCGAAGAGCAGGCTCAACTGCGGCGTTTGATGTTTTGAATAAATATTTTACAATCAGCAATATGCCCCTTGTTTCCTCGGGCTATTGGAATATGGTCCACGGCTCAAAGGCTGAGGATGTTTTAAAGGATGAAGAGGGTCTGCAGGTGATGAGAACTCTCGGCAGAAATATGGCTTGGATTCTTAAATGTATTGAGCTTGGTAAATGTAACGGTGTCACAAGACCAGAGGATGAGCCTAAAATCCGAACTAATTTTATCAGATAATTGATTTTATATTTTAATGGTGATATACTACTAAGGATTACGATACACAGAAAGGAACTTTTCTATGAACGACATTAATGCTCTTTATTCCCGTTGGTGCGAAAAAGCGGTGCTTGACGCTGATTTGCAGGCTGAACTCAAGGCTATCGACGGTAAAGAAGATGAAATACTTGACAGATTCTATAAGAACCTTGAATTCGGTACAGGCGGTCTGCGTGGCGTTATCGGTGCGGGCACAAACAGAATGAACGTTTACACCGTCGGTCAGGCAACACAGGGTCTTGCGGATTACCTCAACGAAACCTTTGAGGAGCCCTCAGTTGCCATCGCATACGATTCAAGAATCAAATCCGACGTTTTTGCCGAATGTGCCGCAGGCGTTCTTGCTGCAAACGGCATCAAGGTGTATATTTACCCTGAGCTTATGCCCACACCTATGCTTTCTTTTGCTGTCAGAAGACTCGGTTGCTCCTCGGGTATTGTGCTTACCGCAAGCCATAATCCCTCAAAATACAACGGCTTTAAATGCTATGATCCCCGTGGCTTCCAGATAACGGACGAAGCTGCCACTAAAACGTATGAATATATGAAAAAAGTTGATATGTTCGACGGTGTTAAACGAATGAGCTTTGAGGATGCTCTTGCTGAGGATTACGTTGATTACATCGAAGATTGGCTCAAGGATGAGTTTATTGAGTGCGTGCTTGACTGCTCAGTTAACAAGGATGTTGTTAAAAAATCGGGCATAAAGGTCCTTTACACACCACTTAACGGAACAGGCAACAAGCCCGTTCGCCGTGTTCTCAAAAAATTAGGTGTCAGCGACCTTCGTGTTGTAAAAAGTCAGGAAAAGCCCGACGGCAATTTCCCCACTTGTCCTTATCCTAACCCCGAAATCCGTCAGGTATTTGAGGAAGGTCTTAAAATGACCGAGGAATTTCCCGCAGATATTATGATTGCTACCGACCCCGACTGTGACCGTGTTGGTATTGCTGTTCGTGATAACGGCGAATACAAGCTGATGACAGGTAACGAAGTTGGCGCAATGCTTTGTGAATATATTCTCACTCAGCTTAAAGAAAAAGGTAAATTGCCCGAAAATCCCGTTGTTGTTAAAACTATTGTTACAACACCCCTTATTTCCGCCATCTGCAAAGAATACGGCGCAGAAATGGCAGACCTTCTCACAGGCTTCAAATACATCGGCGAGCTTGTAACAGAGCTCGACGAAAAGGGTGAGGGCGAGCGTTACGTTCTCGGTCTTGAAGAGAGCTACGGCTATCTCACAGGCACACACGCCCGTGACAAGGACGGCGTAAATGCCGCAATGATTATTTGCGAAATGGCTGCTTTCTATAAATCAAAGGGTATAACCCTCTGGCAGTTTATGAACAGCATCTATGAAAAATACGGTTTCTTCTTCAATCAGCTTGACAACTACGCATTTGAAGGTGCGGCAGGTATGCAGAAAATGGCTGATATGATGGATTCTCTTCGCAACAATCCGCCCGCAGAAATCTGCGCAAGCAAGGTTGTTTGGGTGGGCGACTACAAAACAGGCAAAACAACTGATGGCGAAACAGGTCTCCCAAAATCAAACGTGCTCTCATACAGGATGGAGAGTGGCGATGCTGTAATCGTCAGACCTTCAGGCACAGAGCCCAAAATCAAGATATATATTACTGCAAAAGCAACATCAAGAGAGGAAGCAGAAGCAAAGCTTGCAACAGTTTCAGCAAGTGTAAAAGAGCTTTTGGGAATTGAATAATGTTTTCTAAAAAATTTATAAGAGGACTCTGCATCTTTTTGGCAGGCCTGATGGTTCTTAGCGTCGGAGCGGCAGTTCTTTCGGCAATATTTTAAAATAAAAATAGTGACCAAACAGATTGTTTGGTCACTATTTTTTGCTTTTTTACTTAGCAGCAGCCACAATCGTTGCCACGATAGTTGTTGTTGCAGCCACAGCCACAGTCGTTGCCGTTACCGTTACCGCAGAACAAAATGAGGATAATAAGGATAATGATCCAGGAGCAGTTGTTTCCGTTGAATAAGCAGTTCATTCTTTAACCCCCTTTCAATGCATAATATGTTATTGTGAGAAATTTGTTACACAATGAATATATGTAACAAATGGGAACAGAATATGGGTTGAAAAGAGGTGAGCGTTGTGGCATTCGATTTTGATTTTGACAGATTTCAAAGAAGAAAATCCAACTCATACAATGATTTCGACAGCGATGAATTCGATTATGAATTTGCAGAGGATTTCGATTTTGATGAGGAATTTGATGATGAGGACGGTTTTGCACTTTAATCTTGAATTGTTTTAGTTTTTATCGTATAATGTTAGAAGATTATTACTTTTGAGGTGTTTGCCGTGCTTTGTCAGAATTGCAATAAAAACGAAGCAAATATGCATATGAAACGTATCATAAACGGTCACGCCGCTGAGGTTCACCTTTGCTCGGATTGCGCCCGTTCTCTCGGGTATGGTGATGCTTTTTCGGGCGTTGGCCTCGGCTTCAGTGATTTTTTTGAGGATTTGTTTCATAAAAACGAATTAAGTGCTTCTACTGTGCGTTGTCACGGGTGCAATAAAAGCTTTGAAGAAATTGCTTCGGATGGTGAAATGGGTTGTGCCGAATGCTATGTTACGTTCTTCGACAAAATCCAACCCCTTATCCACCGTTTGCATGGCAGAGCAACCCATATCGGTAAAAAGCCGCACTCTGAAAACAGCTTTTCACCCGATGAAAGGCTTCAGCAGTTGAAAATTGCCCTTCAATCTGCGGTTGATAACCAGGATTTTGAGCTTGCTGTAAAGCTCAGAGATGAAATAAACGGTTTAATTTCTGAAGGGGGTGCTTTCTGATGGGTGCAAAATGGTATCTCGGCACAGGTGCCCAGAACGACGTTGTTATCAGCACAAGTTTGCATCTTGCAAGAAACCTCAGGCATTTTCCTTTCCCCTCAAGGTTATCGGTGCCCGAAAAAATAAAGGTTAACAGCATTGTGAAATCTGCAGTTGATTCCGTTGAGGGTTATGATTTCAACTACTTTGAGTTGAAAACCTTGTCACAATCCGAGCTTGTTTCTTTGGCTGAAAGGTATCTTGTCAGCCCGGAATTTGCATCTTCAAGAGATGGCAAGGCATTGCTTATTACCGATGATGAATCTGTCAGCGTTATGCTCAATGAGGAGGATCACATTCGTCTTCAGGTTATGTATGCAGGCTTCGCCCTTGAGGAAGCATACAGAACGGCTGACAGAATCGACAACGAGCTCAACCGCAAGCTTGAGTATGCGTTTGACGACAACCTCGGTTATCTCGCCCAGAATCCTATGGCATTGGGCACGGGTATGAGAGCTTCCGTGGTTCTTCACCTGCCTGCACTTGTTGCGGCATCACAGATAACAAAGCTCATTACAACGGTTTCAAAGTTGGGTCTTTCTTTACAGGGCTCTTACGGTGAGGGTGCTGCGGCAAAGGGCGATTTGTTCAGACTCAGCAATACACTGACTCTGGGCATTTCCGAAAAAGCGGCAATAGATAACCTTAAATCCATAGCGTTGCAGATTGCGGCACAGGAGCGAATTGCAAGAGAAGAAATTTTCAAAAACGCAATAACAGAGGATAAAATATACAGAGCATACGGTGTTCTCAAATATGCAAGGCTTATTGACACCAACGAGTTTATGGAGCTTATTTCATTAGTTCGCCTTGGTGCTGTCAAAGGGCTCATTAAAATGGATACAGCCAAAATAGAGGCACTTATGATTCAGATGCAGCCCGCAACAATATCCCTTTCTGTTGACAGACCTCTTGACAGAGTGGAGCGGGATAAGCTCCGGGCACTTCTCGTCAGACAAAATCTTATTTGAAATTAACTGTCGGAATTAATATTCCGACAGTTTTTCTTGATAATAATATAAAACTATGTTATTATTTTTCTTGTTGTGTATATAACAAAACGTTGAACAGGGGTAGTTATGTTACAAAAAGTAAATTCAAAAAGCTTGTTTTCATCACTTTTGATGATTCTTGCCGCATTTATATGGGGCACGGCATTTGTTGCCCAAAGCACCGGTCTTGAAAAAATCGGTAATTTCACTTTTCTTGCATTCAGGTCATATCTTGCGGTAATTGTTCTTTTGCCTGTTTCATTTATTATTTATAAAAACAATAAGAAAAGGGTAGGTAACGGGGAGCATAATCAAAATAAAACGTTTATTTCAAAAAAACTGATAATTGGTGCATTTCTTTGCGGAATTGCGCTTTGTCTTGCTTCTGCTTCGCAGCAATACGGAATTGTTCTTTCAGGTGTGGGTAAATCGGGCTTTCTGACTACGCTTTATATTCTTATGGTGCCGATTATCGGTTTGTTTTTAAAGAAAAAGGTCAAGCCCGTTCTGTGGCTGTGTATTGCTATTGCACTTTGCGGTATGTATTTTCTTTGCGTAACCGAAACCGGCAGAATAACCGTTGGCGATGCGCTGCTTATTCTTTGCGCCTTTCTTTTTGCGGTGCAGATAATGATAGTTGACCATTTTGTGAAGTTCGTTGACGGTGTTCGCTTGTCTTTGGTTCAGTTTGCAGTAACCGCAGTTATTTCAACAATATGTATGTTCGCCTTTGAAAGCCCCGATATTGAAGCCATAAAAAGTGCGTGGGTTTCAATTTTTTATGCCGGTGTGCTGTCATCGGGCGTGGCTTTCACCTTGCAGATTGTTGCACAGAAAAACCTCAACCCGACGGTTGCAAGCCTTTTAATGAGTCTTGAGTCGGTTTTTGCCGTTCTTGCGGGTGCGGTCTTCGGCGAAAGACTTTCTGCAAACGAGATTTTCGGTTGCGTTCTTGTGTTTGTTGCAATAATACTTGCACAGCTTCCTGTTGAAAAACTATTAAAAAAGAAAAAATAAAAATCAGTCGTGTTCACAGTGGCAAAAAGAACACGACTTTTTTTGTGCATAAAGCCATACCCAAAAACATTGTCAATGTATTTATTATGTGTTAAAATAATATAAATATATTTTTAGGGGGAACCTTATGAGCAACGAAAACAAAAGCTCTATTGTCGACAAAGGCAAAATGCTGTTCGGCGAAATCAAGGAGCATTGGAATACCCCTGCCGAGGGTAAATATGTTCCGTACAAAGAATATAAGGATGTTGTAATCGGTGTCGGTGCAAACTACACGGGCTCAAAAACTCTTGAGTATATCGGCTTCTGGTCAAGCTGCTTCCTCATTATGCACCACTACAAATTGCCGTATCTTACATTCTCGGTTATCGGCCTTTTAAATATGCCTCTGGGTTATATTTCTGCCCTTATATGGTGGTATGTTTGCGATAACCTTGGCTTTTTACCGAAAAAGACCGAGAAAAAGGTATATCTTGTCTATGGTCTTATGATGGGGTTCGGCATTTCAACGCTATTGTTCGACTATTCAAGGCTATTCGACCAATCGGGCTCGTTTATCACTATTCTCAACAGCTTTGAGGGTATGAATGCCACGGCGTGCTTTAAAACCTTTGGTACCCATTTTCTATATACAGGTTGGGTGGGTGCCCGTAATATATTCTGGCGTAAGAAGCTGATTCCTAAATACGGCAGATACAAATACAGCCTCTATTGTGACGTTATACCGAAATGTGTAATGGTTATTCTTATAGGCTGGCTTCCTGTTTATAACATTGCAGACGTTGCAACACGTGTTTGGGTTGCAAACCTTCTTTTTGCTACATACAACGTGTTCGGCTTCGGTAACGTGCTTGAGGAATGCTCAAAGAGAATAAGCCCCAATTTACAGGAAAGAATCCTTGTCAGAAGCTATCCTGTAAAAATATCACACATTTTCAACTCAATTCTTGCGATTATTCTCCCTGCAGTTGTCGGTATGCTCCGCCACGAATGGGCAGATATCAACTTCTATAGATTTGTTATCCCGATAACGTTCTGCATATCAGCAGCGTTCACAATGGGTCTTGCGGGCAGAATTAAAGAAAGAATACCTCAACCGCCCATTGAAAAGAAGGTTCAGATTAAATTCTGGGACGGTATGCTGGGTGTTATGAAGAATAAATACCTGCTTATTAAAACCGTTGTTGACCTTATTGATGCTTTGGGTAATGGTATGCTTCCTTTTGCAACAATTCTTTATTTCTACACGTTCCGTCTCAGCGGTCTGCCATACAGCCTTATTGTTGCACTCATATCCTTTGCGGGCACCCCGCCGGATCTGCTTTCCCCCTATTTCCTCAAGAAATTTTCATACAAACAGATTATGATTTTCTATCAGCTCAGCCGTGCTATCGGTAATGCCGTTATCGCTGTTGCGATGTGGACTCTTGGTGATAATCTTGCCCTTTGCGGAACAATCTGTATTGTAGTTCTCTTCTTTATGGAAATGACAAAGACCGTTCCAACAACCGCAGGTCATGATATGGGTGTGCGTATCAATGACTATCAAATGTATTTGTCGGGTGAACGTCTTGAAAGCTTTGCCGGTATTTTCGGCTGGTTTACAGGACCCATCACAACCTTTATTGGTCTTATAATCCCCATTTTCTTGTTGAAATACGGCTTTAACAGCAACTGGGAAATCCTTTTCTTTGACGGTTCAAGACGAAATATTGTTGTTGTTCCCATTATTGTTGATGCAATCGGCTTCTTCCTTATGACGATTCCGTATCTTTTCTGGGATTACGATAACAAAAAGCAGAACCTTGTTATGGAGGTTCTTAAACGCCGTGCCGAGGTAACGGAAAAAAAGGCACGGGAAGAGGGAGTCACCATTTCCGGTGGCTATAAAGGTTAAGGGGGTGAGTTGAATGAGTAAAAAAGAAAAGAAAAGTGTTAACGATTGGGCAACCGATGTTCAGCTTGATA
This sequence comes from Acutalibacteraceae bacterium, assembly GCA_045649005.1. Taxonomy (GTDB): domain Bacteria; phylum Bacillota; class Clostridia; order Oscillospirales; family Acutalibacteraceae; genus DTU089. Next base: position 14,702 of record JAZRPC010000078.1, read on the forward strand.
TTCCGGAGGACGAAATATGGACATATCAGGTACCCGGCCTTGCGGCACCTCATATCAACAAGCCCTATAAGCATTATAATTTAAAAAAGACAGTTTTCGTCATTGTTATTTTAATAGCGGTTTCGCTTTCTATGTTTTTCAGTATAATGGCTTTGCAAAATGATACTTTTGAATATACCGAAACCAAAAATGGCATTGAGTTTTCAAAATTCAGCAATACAGGTTACCTTTATGAGCTTGATATTGACTATGTAAGCGACGTTGAGTATATCCCGGGTAACAACGATCCCAACACAAACTTCAAGGTTGTTAAGGACGAAAACAAGCCTATTACTTCTGTCAGACAGTTTACTCTTAATTGTGACGACAAAATCAAAACAATCAGAATAGGCGAAAACGTTGAATACGTTGACACTAAAGCGTTTTATTCCTGCTGGGCATTGCAGAATATTGAGGTTGATGAAAATAACCGCCACTACTGCGACGTTGACGGGGTTCTTTACAATAAAGATAAAACAGCACTTCTTTGCTACCCCTGTGACCACGACGAATATCTTCGTCAGAAATACGGCTACGAGAGAGAGCTTTATAAAGACGAGGTCACACCCGAATATGAAAAAGATGTTCAGACCTACGTTGTTCCTGCAACGGTTGTGAAGCTTGATGAAATGTGCTTTAACTACGCAAACCTCAGAAAAATCTATTTGCCTGAGGGGCTCAAGAGAATTGAAACTCTGGCGGTTTTCAAGCTCCACGAAAGAGTTGACCAATGGGGCACAACACCATCGCTTACCAATATCTATTCATATAAATCCGATGATGTAATCGATACTCATTTTACATCAGAGAAAGCTCTTGGCGAGGTTTACAACTCGTTACCCGAGGGGCTTGAATTTATCGGTTCCGATGCTTTCAGCTATAATCAGGCGCTCTCATACGTCTATATTCCCGAAAGCGTTACCCACATCGGGCACCACGCTTTCTGGGATACGGTGTATAAAGAGGGCGGCGAGCTCAAGGGCGTTAGTGTTATGAACGTGGCTGTTTCTGAAGAGGAATTCGATAAACTTGAAATAGGCGACGATTGGAAGCCTAAATACGACTATCTTCTCTTTAAAAAGGCTGTTGACACAGCGTTTAACGCAGAAAGAAAATAAAAAATAACTGTGTATTCATTTTTTTGAATACACAGTTATTTCATTTTATTCAGTTTTTATCAGCAAGTCTGAAAACATCCTCCTGCTTGCCGATTACCATTATGTAATCGCCTTGGCTGAAGGTGTAGTTTGCACCGGGGGCGGGGGTTATGGCGTCGCCGTTTTTAACGGCAATAATATTTACCTTGAACTTTTTTCTGACGTCAATCTCAACGATTGTCTTGCCAAGCCAACCCGAAACCACGGGGATTTCATAAATTGCATATTCATCGGTAATTTGTATAAGGTCAACGATGTTTTTGGCATTGTATTTTATACCTGTTTTTTCAGCAATCTGTTTTTCAGCATAAATTACGTCGTCAGCACCGATTTTTAAAAGCAGATTTGCCTGTCTGTCACGGTTAGCAGTTGAAACAACGAATTTTGCACCAAGCTCCTTGAGCATCGAGGTTATTTCAAGTGAAGCCTGAAAATCCTGTGCTGTGCAGACAAAGCACACATCAAAATTGTTTATACCAAGTGACCTGAGAACACCCTCGTTGCGGCAATCGCCCACAAAGGAGTCTGTGAAAACTGTTGTTAATCTGTCGATTTTTTCTGCATCCTTGTCAACAACTACAACGTCGTTACCAAGCTCTATGAGCTTCATTGCAAGATGCTTTCCGAATCTGCCTGTGCCTATTATAAGAAAAGATTTCATAATTTTCACCTTTAACCAACCAATATTTTTTCTTCGGGTCTGTCTAACGGAACATTCATACGTTTTTCTGCAAGTGAGAGCATCAACGTTAAACCTCCCACACGTCCGCCAAACATTAAAAGAGCAATAATAATTTTCGATGCAATGCAGAGGGTGGATGTAATTCCCCGTGTGAGTCCAACCGTGCCCACTGCAGAAATAACTTCAAATAAAACGGTTGAAATGTCGCTGCTTTCAATAGCAGAGATTACAATAGCCGCAACCAAAGAAGCCGACACGTAAACCGTGAAAATTGCAGATGCCTGTTTGAGTGCATCGTCGGGCAGACGTCTTTTGAAAATTTGAGGGTGGGTGTCGTGACGTGCGGCAGCAATCATTGAAAGAACAAGCACCGCAAGGGTAGTGGTTTTTAAACCGCCTGCGGTGGAGCCGGGGCTACCGCCCACAAGCATCAGAATATCGGTTATTATTTCACTACTGTCACCCATAGCGTTTAGGTCAACCGTGTTCATACCCGCAGTTCTTGGGGAAACCGCCATAAATGCGGCGTTGACTATCTTGTCGAATAAATTCATATCCCTTAATACACCGTTGTATTCAAAAACAAAGAACAGTATCAAGGGTATGAAAACAAGTGTTGCGGACGTTGATAATACAAGCTTCGAGTGCAGAGAATATTTCTTTAGCTTTGTTTTATATGTTAAAACGTCTGACCAGACGAGGAAACCTATACCACCGATAGAAATAAGAAGCATTATGGTTATCAGAACTATCGGGTCATCTGAAAAATGGGTGAATGATGAGAATTTTTCGTATTTACCCATTAAATCGAAGCCTGCGTTACAGAAAGCGGAGATTGAATGGAACACAGCATTGTAAACACCTTGCCCCCATCCCATTTTCGGAATGAATCTGCAGGCAAGGATAATTGCACCAAGCCCCTCGAAAAGAAGAGTGCCTTTAATAATGCGTTTAAGCAGAACAACAACACCACTCAATCTCAGGTTACCCTCTGCCTGCATTAGCAATCTGCGTTCATACAAGCCAATCCGCTTTTTCAAGAAAACGGAAAAGGTGGATATAAACACCATAAAACCCAATCCGCCGATTTGTATAAGGGTTAAGATAACAATTTGACCGAAAAGTGACCAATAGGTGCAGGTGTCAAAAACGATAAGACCTGTGACACAGCCGGCACTCGTTGCGGTAAATAACGCATCAATGGGGGAGGTGAATTCACCGTTTGCAGATGATATGGGCAGGCACAGCAGGATTGTTCCCAACAGTATCATCATAACAAAGCTCAGAACGATTATCTGAGTGTACGTAAGCTTTTTGAATAACTTTTTTATCATAGTTCAATCAGGCTTTCCAAAATTTTCTGTCAAGACTTCTGTATTGTATAGCCTCAAGAATGTGCTTGTTTTCAATGGTTTCGCTTCCGTCAAGGTCAGCGATTGTTCTTGAAACCTTTAATATTTTGTCGTAGGCTCTTGCAGATAAGCCGAGCTTTTCAAAGGACATTTCCAAGGTTTTGGATGCGGCTTCGGAAAGCACGCAAAACTTTCTTGTTAATGCAGAGTTCATTCGTGCGTTACAGCTTATGCCGGTTCCCTCAAAGCGTTCAAGCTGAATTTTTCTTGCCGCATTTACTCTTTCACGTATCATTGCGGAGGGCTCAGCCTCCTCTGTGTCTGAAAGGTTGTTGTAATCAACGGGGGGGGACCTCGATATGTATATCAAGCCTGTCAAGAAGCGGACCCGAGACCTTTGAAAGATAGCGGGCGGGTGCACCCTTGGGACAGGTGCATTCACGTGTGGGGTGGCTGAAATATCCGCAAGGGCAGGGATTCATTGCGCAAACAAGCATAACCGAGCAAGGGTATGTCAGAGCGCAAGCCGCACGGGATATTGTTATTGTGCCGTTTTCAATAGGCTGGCGCAAAACCTCCATTGTGCTTCTTGAAAATTCGGGCAATTCATCGAGGAATAATACGCCGTTGTGGGCAAGCGAAAGCTCGCCGGGCTTAGGTATTGTTCCGCCACCGGAAAGACCGGCGGGTGAAACGGAGTGGTGAGGTGCCCTGAACGGGCGGTAGTTAATTATGGGCTTATCCTTTGAAAGGTGACCCGATAACGAATAAATCTTTGTTGTTTCAAGAGCTTCTTCCACAGTTATATCGGGCAAAATTGATGGTATACGCTTTGAAAGCATACTTTTACCCGAGCCGGGTGGGCCAATCATCATAACGTTGTGCCCGCCTGCGGCGGCAACCTCCAGGGCACGCTTTGCCGCAAACTGACCCTTAACATCCTTGAAATCGGGGAGATAATCGGGTAAATCATAGTGTCTGAAGGATTGAAATTCAACGGGTTCAATTTTCACCGTGTCGTTTATGTGGTTAACAAGCTGGTTAAGAGTTGAGACACCGTAAACGTTGATTCCTTCAATAACAGCGGCTTCTGAGCAGTTGTCAAAGGGAACGTAAACGTCCTTGATACCGTGAGCTTTAGCCGCAATTACCATTGGCAGAACACCTTTAATGCCCTTAACTGCACCCGAAAGGGAAAGCTCGCCTACAAAAACTGCATCCTTGTAATCGCCCCTTATTTGCTTTGTGGCTGAAAGAACTGCAACAGCCATTGGCAAATCGTAGACAGAGCCCTCCTTTTTTATGTCGGCAGGTGCGAGGTTAAAGGTGTGGTGTGAACTCATATGCATCTGAAGACCGGAGTTGTTTATTGCCGCAACAACTCTTTGCTTTGATTCGCTTACAGCCGTATCCGGCAAGCCAACAACGTCAACGGTAAATTTGCCGCCTGTTATATTAAGTTCAACGTCAATCATATAGGACTCAAGACCAAGGAGCCCTATACTTTTTATTTTAGCAAACATAATTACTCCTCAATTATTCGTCTGTTTCGCTGTTTGTTTCATCCGCATTTTCAACAGCGACAGGGATATCAACAGTCTCGAAAATTGTTTCCGTTTCTTCTTTATACAATTCGGGCTTGAATTCAAAGAATCCTGTTTTGCTGATATAGAGAAGAATGAGCATTATAACCAAGGTAATACCGGAAATTACACAGCCCTCAATTAATCCTGTTGGCGTGTATTTTAATCTGATGTCGTGTTCACCCTTGGTGATTTCAACACCGAGAAGAGCATCGTTGCCGATGGAAACGATTTTATCTTGAGATACTTTTTCACCGTCGATATATACAGACCAGCCTGTGTCATAGTTTATGGAGGTGTAAAGTATGCCGTTTTCCGAAACGTTTATTTTGCCCTCTATTTCAGTTTCATCAAACTTTTCAATGTTGAGTGAATCTGCTTTGAGCTGTTTGTAGCCGGCATCAAAGGCGCCCTGATTAAGGCTTACGGCATAAAGATAAATGTAGCCCTCGTTACCCTCTTTAATGGGGGCAAAAATTTTGACTGTGTCGCCGGCTTTCATATAGCCAAGGTCCATTACGTAGGGCTTTGTGTCAATAGTCTGTGCAACAACGTTGCCGTCGGGGAGTGTGTAGGTAACACTCTGGATGTTTGTTGCACCTGTCTTGAGATAGACGTAAACGTTGCCGCTTTGAATAACCTCAAGGTTAAAGGTGAGTGATGAGCCTGCAACCTCGCCGGCTGTTTTGTAGGGATAGCATCCTGAGCCTGCAAACATAGCGTCGTTACAGCTTGCGCCAACGCCTGAAATATCGGTTACTTCAACTTCGCTGAAAACGTTATATATACCTGTTGCGTAGCCGAACATATCACTCTGCACCTCAAAGGGATTGCTGTTGTCGTGGGACCATTGTGCCATTTCTTCATTAACTCTGAAGGCAACGGGTAAAGAATATTTATTTTCGTATGCTGTATACTTATCAACCGTGAACAGTTCGTTGTAGATATCGGGGTTCATAGGTGCTTTGGGGCCGTTGACGTTATCCACAATATAGTCAAGCGAGAAGAAGGTGTTGTAAATCGGTGTTTGTCTGTGGTAGGTGTAGCTGTTTATGAAGTTACTGAACATACCAAGGTGGGAGTGCATATTTGAAACCTTTTCATACGCCATCGACGAGAAGGTTGAAACGCCGTTGTAATAATACCAGCAGGGATCCATTCTTGCTCTTAGTGAGGTCAACTCCATTCTGTAATCATCGTTGCCCTCGTATTCATCGAGCTTTTCTTTCATTTGAGTGAAGCCCTCGTAGTCGCCGACAAAGTTGTGCTTTGTTTGGTCCATACTGTAGTTGTTTGTGTTGGCAACCGTGTATTCTGCACAAACAGAGCAGAGTATAAGTGCCGCCGCCGCAACAGCGGGGTATTTGTCGCTTTTAAGAATGCCCAATGCAAGGCAATAGATTCCAATGAATGCAACGCAGACCCATACGCCCGTTTCGCTGAAATTCTTCGAGCCGATTTCCTGAACCATTATTATGAAAAATACGGTGGCTGTTCCCACGCCGATAATCTGGCGTGATGTGTATTCCTTTATGAAGGTGAGTGCCTTGAAGGCAAAGGTCAGCAAAAGGAATGAGTACATATATGAGAATCTGTAGGGCAGGTCGTTGGGGAAGTGAAGACCATGCCAGATAAAGTTGAGGTAGTTGGTGTAAAAGCTTGCGAACATAACACCCATAATACCAACGCTGAAAACCTTTTCCTTGAGAGAAACTCTGTTTGAAAAGATAAATAACGGCACAAGCATAACGGTGAGAATGCCGCAATAAATATTGGGTAAAACATCTTCGCCGCTGCTTCTGATTGTGGGGTCAAGATATGCAAGGTGGTTTGCAAGAAAATCGAAAATTGAGAAATATGTTCTGAATTCCTGCGGCCACGTGCCGGACGTTGCGGAGCAGTTTGCGAGAATGTTGTAAACGGGTAAAAGAACGCAGGCAGAAAGCAAGCCGGCACCAACAGAAGCAAAGGCGAATCTCACACCGCTGTCGAAAAATTTGGAGTTTCTGAGGGTGTTTACGATATTTGTGAAAAAGCCCTTGATTGATTTTTGGCGTTTTGCAAGCTTTCCGAAATAGGTTTCTGTGAAAGAATAGTTTGCAAAATAGTAATAAATAAAATAAAGAACCGAGAAAATGCAGACCATATAGCCCATATAGTAGTTAGTCACAAGTGTAAGGGCAAGGGTTATGGTGTACAGCTTCATTTTACGCTGGCTGATGAGCTTTTCAAGACCAAGCATTACAAGGGGGAAAAGGTAAAACGCATCAATCCACATTACGTTCCAATAATATGCAATAAAGAAGCCGCTACAGGCGTAAAGCACACCGAAAGCCGATGCAAGAGGCGAGCGGTGGTCGAATTTTTTAGTGATGAAATATGAGAATGTAAAGGACGCCAATATAGCCTTGACAAATATCATTGCCGCAATAGCCTCGGGCATATTTTCATGGCCGAAAAGAAGCATAAAAATAAGCGTCGGAGATGAAAGGTAATTGAAGAAGTTGCCGAGGAAGGGGCCGCCACCGCCGGAGGTCCACGAATAAATAAGGCTGTCACCACCCATTATTCTTTCATAAAGCTCGGCAAAAAGCGGACCGTATTGGTGGTAAAGGTCCATACGGAGAATGGTTGTTGTGCCGAAGGGCGCAAGGTCATAGCAATAATAGACAACAAGCATTATTGCGGCGGTGCAAAGCCCGCCAAGAAAGCAATAGCGTGTGTTGTATGCCTTTCTAGCCAATGGGTTGTGATTGAACTTTTTCTTCAAGAAATTTATCATTTGTTTTTCATCCTTTGTTGGCATTAATATACATAGTAAATAATACCATAACAGTATTTTTCTTTCAATGCTTTTATGGTTTTATTTTTTAATAAAGGGTTAATTTTGTTCTAAAACGGGACAAGTGAAAATACAATGTTTTGAAAGGACTGGTCAATATGAAGGAGTTTTTAAATGCCGTGTCGTTATTGCCCCGTGAATATAGCGAGCTGTTTAGCGGTATTGATAAAAAAATCGTTGAACAAATTCGTGAAATACGTTTCAGAAGCGGTGAAGCCATAACGCTGAACACAAGAAATGAAAAATATTTCATCAATAAAAGCGGTAGTCTGAGCGTGGCGTATTCTGAGGGTGTAGTCAAGGTCGATGACAAGGGTCTGCAGGAAATTGTGTTCTGCCTTGCAAGACGGTCGCTTCATACATATCAGGATATGATTGCCAAAGGCTTTATCCCGCTTAAAGGCGGCTGTAAGGCGGGGGTTGCGGGCAGAGCCGTTATGAAAAACGGCGCCGTGTATTCCGTTTCGCATTTTAATTCGGTGAATATAAGAATATCAAGGGAATATTACGGCTGTTCAAAAGAAATAACGGGTTTACTTGGCGGTGATTATGAATCATTTCTCATAATCGGTTCGCCCCTTTCGGGTAAAACCACGTTGTTGCGTGATTTGTGCAGATATTTCTCGGGCAAAAACCGAATGACTCCTCTGAAAACAGCCATAGTTGACGAGCGTGATGAAATAGCATCAAGGTCCTTCGGCGAGGGACCCGACGTGGGTGTGCACACCGACGTTCTGACACTTTACCCAAAAGCCGTGGGCATAGAAATAGCCCTGCGTACGCTGTCGCCCGATATAATTGTTGTTGACGAAATCGGCACCGAGGAAGAAGCTAGAGCTATGCTTTCGGGTATGAACAGCGGTGTTAAATTTATTGCCACCGCACACGGCGATTCCTTTGAAGAGGTGCTGAAAAGACCTAGCATTAAAACGTTGGTGGACGCAAAGGTTTTCACAAAAGCCATTGTTCTTGAGGGCAAGGGCAAGCCCTGTACAGTACGGGAGATGATTTCGATTTGAGAACGTTTTTTTCGCTGGTAATGGCAATAAGCTTTGTGTATTTCTGTGTTTGTGATTCACAAAAGCAAAAGAATAAAACCCGGCTTCTGGACGAGGTGGTAAGGTTCGTTGGTTTTGTTAAAAGTGAATTGAATTACAGGAACTCGGATTATGAATCGCTATACGAGATAAGTCGTGGCGAGGGCTATAAATACATAACCTTTGAAAATAAGAAAATAGGTTTGGACGGATGTGCGGAGGATAAGGTTTCGGCGGAGTTTTCGGCTTTTATTGAAAAAATCGGTACAACCGACGGTGAGGGACAATTATCCTTATGCGATGAGTACAGGGAAAGATTTGTAGATATTCTAAACGTTCAACGTCAGAAAGAGAAGGAAAAGCTCAGAGTTAATACCGCTGTCAGCGTAATGGGTGCGTTGAGTGTGTTCATTTTCTTTTTGTAGGAGGCAAAATGGATTTAACGTTAGTTTTTAAGATTGTTATTGTGGGCATAGTCATATCAATAATGAATCAGCTTTTGCAAAAGGCGGGTAAAGAGGAATACACCCTGCTCACCACAATAGCAGGATTAATTATTGTTCTGATGATGGTTCTGCCTCACATCACCGAGCTGAAAGACGTTTTGACGTCTGTGATGGAGTTTTGAATGTATTCGTTTTAGCCGGTGCTTCAATAATCGGCATAGTTATGTTATCCGTTCTGAAAAATTCTTCGGGCGAAATTGCAACAATTGCCCGAATCGGCTTCGTTTTTGTTATATTATTGGCTGTTTTGCCCGAGATTAATACTTTGAAAAATTCTTTAGCTCTTTTGGAGAAATATGATTTTTTCAGTACCTCGTCTATGAAAATTCTATTTAAAGCATTCGGTATTCTGAGCATCGGCTCTGTTGCGGCGGATATTTGCCGAGATAATTCAGAGGGTGCAATAGCCAACGTTATTGAGATTTGTGTAAAAATACTTGCCCTTTGCTGTGCATTGCCTGTTTTTACGGCAGTTATCGAGATTGCGGCATCTTTTTGAATTTGAAATGGTAAAAAAGTGTTTAATTTTATTCTTTAGTGTTGTTTTTGCGTTTTTGTTTTCTTTTACCTGCTTTGGCGGGTACGAAAATATTGATGAATATGCCGAGGAGTTTGATTTTGATGAAATGGTGGATTCCGTTGATGACGAAACTGTTGGTATTCTCAACGAAATAGGCATTGATGAAATAAGCTATGAGGATTTGTTTTCTGTAAATCTTCGCAAAATTTCCGAGGTTTTATTTGATTTGTTTAAAAAATCCTTTACCGAGCCATTTTCGTTTCTGGTAACAGCAATGAGCATTGTTCTTGTAACCTACGTGCTGACTGTTTTCGTTTCGTCAAAGGAAATTGTGGCAACCATAGGCTCCGCCGTGTTGGTGCTTTGCGCCGCTGTGCCTGTTGCGGGGGCGGTGACTAACGCCTTTTCCGTGCTGGAAGCAACGGGTGCGTTCACAACCGTTTTTACAGGGGTTTTTTGTGCGATTATTTCTTCGTCGGGCAATATTGCTCTCGGCACGTCATACGCATCGTTGGCGGTGTTTTCGAACGCCACCTTTTCGGGGCTGCTGTCGGGCTTCAGCAAACCCGCCGTCAGCGCTATGTGCTCACTAAGCTTTCTTTCATGTTTTGACGTTTATAAATTCAGCTCCAAGCTGTCGTCAACAATAAAGAAAATATATATTTCGTTTTTGGGCTTTGTCGCAACGTTCTTTTCGGGGATTGTTACTCTCAAGGGTGTTCTCGGAGCGGGGGCGGATTCCTTAACCGCAAGAGGTGTTAAGTTTGTTGTGGGCAGAACCGTTCCCGTTGTGGGCGGCGCCGTGAGTGATACATATTCTGCACTTGTTTCAAGTCTCACGCTTATCAGAAGCACGGTTGGAGTTTTCGGCATAGCTACCGTGGTGCTTACCGTTCTGCCAACACTTTTTCAGCTTCTTTCGTGGGTTTTGGTGTTAAACATAGTGATAATGCTCTCCGAATTTCTGGGGAGTGAGGGTGTTTTCGGAATGCTCGGTGTTTTAAAGGATGCACTTATTCTCTTAGTTGCAACAATCATATTTTCAGCCGTTATTTTTGTTGTGTCGGTTGGTATTATTATTTTTATAAAAGGTGTCTGAAATGGCGGATGTAATTAAAACTGTTCTTTTTAACTATGCTTGTTGTGCCTTTGCGGGCGGGTTTATGGAGTACGTTTTGCCAGGCAAGGCAAGAGGTATGCTAAAGGGCATTGTGGCGGTTGTTCTTATACTTTCGGTTGCAATACCCATTATTGACTCTGAGGTTGAAATACCCGATTTTGTGCCTCAACACACCGAAAACGAAAATCAAACGGTTGATAGCCTTATGCATACAGCAAACCTTACCGAAAGAAAAATTAAAAAGGAAGTGCAGGAAATACTCATAAACGAAGGGGTAAATGAATATGAAATATATGTAACCACAACTGTTGACGAGGGAAGCGTTACTGTTTTTCTTGAGAGTGTGTATATCGAAGTCGGCAAAGCCTTTCACGATAAAGCGGATACAATATTGCAAAAAATTACAGGTGACTATAAAAGCGTGACAAAAATCGGAGTTAAAAATGAATAATATTTTCACAAAGCTCAGAAAGTTGAATTTATCAAAAAAGCAAACCGCATTTGTTATTATCGGCATAATCGTTTTTATAATTATGGTGGCGGGTGAGCTTTTGGGCTCGTCAACCGAGATTGATTCTTCAACAGAGGAATCAATAAACTCCGAAGAATACATAAAAAACACCGAAAAAGAGCTAGAAAACATAATCGGAGATATACAGGGGGCGGGCAAGGTTAAGGTTATGATTACCCTTGAAAGCTGCTACGAAAACGTGTATGCAACGGGTTCTAATGTCAAAACAGATGAAGAAGCAGATGCCAGCAAGGCTGAATATCAAGAAGAATACATAGTGCTCAAAAACGGCTCAAATAACGAGGAATGTCTTGTTATAAAGGTTTTTGAACCAACGGTAAAGGGTGTTGCTGTGGTGGCACAGGGTGCAGATAACCCGACTGTTAAAAATGCAATTTTGCAGACGGTGTGTGCTTTGTTTGATATCAGCAGTGCAAAGGTTTCTGTTGAAAAAATGCAAAATAATTGAGAGGTGGCATAAAATGAATTTGCTAATAAAAAAACGTCAGCTTATACTTGCGATTCTTGTTATCGCTCTGGGTGCCGCAGTATTTGTTAATTGGTACTATTCGGGTGAAAATTCCAACGTTAAAAACCCCGTGGAAACAACAGACGGCGAATACGTGCAGAATCTTGGCGAGGCAAAATATGTTAACGCAAGCGGTGAAGCCGTTAACTATTTTGACGAGGTTAAGCTCAACAGGCAAAAGACAAGGGATGAAGCCCTCGACAAGCTCAATAAATCGCTTAAAAGTGCAAAAAGCGGCTCAAAAGAGGCGGGGGAAATCACGGCTTCAATAGATAAGCTGTCAACAACAATAAAGCTCGAAAGCGATGTCGAAGCACTTATCGGCGCCAAGCTTTCAAGCGAGTGTGTTGTGGTTTTAAATGAAAGCTCGGCACAGGTCGTTGTGGCAAAGGGAGCCCTGAGTGGTGATGCAGCTTTACAGATAATGGATATTATTACCTCAAACACAGCTCTCGACTCTTCACAGATAGCTATTACCGAATCGAAATAATAAAAGAGGAACACTAATGTGTTCCTCTTTTACTATTTTAGCTTTTTTATTCTATTTCTATTGAATTGAGTATTTTGCAGGCAAGCTCTTTGCTGTCACCCTCGTATTCGTCACGAATATTGATAGTAATTGAATAATCCATATAAACGTTTGAGCTCTTGCAGCAGTTTAAGGTGTAAATTGTTCCGCCGGGTGCTGCTGTTACGCTGAGAATGCCGTCAACTTTTTCTGATTGATAAATATAATGTGTTGTGTTATCGCCGGTATAATAAACGGTCATTAAATAGATTGATATAAATGCGGCAGCTTCGTATTTGTCGCTTGTGTCAAATTCAGAAATCTTTGCAGAGAGCTTTTGCCAATCTAACTCAGTCCGGGGATAATAGCCCAGCTTTTCTTCTACAATATCACGCATCTGCTTGAGAGCTTTTTTGCTTGTTGCATCATATTCCTTATAATCGAAAGCGTCAAGTAAAAGATCATCTGTGCCACAGTAATCATAAATAACATTGCAATAAAGCATCACAGAATCATCCTTGTTTGAATAAATCGTTGTGTCTTTCTTAATGCTTAAATCTGCAGGGATGTCACATGTTAGATTTTCTTCTGTTATTGTATAAACCTTTTCCGCATCGCTGAAAGCAACAGAGTAATTATCAAATTCTTTCAGCTCGTTGATATAGTAACCGTTGCTTTTTATGCTTTCAACTAAATCCTGAATAATCTTTGATGAATATATGTTAAATGCAGAAAATGATATTGTAACTGCTAAAATAACAGCCACAACTCCGATAACGGAATTTTTCGCATTTACAGGTTCTTTGTTGGGGAGGGGTCTATAGTATTTTTCAAGGTACAGAGAGCATCTGTATATAAGCATGCTTTCAAATACAAATACAAAAGCAAAGCATGTGAAAAGAAACATCAGATTACCAAGGTGAAAAATGCGATAAGTAAAATCTGATACGGTTTCTTCGGCATCAATGATTGAAATCATGTTTTTGTAAAACAAAATATCGTACGTAAGAAGCGGGGCTGCAACTAAAAAACCGCAAAACAGCTCTTTAAACAGGTGCTTTTGGGGCTTGTATTTAAAAATGCAATCGCTGAAAACAAACAGCAAGCTTGCAAGAAACGCAACGCACCAAAGAACAAGCAAGAGTATCGTTGAATATCCCGCATAAATCATTGACGCATTGTGGCAAAGAATACCTGCCATAATTCCAACATAACCCTTCAAATAGGTCGATTTGCTGTGAATAAGGGCTTTTGTGGGAATGCTTTTGATTTTAAAAAGTGACCATAGAATTAAGACGCAGGGTATTATAAAGGCTGTATAAAATATTGTAACGTTTGTTAAAGGCTTTTCTGTGATATTCAGAAATAAAAACCAAGCAGTCAAAGCGATAACGGCAAAACCCGCAACAAAAGTGATAAAAGCAAGGGCTTTGCAAGTAGTTATATCTGCCATGAAACGCTTGCGGTAGTATGCATAAAGTGTTTCGTAATTTGCTTGTTTGATGAAGCGTGAGCGATAAATGTTGCCGTTATCAGAAGCGATGTTGTATTTTAACATTTTTAAATTATCGGTTTCTGTTGTTGCACCGCACAAGGCTTCAAGATATGCAATTTGCTTGCGTGACGGCTCCTTCTGACCACACAAAAACAAATCAACGTTTTTTTCTTTCGTTTTCAAAAGTCCCGCAATATCAGCTTTTGAAAACTTTCTTTCATCAATAAGATATTGAATTAAATTGCCGCAGTTCATTTTTGTACCTCCTCGTATTTATTAACTACATTTTATACTCAATACAATTTTTTGTCAATTAAAAAGCGTTTGCACCGTTTGGTGCAAACGCTCAATTTGTTTATTCGTCAAAAAGGGGGGTTGAGAAGTATCTTTCAGCGGTGTCTGGAAGAACGGCGATAACGGTTTTGCCTTTGCCAAGCTTTTTTGCAAGCTTCTTTGCCGCCGCAACGTTGGTGCCGCTTGAAATACCGCAAAGAATACCTTCCTTTGAAGCAAGCTCCTTTGCGGTGTTGAGTGCTTCTTCGTCTGTAACGATGCAGATGTCGTTATAAATTTCGGTGTTGAGAATGGGGGGGATAAGACCGTCGCCAATGCCCATCTGTATATGCGTGCCGATAAGACCGCCGGAAAGAATAGCGGCATCCTCGGGCTCAACTGCCCAGATTTCCATATCGGGGTTAGCCTCTTTAAGAACCTCGCCAATGCCGGTGAGCGTGCCACCCGTGCCGATACCCGCACAGAAGCCGTCAATGGGCTTGCCGACCTGCTCGAGAATTTCCGCAGCGGTTTTTTTGCGTTGAATTTCGGGGTTTGCGGGATTTTCGAACTGTTGGGGAACAAAAACGTTTTCATCCTCACGCTGCATTTTCAATGCAAGCTCAAGACATTCGTCAATGCATTTGCCGATGTTACCCGCATCGTGAACAAGAATAACCTCAGCGCCGTAGTGCTTGACGAGCTTTCTTCTTTCTTCGCTGACGGAGTCGGGCATGATGATTATTGTTTTGTAGCCCTTAACAGCACCGACAAGAGCAAGACCGATTCCCTGGTTGCCGCTTGTGGGCTCAACGATTATTGTATCTTTATTGATTTTTCCCTCTTCTTCAGCCTTGAGAATCATGTTGTATGCCGTCCTTGTTTTAATTGAACCGCCAACGTTCAGACCCTCAAATTTAACAAGGATTTCTGCGCTGTCTTCATCAACAATTTTGTTAAGACGTATAACAGGCGTGTTTCCCATTGCCTCTAAAATATTGTTGCAAATCATTAATTGCACCTCAAAAAAAATATATATTACCATATTATGTATTTCATAAACACAGTTTACAAGTTTAGCATATTATCTGTTTTATTTCAAGATTTTTATTAATATTTTTAATTGTCAGGGTGACAGTGTCAGCGATAAATCCGCTCAATGTAAATCATATAAATTTCAGAAGTATTATCTTGCGGATAAACTATTGATAAAAGTTTAATGTTGTGGTAATATATGCTTGCGAGATGAATTTAATATTTTTCAGGAAATACTACGAGTATGTGTTTGTTAAAAACACGTGCTTCTTTCTCGTGGTTTTCCTGACTACAAGATTCGTCTCGCAAACGGAAGTTACGTGTTTTATTGCGTAGCTTCTGCTACGCATTTTTTGTTTTTTGTGGAGGGTTATTATGATTGACATTATGCTTATGAGGGAGCTGCATTGTTATAGAAAAATGTATCACGTATTGTTTAAAACAATCAATGGCTGTGTAGATGTTTGCAAGGACCTTGTTGTGCGAGAAAAGCTGATAAAGGCTATGCAGGATGCAGAGGATATTTACACCGGCGAAGAGTATGAGGGCAAGGTGTTGACCGCAGACGAACGCATAATAGTGGAGCTGCTTTCTTTTATTATGGATACCGAAATTTCACGTGTAAAAGAAGCGGATATGAAAATAGTAGATGATTGTGTTCAATGGTCTTTAACAATACAAGACAAGAAGATTGAATACTCGGAAGAAGAAGCTCGGGCGAAAATCAACAGAATATTAGAAATGGCAGGCATGAAAAAGGATTCAGAACAATAATTGTTCTGAATCCTTTTTTCTTTATTCAATATTGAGTAAATTGGCTAAATTGTCATACAGAATTGATTTTAATTGAATATCTGACAGACCTAAATCAAATAAAAACTCCAATTCATCCTCTTGCTTCCACATCGGAAAATCTGTTCCGAAAATCACTCTGTCTGTGCCGTAAAGGTTGATTATTTCTTTTGCTTTTTCTTTTGAAAGGGCATAGAAGCTGGAGCAGGTGTCAACGTAGAAATTTTTGTATTTGCACAAAATCTGCGGAGCAGAATCCCACACAGACCATCCGCCGAAATGGGCACCGATTATTGTCAAATCGGGGAACATTTTGAGAATTTTCTCAACTCTGTCGGGGTTGGAGTTATCAAATCTTGAATCACCCGTGTGCAAAAGCACAGGCAGGTGATGCTTGTTGCAGATTTCAAAAATTCTGATTACCTTGGGGTCGTCAACCTTGAAGCTCTGAATATCCGGATGAAGCTTGACACCCTTTAATCCAAGGTCGATAAGGTGCGTTACATCATCTTCAAGACTTTCACTTTCGGGGTGAAGTGAACCAAAGCCAATGAATCTTTCGGGGAATTGCCTGACCTCTTCTGCTATAAAGGTGTTTATGCTTTGTGCGTGGTGGGGAGTTGTTGCAACCGAGGTTACAAGACATTTTTCGACTCCAACCGAATCGCATTGGTTTATGAGTGCTTTTGCCGTGCCCACAAAACCGCAACCGTTAATAACCCCGGATTCGCTTATCTGATAAAACGTGTCAATGCTGTCTGTTGCCTTTCGGGCGATTTTGTCGGGGAAAATGTGACAATGGGAATCTATTACTTTGAAATTTTTATACATAGCTGAAACCTTCTTTGAAACACAAAAGTCGGGCAGAGCCCGACTTTTCGTTATGCTTTTTAAACGCTGCCTGTTTTTTGAGAATTGTATCTGTCGATTGATTCCTCTCGCATTTTGTATTTGAGAATTTTACCTGCAGCATTCATCGGGAATTCGTTTACAAACAAGAAATATTTAGGAACCTTGTGCTTAGCAATAGATGCATATCCGTATTCCTTCATTTCCTTTTCGTCGGCTGTTTCGCCCTTGTGAAGAATAATCCAAGCGCAGCATTCCTCACCGTATTGCTCATCGGGAACGCCAACAACCTGAACGTCACGAACCTTGGGGTTGGTAAGGTAGAATTCCTCGATTTCACGTGGGTAGAGGTTTTCACCGCCACGGATAATCATATCCTTGAGTCTTCCCGTAACCTTGTAATATCCGTCGGGAGTTCTCATACAGATATCGCCGGAATGGAGCCAGCCTTCGCTGTCTATTGCCTGTGCAGTTGCTTCGGGCATTTTGTAATAGCCCTTCATAATGTTAAAGCCACGGGCAACAAATTCACCGCTTTGACCGTCGGGGAGCTCTTCACCTGTTTCAGGGTCGATAATCTTACATTCAACACCGGGGAAGGCGCTGCCCACAGTTTCTACACGGTGGTCAAGGTCTTCGTTAACTTCGCCCATAGTACAGCCGGGCGAAGCCTCTGTCTGGCCGTAAACCGAAATAATCTCACGCATATTCATTTCAACCGAAGCACGGCGCATGAGGTCTGCGGGGCAGTTTGCACCTGCCATAATGCCCGTTCTCATATATGAGAAATCGGTTTTCGCAAAGTCAGGGTGGCTGAACATTGCAATAAACATTGTGGGAACACCGTTAAAGCAGGTGATTCGCTCGTCGTTGACACAAGCAAGTGATGACTTGGGTGAGAAATAGGGAATGGGGTAAAGCGTTCCTCCGTGAGTCATCATAGAGGTCATAGAAAGCACCATTCCGAAGCAATGGAACATAGGCACCTGAATCATCATACGGTCAGCGGTTGACAAATCCATTCTGTCGCCGATTGTCTTGCCGTTGTTTATGATGTTGCGGTGTGTGAGCATAACACCCTTCGGGAAGCCTGTTGTACCTGAGGTGTATTGCATATTACAAACATCGTCAGGCTTTACGAGAGATGAGCGTCTGCGGACCTCTTCTCTCGGAATAAGGGAAGAGCGTGACAGCATCTGCTCCCAGGTAAGGCAACCGTCCATATCAAAGCCGACGGTTACAACGTTACGAAGGAAGGGGAGGTTTTTTGAATACAAGGGTGAGCCGGGCTCAAGTGTTTTAAGCTCGGGGCAAAGCTCCTCAATAATCTCCTTGTAGTTAATGTCCTTGCAATACTCAATCATAACGAGAGTATGTGTGTCTGACTGTCTGAGCAAGTATTCAATTTCGTGAATCTTATATGCTGTGTTAACGGTAACAAGAACTGCACCGATTTTTGTTGTTGCCCAGAAGGTGATGAACCATTGCGGAACGTTGGTTGCCCAAATTGCAACGTGGTCACCCGCTTTTACACCAAGTGAAATCAAGGCGGCGGCACATTCGTCAACGTCACGGCGGAATTGCTCATAGGTTCTTGTGTAATCAAGAGTAGGGTACTTGAACGCATACTGGTCAGGATATTTTTCCGCCATTGTGTCAAGCACTTCTGAAAAGGTTGTGTCTATAACGTCGTACTTTTTCCATACAAACGTACCCGTTTTATCACGGTTGTAATACGCACGGTCATAAACCTTTTTTTCACGCCCTAAAGAGGAAATGTAGTTTGTGAAGTGGGTGAGAACTATATCAGCATCGCTGATTTCTTCATTCCAGGCGGCACAGATAAAGCCCTCGTAATTAAGTGAAGAAAGAGAATTTAATAATTTTTCAACGTCTAAATCGCCTTCGCCGATTAAAACGGTTTTGCCGTCCTTCATATCTCCAAGGCGCACATATTTAATGTATGCACCAAGATTTTTGATAGTGGTTTCAGCAGTTTCGCCCGCACCGAAATATGTCCACCTTACGTTCCACGATACACCGATAGCCGCAGAGGCAAAGTGATTGATAACACCGATTACGTTTTCGGTTTTTGCAAGGTAACCAACGGTTTCAAATAAAATATTGACGTCGCCCGTTTCCGCACGCTTGATTGCCGCTGACATCTTTTCGTCGAGCACCTCGAAGGGTGTTTTGACTTCTGTGCGGACAATAACGTTTTCAATGCCCGATGCTGCCGCCATAGTAACGTATTTCTCAATAAGCTCGGCAGTAGTTTCCTCGCTTTCAACAGGGGCAGGTATACGAAGTGCCGAAACAGAGAGGTTTCTGTTGACAAGCTTCCTTTTTGCATCGGCGATACGGTCACGCCTTAATATGCTGTCGTGATGCGAGCTTCGTTCCTTTATGGCGTCGTAAATTTCAAAGCCTTCAAAACCGTAGTCAAAGGCATAACGACAGGTGTCAAGAAATGAAGCCCGACTTACGTTCTTGGTTGAAAATACAATTTTCATTTTATGCCTCCTCGAATACGATTTTGTTCAATGCATTGATATATGCTCTGATGCTTGCGGCAACAATGTCGGTAGAGGTGCCGTTACCTGAATAAAGCTTGCCGTTGTTGCGAAGCCTTACAAGTGCAGAGCCGAGTGCTTCTTTTCCCTTAGTTACGGATTGCACCTGGAAATCATCAAGCTCGTAGTGGTGACCTATGCACTGCTCAATTGCACGGAAAACGGAGTCGATAGGACCGTCACCGTTACTTACACCGCAAATGATTTCGTCGTTGCATTTCAAGGTAACCTGAGACATAGAGGCTGACATGTTACTGCTGGTTGTTGTATATGTTTCAAAGTGGTAGGTGGAGGGAGCCTGCATGGCTGAGCTTGCAATAATTGCCTCAAATTCCTTGTAGCCGACGGCACCCTTTCTTTCGCAAACCTGCTTAATAACCTTGTGAACATTGCCGATGTCAGAATCTGAAAGCTCGTAGCCTAACACAGCGGCTGCCTGGGCAATCTGCGCAATTGTGGAATCAGAGTCAATAAGAATCTTTTTACCTTCGCTTATTGAATTGTTGTTTTCATATTCATCGTGGTTAATGCTTGATAACATATCGTCAATGCTTGCGTGGATTTTTGTGTTATTAAGTTTAAATTCGGCATTAACCTGCTTGCCGCAAGCATTTATTGCGTCGGAAATCTCACCTGTGAGAAGTGTGTTTTTGCCCGCCATTGCACATTTAATGCCGTCAGCACCGCTTTTGATTGCAGAAAAAGCACATGCAACTGCCATATTGATGCGGTCAGATACCTGCACGTAAACAGGGATGCTTACGGCTTCCTTTACGCTTGAAACCAATTCAGCAATATCATCGGGGGTTGAAGCGCCTGCATCATCGCAGATTGTTACCATGCCGGCACCGCACTGCTCAGCCTCTTTAACTGCGGCAATAAGGAAGTCTTTATCTGCTCTTGTTGCATCAAGTGCAGAAAACTCAACGTCAGAGCAAAGAGCTTTTGCTTCTTTGATGAGCTCTTTGATTCTGTCGAGCATTTTTGCTTGCTTTACGTGGTATGTGTATTCCATCTGAATGGTGGATACGGGAAGCTCAACCTGAAGGCGGGGCTTCTGAGCATCCTTGATGCAATCCCAAGCGCACGAAACGTCTTCGGTTGTGAACCCTACGGGGATTGCGAAAACAGCATTCTGCACGTTCTGGGCGATTGTTTTATAAATAATTTTATCTTCACGAGGGGATTTTATTGCAGGGATTTCAATAACGTCAACACCGATTTTGTCGGCACAGGCTGCGATTGCTGACTTTTCACGGAATAGCAAGGATACAGCTCTGTCCTCTGAAATCTTTTTAAGTGTGATGTCTGAAATAATAATTTTTTTCATTTTGCTCATCCTTTCAGCAGATAAAATATAATGTAATATAAATAGCCAATAAAAAAGCCCTGAGATTCGAAAATCTCAGGGACGAATTTTTAAAAAATCCGTGGTACCACCCCGGTTACTGACAAAGGTCAGTCACTCATTAGGACTCTTAATTAAGTCTGTAGCCATGGTAACGGGGCCGCCGTAACTCCTTACACGAGGTGTCGGTTGGGGAGCTCTGCTCCGGAACGAGACCGAATTTTTGCAACGCACCGACTCACAGCAACCGTCGGCTCTCTGAAACGTGAAACCAAAAACACGTAATTCCTTCATCGCATTTGAAAAATATTGAAAGAATGATAACATTCTTTGGTTTCTTTGTCAACACTTTTTTATAAAAAATTAAACAAATAGCAAAAAAACTCTTGACACATAATATATAAAGTGATAAAATCCTTGCAATTGAAAATATCACAAATAAAAGCTGTGACGAAGACGGTTGAAAATTACAACTTCCAGAGAGTCGGCGGTTGCTGCGAGCCGATAGCTTGTGTTTTCAAAACCTATCACTTCTGAGCTGAAGGTCCGAAAAATTTTTTTAGTAGGCGCCTTCCGAGAATGCTGCGTTAGTGCAACGGGGTTGTTGGACTCCTGAGTGGCAATTTTATTGCAATTTGAGTGGTACCGCGGATTAATTTTCGTCTCAAAGTAAAACCAAAGGGTTTTGTTTTGGGGCGTTTTTTATTTGTGAGTTTTTGATAATGCTTTATGAAGGAAGGAATCATTATGCAGAACAATTCAGTTACAAACAAGCTTGCAGAGGTCGCAAAGCGTATTGGTGAACTCCGTGACATTTACGGCTTTTCTGTTAAGGAAATGGCTGAAAAAACCGAACTCACATTGGAGGAATATCTCTCTTTTGAACAAGCAAAAGAGGATTTGCCCTTCTCTTTTATTCACAAATGTGCTCTTGCTTTTGACGTTGAAATAACAGACCTTCTTGAGGGTCAGAGTGCAAAGCTCACAACATACAACGTAACACGTAGGGGAAAGGGTCAGACAACAGCTAATGAAGATGGTATTCTGATTCAGAATCTTGCACCTAAGTTCAGAAATAAGCTTGCAAATCCCTATTGGGTTAAATATGAATACAGAAGCGAGCTTCAGTCTATGCCCATTGAGCTTGCAACTCACTCGGGTCAGGAGTTTGACCTTGTTATCAAGGGCTCCCTTAAAGTTCAGATTGGTGAGCATACAGAAATTCTTCACGAGGGTGACAGCATTTTCTACAAAAGCTCAATTCCTCACGGTATGATCGCTGTTAATGGCGAGGATTGTCTTTTTCTTGCTATGGTTATGGCTGAGGATGAAGAGGTTGCAGACACAAATATGAACGCTGTCAGCGTTGCAGACACCACGAAGAGAATCCCTCTCATCTGCGACAAATTCATTAAAACAACCGAGGATGAGAACGGTGTTTGCACCGGTATAGATTTCGAAAACGAAGATGAATTCAACTTTGCTTTCGACGTTGTTGACGAAATCGGCAGACAGTATCCTGAAAAGCTTGCTATGCTTCATATTGCAGACGATATGACTGAGCACCGTTTTACCTTCAAGGATATTAAAGAGGGTTCATCACAGGCGGCAAACTATTTCAAATCCTTGGGCATCAAAAAGGGTGACAGAGTTCTTCTTGTTCTCAAGCGTAACTATCAGTTCTGGTTGGCAATTCTCGGTCTTCATAAGCTTGGTGCAGTTGCAATCCCCGCAACAAATCAGCTTGTTGTTCATGATTATGAATACCGCTTCAATGCCGCAGGTGTTTCCGCTGTTGTTGTAACCGCCGACGGTGTTGCAACCGATTACATCGACGAGGCTCAGAAAAATTGCCCCACTCTTAAAACAAAAATCGTTGCCAACGGCAAAAAAGAGGGTTGGCATTGCTTTGATGAAGAATATGCTCTCTTCAGCCGCCGATTTGTCCGTGCTGAGGATGCACCCTGTGGTAACGACCCCATGATTATGTTCTTCACATCCGGCACAACAGGCTACCCGAAAATCGCAACCCATTCCCATAAATATCCCTTGGGTCATTTTCTTACAGCTAAATACTGGCATTGTGTTGAACGTGACGGAATCCATTTCACAATTTCCGAAACGGGTTGGGGTAAGGCTCTTTGGGGCAAGCTCTACGGACAATGGCTTTGCGAGGGTGCAGTTTTCGTTTATGACTTTGAACGCTTTGATGCTTCAAAGATTCTTCCTATGTTTGCAAAGTACAATATCACAACCTTCTGTGCACCCCCCACAATGTACAGAATGCTTATAAAACAAGATATTTCACAGTATGATTTGTCATCAATAAAGCACGCCACAACAGCGGGTGAGGCTCTTAACCCCGAGGTTTTCAAGCAGTTTGAAAAAGCAACAGGTCTCAGAATCCACGAGGGCTTCGGTCAGACTGAAACAACTCTTTCAATCGCAAACTTCAAAGGCACTAAAATTAAAATCGGAGCTATGGGTCAACCCACACCTCTTTATGATATCGATATAGTTGACCCCGACGGCAGACCCGTTGCCGACGGCGAAACAGGCGAAATTGTTGTTCATACTGACGGCAAGATTCCCTGCGGTCTTTTCCTTGGTTATTATAACGACCAAGAGAAAACAGACGAGGTGTGGCACGATGGTCTTTACCACACAGGTGACACCGCATGGCGTGATGAGGACGGTTATCTCTGGTACGTTGGTCGTGTCGATGACGTTATCAAATCATCCGGCTACCGCATCGGACCATTCGAAATCGAAAATGTTATTATGGAGCTCCCTTATGTTCTTGAGTGTGGTGTTTCTGCCGCTCCCGATGAGGTGAGGGGTCAGGTTGTTAAAGCAAGCATTGTTCTGACCCCCGGCACAGAAGGAACAGAAGAACTCAAGAAAGAGATTCAGAAATATGTAAAGGAGCATACAGCACCTTACAAATATCCCAGAATCGTTGTTTTCCGTGATGAGCTTCCTAAGACAATCAGCGGCAAAATCATAAGAAATAAGCTTTGATAAATCACGAATCAGAGCATTTACTCACCTTGCAGTACCTTTGTACAGCTTCGGTTCATAAATAACTCCGATTCATCGATTTCTCTCTGCTTACAATTTGCTATAAATTATAATAAAAAACTTGACATTTACCTTATATTATGGTATCTTTGAGGAAATTGAATAAAAAGGCGTTGAAGAAAAGGGCGCAATCATTTCACCTTGCAGAGAAGTGGCGGTTGGTGCAAGCCACAGGTTGAGAGATTGATGTTTGTAGTTTCCGAGCCGGGAGGAAGAACAGCTTTCGCTTAGTAGAACCTCTCCGTGATTGCTGCGTAAAGGCATAGAAGTTGTTGGACTTCGAGAGAGGCAGTTTAAACTGCAATTTGAGTGGTACCGCGGGTATATTTTTACTCGTCTCAAAGAATATCTTTGGGACGAGTTTTTTATTGTGTCCCTACAAAAACGGAGGAAAGATTATGGACAAAATCACCGGTCTTGATTTTAAAATCAAGGAGATGGCTGCCCGTATTCGGGAATTGCGTGAAATTGAGGGCTACACCACAGCCGAGATGGCTTCAAAAACGGGTGTTGCCGAAAGTGAATACATTGCTTGCGAAAATGGTGAAAGCGATCTTAACTTTGCATTCATTTATCGTTGTGCACTTGCGTTCAATGTTGATGTTTCAAGCATCATAGAGGGTAGCACACCCAAGCTCACAAACTACGTTTTCACAAAAGCGGGTAAAGGGCAGAAGATTGAAAAAGCTCACGGAATGACTTATTTCAACCTTGCTTCAAAATTCAAAAATAAAATTGCCGAGCCTCTTTTTGTTGAGGCTACATACAGCGAAGAAAATCAGAATAAAGATATTGAGCTCACTTCTCACGACGGTCAGGAGCTTGACATTGTTGTTGAAGGTAAGCTGAAGGTTCAGGTGGGTGAGCACTCAGAGATTCTCGGCCCCGGTGACAGCATCTATTATGATTCTCTCACCCCTCACGGTATGATTGCTGTTGACGGTAAGGATTGTACCTTCTACGCTATCGTTCTTAATCCGTCGGGTGAGCCTATCCCTGAGCTTCAGCACGTGAAGACTGAGGAGTATAAAGAACCTGTCAAGGTTAAAGAGGATAAAAAAGAAAGAATTTATCATAAATTCATTGATGTTGAGCGTAACGAAAAAGGTACACCCACATCAATCAAATTTAAAAATACAGAAAACTTCAACTTTGCATATGACCTTATTGATGCTCTCGCAGACAGGGAGCCCGATAAATTGGCAATGCTTCATATTGCAAGAGATAAGACCGAAAGAAGATTCACTTTTAAGGATATGAAGCGTGGCTCCGCTCAGGCGGCGAACTACTTTAAATCCTTGGGCATCAAAAAGGGCGACAGGGTTATGCTCATACTCAAGCGCCATTACCAGTATTGGTTTGCAATGCTCGGTCTTAATAAATTGGGTGCTATCGGTATACCTGCTCCCAACCAGTTGCAGGAGCACGACCTTGAATATCGTTTCCAGGCTGCGGGTATCAAGGCAATTATCTGCACAACAGACGGCGACGTTGCAAATCAGGTTGATATGGCGGCTGAAAAGTGCCCCGACCTTAAAATCAAAATCGCAGTTGGCGAAGAACGTGACGGTTGGAGAAATTACGACGAAGAAAGTAAGCTCTTCAGCTCCCATTACGAAAGGGGCGAAAATGCTCCTGGTGGCGACGATTTGATGCTTATGTTCTTCACATCGGGCACAACAGGCTACCCCAAAATTGCCGCACATAGCTACACATACGCTCTCGGTCATTTCCACACAGCCAAATATTGGCATAATGTTGACCCCGACGGCCTTCATTTCACAATTTCTGACACAGGCTGGGCAAAGTCTATGTGGGGCAAATTCTACGGCCAATGGCTTTGCGAAGCGGCTCTTTTCGTTTACGACTTTGACCGCTTTGATGCAGCAGACATTCTTCCCATGTTTGCAAAACACAACATCACAACGTTCTGTGCACCGCCTACAATGCTCAGAATGATGATAAAACAAGATATTTCAAAATACGATTTCTCTTCCGTTAAGCATATGACAACAGCGGGCGAGGCTCTTAACCCCGAGGTTTATCGTCAATTCGAAAAGGCAACAGGCCTCCAGATTCTCGAAGGCTTTGGTCAGACTGAAAGCACAATGATTATCGGTAATATGACAGGCGCACCCCACAAAATCGGTTCTATGGGTAAACCTGCTCCCATTTATGATGTTTGCCTTGTTGATGCAGACGGCAACAAAGTTAATGTCGGTGAAAATGGTGAAATCGTTGTCAACGTAAAAGATGGCGCTCCCTGTGGTCTCTTCAAGGGCTACTATAACGACGAAGAAAAAACCAAAGAGGTTTGGCACGACGGCTACTATCATACAGGTGACGTTGCCTGGATGGATGAAGACGGCTTCTATTGGTATGTTGGTCGTGTGGATGACGTTATTAAATCCTCAGGCTATCGTATAGGTCCATTTGAAATCGAAAGCGTTATTATGGAGCTTCCCTACGTTCTTGAGTGCGGCGTTTCTGCTGCTCCTGATGAAGTCAGAGGACAGGTTGTTAAAGCAAGCATAGTTCTTGTTCCCGGAACAGAGGGTACGGAAGAACTCAAAAAAGAGATTCAACAGTACGTTAAGGAGAAAACTGCTCCTTATAAATATCCCCGAATCGTTGTATTCCGTGATGAATTGCCAAAAACAACCAGTGGTAAGATTCAGCGAAATAAATTATAATGTATAAAAAGAAGGTGAAAAAGATGCAAAGTAAACGAATGACCCTTTTTGCAGGGCACTACGGTAGCGGCAAAACAAATATTGCCGTTAACTACGCTTTGTATCTTAAAAGCCTTGGCGAAAACGTCGTTATTGCTGACCTTGATATCGTTAATCCCTATTTCAGAACACGAGACAGTCTTGAGGATTTGAACAAAGCAGGAATCAAATTGATTTCCTCAGCGTTCGCAAACTCAAACGTTGATTTACCTGCTTTGCCGCAGGATGTTTATTCTCTTCTTGACAAACGTGAAGAAAAGGCGATAATGGATATTGGCGGTGATGACCGTGGTGCTTACGCTTTGGGTAGATATGCAGACGCTATTAAAGATGAAAACGACTATGAAATGCTTTTCGTTTTCAATAAATATCGTCCGCTAACACCCGATGCAGAATCTGCTTTTGAAATAATGCAGGAAATTGAAGCGGCGTGCAAGGTTAAATTCACCGCAATAGTCAATAACTCCAACCTTGGTGAAAGCACCACGGCAGAGGATGTTTTAAATTCGGTTGACAGTGCCGAAAAATTGTCTGAATTAACAGGCTTGCCTGTTAAAATGACAACTGTCACAGAAAATTTAGTTAATAATCTCAACGGAAAAATTTCAAATCTGTTTCCGCTGACTTTACAAAAAAAGATAATTTAGGAGGCAGAAAAATGGCAAAAGTAACATTCGCAGAAAATGTTTGCAAGGGTTGCGGTTTGTGCGTAACTGCTTGTCCCAAGAAAATTGTGGAACTTGATTCTGCAAAGCTTAACGCAAAAGGTCATCATCCTGCACATTGTATCGATGATAGCAAGTGTATCGGTTGCGCATTTTGTGCAACAATGTGCCCCGACTGCGCTATAACTGTTGAAAGGTAAGGTGAAATAAATGGGTGAGAAAGTTTTAATGAAAGGTAATGAGGCTATCGCCGAGGCTGCAATCAGAGCAGGTTGTATGCATTATTTCGGTTACCCCATTACTCCCCAGACAGAAATTGCCGCATATATGGCAAAAAGAATGCCCAAAGTTGGTGGCGGTCAGGAGCAGAACGTTCACTCCGGCACGGAGGCAACCCCCGCAATATTCTCATTCGGTGCTGCCGCAAATGCCGCAGGCGACGTGGCTGCAAACTCTGCCTATGTTGCAGAACTAAAAAAACAATTGTTGCAGGGCATAGAAAATATATCTTGCGTAACAATAAACTCTCCGGAGGATGCAATCCCCTATATTCTCAACATTTCAATCCTCGGCCTACCCAGCCAGCCCATTGTTAATTTTATGAGTGACAAGGGCATTTACATTTCCGCAGGCTCTGCTTGCAAAATGGGTCACAGAAGCCCTGTGCTCACAGCTATGGGTCTTTCGCCCGAGGTTACAGACAGCGCTGTGAGAATCAGCCTGAGCAGATACAACACACCTGAAGAGATTGATTATCTAATAAGCGCAATTACAGAAGCCGCTCAAAAATACGGCAAAAAACAAAGGTGAGAAAATGAAAGAAATTATTCTTATAAAAGATGGTGAGCTTGCTCTCAAGGGTCTTAACAGGTCAACCTTTGAGGATATGCTCGTTAAAAACATACGTTGGCGCATCAAGCCCTTTGGCTCATTCCAATTCAAAAAATCGCAGTCAACCGTCACGGTTACTCCTCTTGACGAAAACGCCGACCTTGATGCGGCGGCTGATGAAATTTCAAGAGTATTCGGTATTGCAGGCTATTCAAGAGCCGCAGTCGCCGAAAAGGATATTGACAAAATCCTCGAGCTTGCGCCCGTGTATCTCAAGGACCAGCTCGAAGAAGCTGAAACCTTCAAGGTTGAGGCAAAACGAAGCGACAAGAAATTTCCCCTTACCTCACCCGAAATCTCGGCGATGGTGGGTGGCAAAATTCTTGAAAGCTTCCCCCACCTTCGTGTTAACGTCAAGAATCCCGACATTACCGTTACGGTTGAAATCCGTGATGAAGCATATATCCGTGGCAACCAATTAAAGGGTGCGGGCGGTATGCCTGTTGGTTCATCCGGCAGGGGACTTCTTCTTATCTCCGGCGGTATCGACAGCCCCGTTGCAGGCTATATGATGGCAAAACGAGGAATCGACCTTGTGGGTATCCACTTTGCATCACCACCCTACACCTCGCTTCGCTCCGAGCAAAAGGTTCACGACCTTCTTTCAAAGGTTGCACGTCACAGCGGCAGAATTTGGCTCCACACAGTCCCCTTCACAGAAATCCAGGAAATGATTCGTGAAAAATGCCCCGAGGAGTATTTCACAATTATTATGCGCCGTTTTATGATGCGTATTTCTTGTATGCTTGCAGAAACCACCGATTGTCACGCTCTTATAACAGGCGAAAGCGTTGCACAGGTTGCAAGCCAGACAATGCTTGCTCTCGGTTGCACCGACGCAGTTGCAAACCAGCCCGTATTCAGACCGTGCATCGGCATGGATAAAGAAGAAATTATCCGAATTTCAAGAAAAATCGAAACCTTCGATATTTCCATACAGCCCTTTGAGGACTGTTGCACAGTCTTCACACCCAAGCACCCCAAAACGAAGCCTCATCTCCCCGACATTGAGGCGGCTGAAAGCGTGCTTGATATTGAGGGGCTTTGCAAACGTGCCTTTGAGGGCATCACAAGAATAGCTATCAATTCAAGCGGTGTTGAAAATGTCTGAAACTGAACTTATTAATCTTGCCGAAAAGGCGGTAAAAAAGCTTTCTGAAAAAAGCAAGACTCTTGCCCTTGCCGAGTCCTGCACGGGCGGTCTTGTCAGCAAGCTCATAACCGACGTCAGCGGTGCATCTGCCGTTTATATGGGTGGCGTGTGCTCATACTCAAACTCGGTTAAAATGAAAATTCTCGGTGTTAAAGAAGCCACCCTTTCAGAGCACGGTGCCGTAAGCGAACAGGTCGCCGTGCAAATGGCACAGGGTGTCAGAGTGGCACTTGGTGCAGATATCGGCATTGGCATCACAGGCATTGCCGGTCCCCTCTCAGACAACACCCAAAAGCCGGTTGGGCTCATATACGTCTGCATTTCAGACGGTGAAACCACAACAACCCGTGAATTACGGAACAATTTCACAAACGACATAAGAACTAACAACAGATTATCTGCCGCTAAAACGGCATTGAGTCTATTAGGTGATATAAATGAGTAAGAAAAGCAAAAACGAACCCGTTTCGGATTTTCAGTATTTCAAGGGTGCTGAAGAAACTGTTTTCAGAACAGACGAAACGCAGAAAAAAGAGGTAATAAAACACCTCAAAGCAAAAAAACGCAAAAAAACATTTCTGACTGCCCTCAGTTATATTTTGGCTGCAGTTGTTGTTGTATCGGGCTTCTTTGTTGGTAAAAAGGGCATTGAAAAATACCTTGTTCTTAAACAGGAAACCGACTTTTACGATTCAGCAGTCATCCCCGATGACGTAAAAAAAGAGCTTGATACCCTGAGCGAGGCTGAACAGTGGGCGTACCTTTACGAAAAATACCCCGAGCTTCTCGACGTTAAGTTCCCCACAGGCATCCTTTACGATTATGCCCTGTATTATGCTAAAAACCCTCAGACGGTCGGCTACCTTAAAATCGACGGCACAAAGGTGGACACACCCGTTGTGCAGGCAGATAATGACAAATACTATCTCCGCCACGACTTCAACGGCAAATCAACAAGCTACGGTGCAGTTTTCGCATCTTATATAGACGATTTTCAGCCCTTTGACAGAAACACTCTTCTATACGGTCACAATATGTTTGACGGTGAGCGTTTCGCCGCCCTTGCCAACTACAAGAGCATGGATTATTTCAAAAAGCACCCCATTATTCAGTTTGACACGCTTTTTGAAAAGCATAAATGGAAGGTTTGTGCAGTAATCCTCACAAACGGCTCCGTTGACAGCAACAACGGCTACTTCTTCGATTTCACGTTTGATAATTGCTCAGATGCCTGCTTCGAAGAATACATTGAAGAAATAAACAAGCGCAAGCTTTACGACACAGGTGTTGATATTCTTCCCACAGATAAGCTCCTCACTCTTTGCACCTGCACCTATGAATTCGACGATGCAAGACTTCTTGTTATTGCGAGAATGGTGCGTGAGGGTGAATCTGAGGAGGTTGACACAAGTCTTGCAAGGTTTAAAAAAGACCCTGTGAAATACCCCGAAAGCTATTATGACAATCCTCGTCAGAATCCCTACAAAGACGATAAAAAATTCTATTTATATTAAGAGGTGTGAACATGAAAATCAAAGCATTTTCATTTGAACAAAACAGCTACGCTCTTGCCCCCGTTAAGCAGAGCGTTACTGAAAACATCACTGAAAGCGGTATGTTTTTCGAAAGTTTTTCGGATGCAAACGTCCTCTTCAACGAAATATCCGCCGCTTTATCCTCCAGCGATGCAATCCTTTTGGGTGTTGAAAGCGAGCTTTTCCTCAAATTCAAGCCCATTCTCATAAAAGCATTCAGCTTTACCCCCGCATACAGCGAAAAAATCGATAAAAAAATCGGTAGCAAAATAACCGATCCCAAATTAAGAAAAGCCCACACACTCGTGCCCGACGAGTGCTCCGAGCTTCTTTCGGATGACGGTCTTTTCAGCGGCTTCTACGTTAAATCACAGGAGCAATATATTGTTGTGTTCCCCCTTCTTGAGGATGCACTCCCCCATATGCTCACAGAATCCGACCTTCCCTTCTTTAAAAGCCACGCAAAAAGCGTTTCGGTGCCCGACGACGTTGAAATCGACCCCGAATCATTATCACAGGCAGAGGCTATTGTTGCAAAGCTCATAAAAAACGATATAAAGCTTGCAATCCCCTCCACCCCCGCTGCAAAGCTTCTCAAAGAAGAAATTAAAAATTGCCCCAACAACGAAAACATCGTTTTGTTTACACCCTTTGTTAACGACGAGGGCATCAGCGATCCCAAGGAATATGCCGCCCAGCTTGCAAAGGGCGCAATGGATTTGAGAAGCACCGAGCTCGGCGCCACAATCTCCAACATCTTCCGTGAAAAGAAGGGTGAAACGGTTACAAACTATTATTCATTCATAGCAGTTGCAACCGCCGACAAAATCGTTGTTAAAAAGCTTTTTGCCGACACGGGCGAAAACGTTGATAACCTCATAGCAGAGGCAACAACCGAATTATACGCTATGATGGATAAATACCTTGACGAGGTTATTTTCAAGAAAACAGCCACCGATGAAGAAAAAGCAAAATATGAGCAGGCTCTTATCGAGGCAGAATATCAGGCAGATGTGCGTCCCTCCGCCTCAATCGGTAAAAAGGGAACAATCGCCGCTATCATAATACTTGCGATTGCGGTTATAGTTTGCGTTATTCTCGGCTTTAAATTCGGCGGGTATTTCGTCAAGCCCTCCGACGCACCCGAGGCTCAGTCGCTTCAGTCAGGCGGCACAACCGCAGGCACCGTTCCGGCTATCCCCGAAAACACAGAGCCCGACTACACAGAATATGATTCCGAGCCCGGCTCGACTACGGATATTTTCGATATTGACCCCACAGAAAACCTTATCCCCGTGCCCAATACCGACAGACCCGTAATTAACTACACACCCAACAACAATCAGGGCTCAGGCAACAACGAAAAGCCTAAGGAAGACGAAACAGAAAAACCAAGCGAAACAGAGAAAGAGACAACCACCGAGCCCAAGGAAGAGCCCACAGAGGACTTTGAGGGTGCTGAGTGGTAATAACGCTGATTATATAAAGGAGAGATATTTATGGCAGTACTCGTAACAGGCGGCGCCGGCTACATCGGCTCCCACACAGCTATTGAATTGCTCAATTCAGGCAAGGATATAGTTATCATTGACAACTTCTATAACAGTTGCCCCAAGGTTCTTGACAGAATCAAGGAGCTTTCAGGCAAAAGCTTTGCATTCGAAGAATGCGACATCAGAGATGCCGATGGTCTCAGAAAGGTGTTCGATAAATACGACATTGACTCCGTCATCCATTTCGCAGGTCTCAAGGCAGTTGGCGAATCATGTCAGAAGCCCTTGCTTTATTACGAAAACAACATCAGCGGTACCGTTACTCTTTGTGAGGTTATGGCTGAAAAGGGCTGTAAGAAAATGGTTTTCAGCTCATCCGCAACTGTTTACGGCGAACACAACATTTCACCCCTCAACGAAACAATGAAAACAGGCGGCACAACAAACCCCTACGGCACAACAAAATATTTTATTGAGCAGATTCTCACCGACACCGCAAAGGCTGACCCGGAATGGAGCGTTTGTCTTCTCAGATACTTCAACCCCATCGGCGCTCACGAAAGCGGCAAAATCGGTGAAAGCCCCAACGGAATCCCCAACAACCTTATGCCCTACATAACACAGGTTGCTGAAGGCAAGCGTGAATTTCTCAACGTTTACGGCGACGATTACGACACACCCGACGGCACCGGTGTGCGTGACTATATCCACGTTGTTGACCTTGCCAAGGGTCACCTCAAGGCATTGGATAAAATCACAGCAGAAAACGGCACATTTGTTTACAATCTCGGCACAGGCACAGGCTACAGCGTTCTGGAGGTTGTTGCCGCATTCGAAAAGGCTTCAGGCGTTAAGGTTCCATATAAAATCGCACCCCGTCGCCCCGGCGACCTTGCAACCTGCTACTCCGACCCCTCAAAGGCACAGCGTGAGCTTGGTTGGAAGGCAGAAAAAGGCATTGATGAAATGTGTGCCGATTCCTACAGATGGCAACACAACAACCCCAACGGTTACGAGGACTGATAATTTTTGCAATTTGTTCCCTTTAATTCAAGAGACATAAAGCACAAATCAAAATTCGGCAGCATAGCCTCAAACGAAAGTTTGAGGCTTTGTGTTCTTATGCCCCGTTCCTTTTCCTGCAACAAGGTTACCCTCGTTTGCCACGCCGACGGCAAAGAGCCCTTCTGCAAGGACCTTTTCTGGTGCGGCATGAACGGCGAAAACGAGGAGTGGTGGGATATTACCCTCTCCTTTGAAACGGGTCTTTATTTTTACCACTTCACCTATGAAACACCCTTTGGCACGGGTAACATTTTTCTTCGCTCATCCGGTTGTGGTGAATTTGCACCCGACGGCAAGGAATGGCAGTTAACTGTTTTTGACAAAGGCTACAAAACACCTGATTGGATAAAGGGTGGCATAATGTACCAGATTTTCCCCGACCGCTTTAATATTGGTAATGCTGATATTCAAAATGTTCCCGATGACAGAATAATTCACCAATCCACAAAAGAAGAACCCGTCTGGCAGCCAAACGAGCACGGGAAAATACTTAACAACGATTACTTCGGCGGTAACCTCAAGGGCATTGAAGAAAAGCTACCCTATATAGCCGGCTTGGGAGTAAACGTCATTTATCTCAACCCCATTTTTGAGGCTCATTCAAACCACCGCTACAACACCGCTGATTACAGCAAAATCGACCCGCTTCTCGGCTCCGAAAAGGATTTTTGTGACCTTTGCAAAGCTGCCGAAAAGCACAACATTAAAATAATTCTCGACGGTGTTTTCAGCCACACGGGCTCAGACAGCATCTATTTCAACCGTGAACAGCGCTACAACAGTGCGGGTGCCTTCAACGCAGAAAACAGCCCCTATAAAGACTGGTTCACCTTTGAGGCAGATGGTAAATATAAATCCTGGTGGGGCATAGACACCCTCCCCGAAACGAACGAAGAAAACGACAGCTTTATTGAATACGTGGCAGGCAAAAACGGAATCGCTAAAAAGTGGCTTGATGCGGGTGCGTACGGCTACCGCCTTGACGTTGCCGATGAATTGCCCGACAAATTTCTTGATGCATTCACAAAAGCCGTAAAATCAATTAACGACGATTACCTCGTTATAGGTGAGGTGTGGGAGGATGCAAGCAACAAATTCAGCCACGGCGGCAGGCGTCGCTACCTTTTGGGAGAACAGCTTGACAGCGTAATGAACTACCCCTTTGCAAATGCCATTCTCACCTTTGTGCGTTACGGCGTGGCAGAGAATTTTATGGAATCCGTGGTGTCAATCTGTGAAAACTACCCCAAATGCGCCCTTGATTGTATGATGAACCACATTGGCACCCACGACACCGCAAGAGTTCTCACAAGCGTTATATTCGACGAAATAGAGCATAAGCCACGAAACATTCAAGCAACCTACAAGCTCAGCGAAAGTGACTGCAAGAAAGCAAAATCACTTCTCAAAACCGCCTCTGTTCTTCAATACACTCTGCCCGGCTTCCCCTCTCTTTACTATGGTGATGAAGCAGGTATGCAGGGTGGCGGCGACCCATTTAACCGAGGCTTTTTCCCTTGGGGGAATGAAGACATCGACCTTCTCCAATGGTATAAGGAGCTCGGTAAAATAAGAAATAGCCTCACCTGTCTCAGAGACGGTGTTTTCAAACCATATTCCGCAATGCTCTCGTGCGTGGCATACACAAGAGAAAGCGAAAACGAAAAGATATTCGTTATCGCTAACATGAACCCCCACGAAATTGACTATTATCTACCCGAGGAATTTAAGTACAAAAGCGAATTGCTCACAGGTACCCGTACCTCGGATTTTGTGAAAATCAAGCCATACGGCACAGCTATAATAAAATAAAGTGTATTCAGCTTGTCGCTGAATACACTTTTTTATGTTTATTAATAAGCATCGCAATAGAGCTTGCCCGCCTCTGCATCAATGCCCTTAACCGCCATCAATTCCGAAACGGTAACTAACTGGTAGCCCTCTTTAACAAGCCAGGGAACAATGGTCTCCGTGGCAGATGCGGTTGAGCCGTAAAGG
Organism: Acutalibacteraceae bacterium; assembly: GCA_045649005.1. Lineage (GTDB taxonomy): Bacteria > Bacillota > Clostridia > Oscillospirales > Acutalibacteraceae > DTU089. The sequence continues at coordinate 50,066 of JAZRPC010000078.1, forward strand.
TCGTGCATAAGCACTATTGAGCCGTCACGCACGTCTTTTTTGATTGCCGAAACAACGCTGGAGGCGTTTCTGTTTTTCCAGTCCAATGTGTCAACAGACCAGTTGAACATGGGGTACATAACCGAGCTTCTCACGGTTGAATTAACCGCACCGCCCGGCGTTCTCACAATAACGGGTGCAACACCTGTTATTTTTTCAACTGCCTTGTTGGTGGCGTTGATTTCTTCTTTTATTTTTGCCGAGCCCACAGAGGTGAGAATCGTGTGATTATATGTGTGGTTACCGATTTCACAGCCCATTTCAAAGCTCCGCTTTATGCAATCCTTATATGTGTTAACCCTTGAGCCGACAACAAAGAATGTTGCTCTTGCATCGTATTTTTCAAGAGTGTCGAGGATTCTTGTTGTTACGGGTGTGTATGGCCCATCGTCATAGGTAAGCGCCACCATAGGCTTGTTGGGGTCAATTCCGTAAATCGTTTTCGCCGTTGAAACAAGGCTGACGTTTTCATCTGTGAGAACGGTTATTCTGTAATAATTAAGCTTTCCGAACGCAGGCTTTTTGTGAACGTATTCCGTGTTCTTCTTGCCCTTTATTTCGGCAACCTTTTTCCAATCCTCGCCCTCTGCTTTGCGCTCGATTTTGTAGCCTGTTGCAAGCTCGGATTTACTCCAACCGATAACAACGCCGTTTGGCGAATGTGCAAGCATCAATTCGGGAGCAAGTGCGAAAATAACCTTTAACCCGTTTTTGTCATAACTGCCCTTATAAGAGCCTTTGATTTGCTTTACGGTGTAATAATATGTTTTGCCGTCCTTGGCGGTTGTGTCAGAGAATGATGTTTTGCCCTTGCCCACACTGCCAAGCTTTTTCCACGAGCCCGCTTTGCTGTCTTTCCTGTAAACAATATATTCATCGGCAGAGCCCATATTCTTCCAACTGATTTTAACACCCGAACGGCTGCAGGTTGCCTTTATGCTTTCAGGGGTTTTCAAGGCGAGGCACTCAACACTCTTTGTTGATTTTGCACTTTTTACGTTATCCGCCGTAACGGAAGCAACGCTGTAAAGATATTTTTCGCCGTTTTTAATGGCGGAATCTGTGTATTTTTCACCTTTAACCGTGCCGATTTTTGCCCACTCGGTGTTGGCGGTTTTTCTGTAAACAACGTATTTCACAGCACCCTCCGCCTTGCTCCATTTAACAACAATTTTGTCGCTTGTATTGGTTGCAGATTTCATAATCGGTGCGTTTATGTATGTTATTGTCAGCCCTGTGTGATAACCGCTGATGCTGTTTTTCGTTTTTGCCTTGACGGTGTAGGTGTATTCCGAGCCGCCTGAAACCGATTTATCCGAATAACTGTTTTTATCGCCGCCAACCGTTGCAACCCTTAACCAGGCTGAGCCGTTGGTTTTTTTATAAATCACGTATTCATCGGCATTGGGACATTTCTGCCATTCAAATTTAACAAATCCGTCGCCGTTTGACACCTTTTTTGGTGCGGGGGCTTGTATAAAGGGCTTGCTTTTTTTTGCACTTGCCGCACTTTGCTCCCCGCCCTTGAGAGCAATAATTTTATATTGATTGCTGACCCCTGCCTTAACATCCCTGTCAACGAATTCGGTTTTTGCGGGGTCTGTAATTTTTGCAATTCTTTTATATTTCGTATTTACGCTTTTATAAATAACATAGCCGTCAGAACCTTCTGAAAACTTCCATTCAAAACGGATTCCCTCAACCGCATTTTCAAGAGTCGTTATCCTCGGGCAAGGGATATGCGTAAGCTCTGCGCCATCGGTTAGGGGGCTATCGTTATATGCATTATATGAGCAAACGGAATATGTATATTTTTCACCGCCCGAAACGTTCACGTCGCTATATGAATTAATATAGCAGCCCCTCAGATCTGCGATTTCTTCATTTTCACCGCCGTTTGTGCTTCGATATATTTTGTAGCCCGCAACGTTTTCCGCCGGGCTCCAGGTGATGCACACACCCGTTACCGAGTTAGAAGCAGAAACCGCCTCAGGTGACGGGGGGATAATATTTCTGCTGTCGCCTGCAAGTGTGAATGACGTTGCACAGAATGTAAACACCGCAACAACCAGGGAAAGCACAAGTGATTTCAAAAGTATTTTTTTCATTTTCTTCTCCAAAAGTGTTGATACATATATTATACTCTCTTGCAGAAAAAATCACAATACACAATTCCCTTTTTTATTACATTTTCCGACATTTATTTTCCTTATTTTTCTTTCTATTCGTTGACAAGGCTTTTTAAAAATATTACAATAATTATTCAGAGTTTTTTTGAAAGGGTGTGGTGTTGTGAGCGACAAATCATATGGCATTTCTCTTGTTATTTTATCCTGCTTTGCTTCTGTTGTCCTTATTCTGGGAACTGTTCTTTGCCTTTTCCCCATAAAACACGAAATAACAGCACCAACAGAAAATCCGCCTGTAACCGAGGCTGTTGCCACCCCCACTATTGTTGATGATTCTGCACCCGAAAGCTTTGATTCAATAATTTCAACAATCTCGCTTTTAAAAAGCACCTATCCCGACATTCTCGGTGTGCACACAGCGGGCTATTCAGAAAACGGACGTGAGCTTATGATGCTCAAACTCGGCACGGGTGAAAAAAAGGCACTTCTCGTCGGTGCAATCCACGCACGTGAGCATATCACAACTAAATACCTTTTAAGGGTGACGGAGGATTATTGCCGTGCCTTTTACAGTCAATCGGGCTACTACGGTGCATACAATATAAAAGCGCTACTGAGTGAATATACCCTTTATATAATCCCCTGCACAAACCCCGACGGTCTTGAGATAATCTCCGGCAGGCAAAGCGTGAAAAACGGTGTACGTGTTTCAGAGCTCTCAGAATACAAATCAAACGCCAACGGAGTTGACCTTAACAGAAACTTCCCCCTTGCCTGGGATTACATAAACAACAACGTTCATTCCCCCGCAGATTATTATTTCAAGGGCTATGAAAGCGGCTCCGAGGCAGAAACAAAAGCTCTTATGAATCTTTGTGAAAAAAATGGTTTCGATTTTCTCATTTCATTTCACATAAAAGGCAACTGCATTTTCTGGGGCGACAACCACAACACACAAAACAACGCCCTTTACAAAGCCTTTGCCACCGACATTGCCGCTCCTTGCTCATTGTATCTTCCCGACCCAACCAAGAAAGCCAAGGACTATGGCGGGGGCTTTGAAAACTGGTTCAGACACACCTTTAACAAGCCCGGTATATGTATTGAGCTTGCCGACAACGAAAATAAAATTCTCCCCTTAGCAGATGCAAACTACAAGGATTTTGAATCATTCGTAAACTACGAAAAAACATCATTCGCCCCTGCGGCGGCTATGGCATCCGCCAATAAATAAGAAAAGAGAAGCTTATGAAAACCCAACAATATCTTGAAAACAAAAAACTTTCCACGTTGATTTTCGCCGCCTGCTTTGCGGCATACACCTCCTCATATATCGGCAGAATCAACCTTTCTGCGGCACTTCCCGCAATTATCGGCGAGGGTCTTTTCACAAAATCCCAAGCCGGCATAATAGGCTCCGCCTTCTTTTTTGTCTATGGTGCGTTTCAGATAATCAACGGCTTTCTCGGTGATAAAATTTCACCCTTTAAAATGATTATCACCGGCACCTTCCTTTCGGGGCTTGCCAACATAGCCATGACAATGTGCTCATCAAATATTGCTATGGCTGTGATATGGGGCTTCAACGGCTTCGCCCTCTCGCTTCTGTGGTCGGCAATTCTCAAAATCCTCGCAAACATCATTAACGACGATATGCGCCAGAAAGCCTGCCTCAACATAAGCGCAACGCTCCCCATCGGCACGGTTGTGGCATATCTGCTGGCTTCACTTTCCATAAAATTCCTCAACTGGCGATATGTATTTTATATTCCTGCGGCAATCCTTATTATTGTCTGCGTTTTCTTCACATCAGCATATTTCACAATAAAGCCCCACATAACTCAAAGGGCAATTCAGACCCCCACCTCAACGGGTAAAGACCCCAAAAAATCCTCAACTGTAAAGCTCTTACCCTTGCTACTGCTTGCAGGTGTGTTTATAGTTCTCCCCGCCGACGCCATTCACGGCGCCATAAAAGAGGGCATCACAACCTGGGTGCCCACAATGATAACCGAGGTTTATTCAACCGACGCTTCATTCTCGGCATTTCTTTCAATTCTTTTGCCAATATTCAACCTTTCGGGAGTTTATATCATCACCCCCGTTTACAATAAGCTTTTCAAGAAAAACGAGTTGAAAACCGCCGCCGCAATCCTCACCTTTGCGCTGGCACCCCTTTCACTTCTCATTTTCATAAAAGACCTTCCCATAATTGTCAGCGTCGCTCTGCTTGCAGTTATCACCACCGCTATGCACGCCTTCAACTATATGATAATCACTCTTGTGCCAATGCGCTTTGCATTCTGCTCAAGAACCGCAACCGTCACAGGCATTATGAATGCCACCGCCTACGTCGGCTGTGCCGCCGCTTCATACGGCTTCGGTGTTATCTCAGACAAAATCGGCTGGAACGGTACTATTGTTGTCTGGCTTGTGCTTGACGCTGTGGGAATGCTCATAACACTTCTTGCAACAGGCAAGTGGAAACGCTTTATTAAAGGAGAAAGCAAATGAACGTTTACGATTTCGACGAAACAATATACGACGGCGAAAGTGTTTTAGATTTTTTCTTCTTTTACACAAAAAGAGATAAATCAATTTTAAAATATATCCCAAGAGTTCTTTGGGCATTCGCAAAATATAAAATGGGTAAAATCACCGTTGAAAAGGCACTTTCACAATATGCCGCACCCGTTACCGAGCTTTTCAACGAAAAGGGCAATATCCCACAGGAGTTTCAGGCATTTTGGGATACGCACATGCACAAAATAAAGCCCTTTTACAAGGATATTCAGAGTGATGACGACCTTATTATCTCCTGCTCACCCGAGTTTTCTCTTGAGATAATCTGCAAGCGCCTCGGCATAAAAAGCTACCTGGGCACAGTTGTTGACGCCGAAACGGGTGAAATAAAGCGCCTTTGTCTTCGTGAAAACAAGGTCAAGGCATTTTTTGAGGAATACCCCGACACAGAAATCGAGAATTTCTACACCGACTCCCTCAACGACCAGCCCCTTATCGATATCAGCAAAAACGCATACCTTGTCAAAGGTGATAAAATAACAAAAATAAAATAAAAAACATAACCTCCGCCACCTAAGAATATACTGAAGTGACGGAGGTGTTATTATGACAGATGAAAAAAGAACGGGGCTTATCCCCCACAACTGCATTCTTGAAGACAGGCGTACCCTGTCCGTTTCGGGCGTTAACGATGTCGGTAGCTTTGATGAAGAAATGATAATTGCTTCAACGGATTACGGCGAGCTCACCGTAAAGGGTGAAAAGCTCCACATAACAAAGCTTTCACTTGAAATAGGCGAGCTGTGTATTGAGGGCAACATCGCCGCTCTTTCTTATGCAGACGTGCCCGATAAAAACGTCAGCTTCTTCTCGAAAGTGTTCAGATAATGTACAGCGTTCCCCATTCACAACAACTGAGTATTTTCCTTTCTTCATTAGGTGTGGGCTTTATCCTCGGCATTTTTTACGATATTCTCAGAGCCGTGAGACTGAGCATAACAAAAAGCAAAAAGGCTTGCGTGTTTTTTGATATCCTGTATTTTATTATTACCGCTATTGTTTCTTTTATTTTCATCCTCGCCGCCAACAAGGGTGAAATCCGTTTTTATATTATTGCGGGTGAACTAATCGGCTGGGCTTTTTATTACCTTTCGTTCGGCATTGCCGTTGTGAAATTCACAGATAAACTCGTAGCCGCTTTCCGTAGCTTCTGCTCGTTGATTTTCAGGGTAATAACCCTTCCATTTCGTGTGGTTATAAGACTAATTAAAGCCATCATTAAAAAATTATCGCCCATTTTTAAAAAAACAGAAAAAAAGTCAACAAAAATACAAAAAAAGGTATTGCAAAAACTACACTTGTATGTGTATAATTTATTTGGTGTGTTTTGTGCAAAACCAAACAAGCATTCGAAAGGCGGTAACAGCGATGGCAAAGAACAAAAAGCGCAATAAAAAGTCACGCAACATCAGCGTTATTCTTCTCATTGCCACCATTGCCGTTGTTGTTTTTTTCGTTGTTTCTTTTGTTAAGGTGAACAACGAAAAAAAACAGAAGGAACAGCAAAAAGCCGAGCTTTCAAGCCTTTACGAAAGCCAGACCGAGGCCAACTCTAATCTCAAAGAAACGATTAAAAACGGCGTCGATGATGACCTTGCAGAAAACCACGCACAGGATGAGGGGTATGTCAAGCCAAACCAACACGTTTATATTGACATCACACCCGGCGCTTAAAAATACGGCGTTTAAATTTTATTCAGTTGAGGTAAACTATGGCAGTGGAAATCGGTTCGATTCTTGAAGGAAAAGTTACAGGCATCACAAATTTCGGGGCATTCGTTGAGCTTCCCGACAAAACAACAGGTATGGTACATATCTCTGAGGTTTCAAACACCTTTATTAAGGACATTCACGAGAAGCTCTCTGAGGGTGACACAGTAAACGTCAAGGTTATTGACATTAACGAAAAAGGCAAGGTTGCCCTTTCAATCAAAAAAGCTCTCCCCCCCGAAGAAGAATCAAAGCCGAAGCGTCCCGCAGGCGACAGACCAAAAAGAAGCCAGCCCCCTGTATGGACAGGTACGCAGCATTCCGAGCCCGAAAATATGTCTTTTGAAGATATGATGGCAAAATTCAAGAGCGTCAGCGATGAAAAAATGAGCGACCTTAAAAAGAACAATGTTGCAAAACGTGGTGCATCAACACCAAGACGTGGCGGCAATTCAAGAGGCTAAATGACTAAAACCGTGCTTTTTGGCACGGTTTATGTTTTGGAGTGAAGATTTTGAGAGAAATAAATGTTTCTTTAATTGAAGATGCTGTTTGTGACCTTTTTATAGAGGCAAACGCCCATCTTCCCAAAGAGCTTGAAAACAAAATAAAGGCTTGCACCGAAAGCGAAAGCAACCCCCTTGCCAAAAGCATTTTCTGTGATATGTGCAAAAATCTTGAAAAGGCAACGGAGCTCAGTATACCTATTTGTCAGGATACGGGCATGGCTGTTCTTTTCTGCGAGCTGGGGCAGGACGTTAACCTTGTGGGTGGCGATTTTAACGAAGCGGTAAACAAGGGTGTCAGCCGTGCCTATAAAGACGGCAAAATGCGTTGCTCAATAGTAAGCGACCCATTAAAAAGAGTCAACACCGATGACAATACCCCCGCACTTATCCATCTCACCATTGTCCCCGGTGACAAAATCAAACTCACCGCCGCACCCAAGGGCTTCGGTAGCGAAAATATGAGCAGACTTAAAATGTTCACACCCTCTGCCACGGTGGAGGATATTGCAAATTTCGTCGTTGAAACCGTAAAAATCGCAGATTCAAACCCCTGCCCCCCCATTGTTGTGGGTGTAGGCATCGGCAGCGATTTTGAGGGCTGTGCCATCCTTTCAAAAAAGGCACTTTGCAGAAATATTGAAGAACGCCATCCCGATGAATTTTATAAAAGCCTTGAAGAAGATTTACTTAAAAAAATCAATAGCCTTAACATCGGCGCTCAAGGCTTCGGCGGTGACATAACCGCTCTTGGGGTGAATATCGAAACTGCCCCCACCCATATTGCGGGCTTGCCCGTTGCGGTTAACATCGGTTGCCACGTAACACGTCATAAAGAGCTTGTGCTTTAATCTGTAGGGGCGGGTCTTGACCCGCCCGTTTTTATATTCGATTTTTGCGGGACGGTCAAGACCGTCCCCCATTTTTAGTTGCAAGTTGGAAATGGCAAGTGGCACTTCTAACTCCTAACCCCTAACTTTTCCCTCAGCTCTTCATATATTTCCAAAAGCTTAAATCTCACAATATACTTCTCCCCGCCGTTTACTATTTTCTCACCCGAGGGTGAAAGGTATTCGGCGGTTTTTTCTTTGTCGCCCTTCACGTCATCGGCAACGGGTATGCACAACGGCGGAAACATTACGCACCACCAATTTTTGCCCTTTCCCTCACCGAGAACAACCTTTAAAGAGGTGTATTCCCCTGCGGGGAAAATCAGGTCACCGTATTTTCGGGTTTCATAGTATTCCTTTTGAAGAGTTATGTGTGCACCGTAATAAAAGCCGTAATCCTCAAGTGTTTTCAGAACTGTTTCAAGAAGCTCCTGCTTTGAGGCTTCAAAATACTCCTCTGCATTCTCCACAGTCACACCGTTTGAAAGAATGGCTGCATTCGTTCTGAGCAAAGCATCTCTTACCCTGAGCTTTACCGCCTGATCAATTTCTGAATCGCTGTTTGCAAGAACATGGAGTCTGACAACGCTTTCCCTCACCGATTCTGCAGACGCAGAAAAAAAAGAAATACCGAAAGCGAAATACAGCGCAAGAAACACCGCAACAATTTTCAAAAGAAGCTTGTCACGCTCACCGTTAAAGGATTTGTAAGTAAAAACAGACATAAAAAACCGTCCCTTCAATCATTATGTAAAATGATTGTGGACGGTTTTTTCTTGCTTTATTCAATTTCTGTAATTTTTACTCCGTACTCCACTGGGTGGCAAAGGTAAACCTCCGGGAAATCGTTTTTTAATTGGTCAATGGCTTTCTGTGCCTTTTCTTCTTCCTTGAATATTCCGTAAACCACAGAGCCCGAGCCCGTCATACAAGCTGCCAAAGCTCCGTTTTTGTTTAAAATGTGCTTTATGTCTACTCTGCCCGCAATGTCAAACGCCTGTTCAAAAACGTTGCTGCAATATTTCATTGCTTCGTCACTTTCAGAGTCTGCAAGAAGCTCAAGCATAACATTGTTTTTCGGGTGCTTCATATTTTCCACAGAATCAACCGCCGCATAAGCCTCTTTTGTTGAAACACCGTCTTTGGGTTTGACGATAACAACCGGGTATTTTTCAATATCGGGGAGCGGAGCCACAACAGCACCCGTGTCAAGTGCCAACGCTGTGCCACCCACAATACAGAACGGAATATCTGCGCCAACCTTCACACCTATTCGGCAAAGCACCTTTTCCGGTAAATCCGTTTCAAAAATTTTGTTGAGTGCCACAAGAACAGCCGCACCGTCACCGCTGCCGCCGCCCATACCCGCCTGGGACGGAACCTTTTTATCAATGTGGATGTGTATGCCCTTATTATCTTTTATGCCTGTGTATTCAAAAAATCTTTCGGCACATTTATATACTATATTACTTTTGTCTGTGGGAATACCCTCATCACTACATGAAATGGTAATCTCCTCGCCCTTTGTCTTTTCAACAGTAATTGTGTCTGCAAGGTCAAGGGATTGCATAATTGTAAAAAGCTTGTGATAGCCGTTTTTCTTGATTCCCGTAATATCCAATAACAGATTAATTTTCGAATTGGCTTGCAAAGTAAGTTTCACAAAAACCACTCCTCTCTCCCGTATTTTACCATATATATTGTAAATTTAAAAGATTTTTTTATTTTTTGTTTTGCTCTGTTATTTTTTCTATGTTTGTGGTATGATACTAAATTGGAAAGAAGGTAGAATTATGTCAGATTTCAGAATTTACGATTTACATACCCACACCATCAATTCACAAGACGGCAACCACCCCGTTGAGCTTATGACAGAAACCGCTATTGAAAATGGTATTGAATGCGTTGCATTTACAGACCATTGCGAGGTTGACGTTCTTTACAGAGACGGCTTCGATAAGCGTGCCGCCCAAAGCTATATTGATATTTCAAGAGCAAAAATCCAGTATGCAGATAAAATAAAAATCCTCCGTGGTATTGAGCTTGCACAGCCCCACTATGCACCAAAGCTTGCAGAGAAAATCATTTCGGCAAACGAGTATGACGAAATAATCGGTTCAATCCATAACCTGAGAGGTATGCCCGATTTTTACGATTTCAAATCCTTTGACGGCTTCGTTATTGAGGAGCTGATAGACGAGTATTTCGACGAGCTTATTGCTATGCTTGAATGGGGCAACTTTGACGTTCTCGCACACATCACATACCCCTTCCGCTACATTTTCAACCTTTGCGGTTACATTGAGGATATCAACAAATATTCTAAAAAGGTTGACGAGCTTCTCAAGCTCTGCGCCGAAAAAGACAAGGCTCTCGAAATCAATATGGGTGGTCTTAAATACCCCATCAACAAGCCCTCGCCCGATATCGACACCGTGAAACGCTACAAGGAATTGGGCGGCAGACTTATAAGCGTTGGCTCCGATTCACACTATGCAGAGCGCATCGGCTTCGGCATTCTCAACGCATACGAAATCGCTCTCGAAGCAGGCTTCAAAAGTATCGCTGTTTTTGAAAACAGAAAGGCGTCTGAAATCGCTATTAAATAATATTCAGTTTTTCGTTTTATAAATACAAATTAGTGTATATTTACCACTCAAACCCAAAAATCCACGTTTTGAAATCTGATTTTTGCATACTGAGTGCGTAAAGCACAATGCTTGTCAATGTTCAAAAACCTGTCAAAAATGTCAATAACCTTTGATTATATTTCTCATAAGGAATATTGTTGTAAAGTAACTGACTTTACATTGACAGAGTTTTGAACATTCTGCATTTTTTTCGACTTGTATATACATTTGCATATACATTACAACAATTTTTTCACAAAGCAAATCTACATATTAAAAAGGGGCTGATTCTTTTGCGAAAAATCGAATACACAGTCACAGAAGAATTCAACAACAGACCCCTTCTTCACTTTCTCAAATGTCACGTCAGCCTCTCTGCAAGAATAGTTCAGACTCTTCGCCACACCCACGGCTCGATTCTTGTGAATGGCAACTTTGCCCGTGTTGTGGATACTGTAAAAACAGGCGACAGAATAACAATAACTCTGCCGGAAAAAACTCCACCACCCCTTTTGTGGGCAATGCCCCTTAACGTTATTTTTGAGGATGACGACCTTCTTGTTATAAACAAGCCCTCGGGCATATCCGTTCACCCCACCTATAACCACCCAAACGAAACTCTGTGCAACGCAGTTGCCCACTACCTCACCGAAAAAAGCGGTGAACCTGCAACAGCCCGTGCAGTTGGCAGGCTTGACAAAGTAACCTCAGGCGTGATGATATTTGCAAAAAACAAATTCGTTGCTTCACGGCTCAACGGCAATATGGATAAAACCTATCTTGCATTAGCCACAGGTAAAACTCCTGCCGACGGAACCATCAATGCACCCATATACAGACCCGACCCCAACAAAACCTCACGTGCTGTTGGCGATGGCGACGAAGCAATCACCCACTATAAAACACTTTCACAAACGGATGATATCTCCCTTGTTGAAATCGTAACCGAAACCGGCAGAACTCACCAGATACGTGTTCACATGGCGCACATCGGCTACCCCCTCAAGGGCGACGAAATGTACGGCGGCGAGGTCACCGAAAGCCTCACCCGTGCGGCTTTGCATTGCTACCGTGTGACCCTCACAAACCCCATAACACAAAAAGAATCGACCTTCGTTGCACCCCTCCCTGAAGATATGAAAAAAGAGGCAGAAAAAAACAATATTTTCCTTGACAAATAGCCATTGTTCTGTTACAATGGCTTTTGCCGCATATTAAGGGCGGGCTGTGTTATGCCCAAAATCACCTAGGTGAGCCTTGTTAGCGAGACTGAAAGAAAGCAGGTAAAAATCTATGTACGCAATCATTGAAACAGGCGGAAAGCAGTACAAAGTTGAGAACGGCGATGTAGTATTCATCGAAAAGCTCGACGTTGAAGCAGATTCCGTTGTAACCTTCGATAAGGTTATTGCTGATGGTGCAGATGACGGTATCAAAGTCGGTGCTCCTTATGTTGACGGTGCAACTGTCAGCGCAAAGGTTCTTAAAAACGGCAAAGGTAAGAAAGTCGTTGTTGCAACCTACAAACCCAAAAAGAATGAAAAACGTAAAATGGGTCACAGACAGCCCTACACAAAGGTTGAGATTTCAGCTATCAACGCTTAATCCATGATTAAGGTTAAACTTTTTCGTTCTGAAAACGATTCACCCTCAGGCTTCGAGATTTCAGGTCATGCGGGCTTCGCATCCCACGGCAACGACATAGTTTGCTCGGCAGTTTCCTCTGCGGCATATATGGCAGCCAACACCATTATCGAAATAATGGGCATTGATGCAACAGCCGACGTCAGCGACGGCAGAATGAAAATCCTCGTCCCCCCCGAGAGTGCAGACAAATCAAAAGACACATTGCTTGGTCTTGAGCTTCATTTAAAAGAGCTCAGCAGGCAATACCCCAATAATGTTACAATAACTATTACGGAGGTGTAACGAATGCTTAAAATCAATATCCAGTTATTTGCTCATAAAAAAGGTATGGGTTCTACCCGTAACGGCCGTGATTCTGAATCAAAAAGACTCGGTGCTAAAAGAGCAGACGGTCAGTTTGTTCTTGCAGGTAACATCCTCGTAAAGCAGAGAGGCACTAAAATCCATCCCGGCACAAACGTAGGCAAAGGCAAAGACGACACACTCTTCGCTCTTGTTGACGGTAAGGTTGCTTTCGAGCGTCTTGGTAAAGACCGCAAAAAGGTTAGTGTTTACCCCGTTGAGCAATAATCAACAAACAATTTTCACCCTATCCAAACGGATAGGGTGATTTTTTTGTCTCAAAACAGCCAATAATATAATTGTATATATTTCCCCCGTTCATAAAGAGTTAACAAAAAAATTTTGAAATAATGTTGACAAAATAAAACAATCGGGGTATATTATTAACAGAGTTAGCACTCTGAAGATGAGAGTGCTAACAGGTGCTAAAAACAAAAAAGAGGTGATTCCGTGGCAGACCTTACCGAGCGCAAGAAAAAAATTCTTGCCATCATAATTGAACGTTATATCGCCACGGGTGAGCCCGTCGGTTCAAAAACAATCTGCTCCGAAATGGGTAACGCCGTTTCATCTGCAACAATCAGAAACGAAATGGCAGACCTTGTCGATTTCGGCCTTCTTGAACAGCCCCACACCTCCGCCGGCAGAATCCCCTCACAGGCAGGCTACAGATACTATGTTGACAATCTGATGTCCGCTTATGAGCTCGGGGTTGAGGAGCAGGAGCGAATCAAAATCTGGCTTCAGTCCTTTGCAGGCGAGCCCGACAAGCTCCTTGAAAAAGCGAACAGCATCCTCGCCGAGCTTACGGATTGCGTGGCAGTTTCATCCTCACCGGCAGACAGTGAGGCATTCATAAAAAGAATTGAGCTTGTTCCCCTCAGCTCACACACGGCTATGATTGTTCTTCTCGCAACCTCAGGTATTTTAAAAAGCACGGTTGTCAGAAGCGAGGCTGAAATAAACGTTGATATCGCTGAGGTGTTCTACAACATAACTCAGAACTACTTCATTGACAAAAACGTTTCAAACATAACCGTTACGTTTATTCAGACTCTTGTTGCTTCTCTCGGTGAGCGTGTGTTTATAATGTCGCCGTTTCTGTGTGCTATCGCCGATTTGTGCAAGGCTGTTAAAACCACCGACATCCACCTCAAGGGTCAATCAAACATATTAAACCACAGCGAATTTTCCGACGATGCTTTTTCTATTATGGATTTTCTTTACAGAGAAACCCCGATTGAGAATATGCTCAACGCTCAGAAAAAGCCCCTAAGCGTCTCCATCGGAACAGAAAATATATATAAAGAGTTGAAAAAATCCTCAACAATTTTCTCAAAATACTCCGTGGGCGACCGTGACAGCGGCTCAATCGGAATAATCGGCCCCACAAGAATCGATTATGCAAGGCTCATTCCCAGCATAAGCTATCTTGCGGGAGTAATCGGAACTCTTCTTTCCGAAACGTTGGACGAATAACATACCATTTATATAGGAGTGAAAACAATGGCAACCGAAGAAAACAAGGTTAACACCCCGGTTGAAGAAGCCGCAGAAGAAGCTACGGATTCAAAACCCAAAAAATCAAAGAAAGAAAAAAAGGGTGATTGCGAAAAACTCAGAGCTGAGATAGAAAAGCTTACAAACGAGCTCGCAAGCGCTAAAGACACTCACCTTCGAGTACTCGCTGAATACGACAACTTCCGCAAGCGCTCCGCACGTGAAAAAGAAGCACTCTATGGCGACGCAAAAGCAAACACCTTAAAAACTCTGCTCCCTGTTATTGATAATTTTGACAGAGCGGCAGACAATAAAACCGACGACATCGAGGTTTACAGAAAGGGCATTGAAATGACCCTCACCCAACTTGGTGAAATTCTAAAAAATCTTGAGGTTGAAGCGTTCGGCGAAGTCGGCGAACAGTTCGACCCCAACATCCACAACGCCGTTATGACAGTTGAAAACGACGAACTCCCCGAAAACTCCATCGCCGCAGTCTTTGAAAAGGGCTACCGCATGGGCGACAGAATTCTTCGTTTCGCAACCGTTCAGGTAACAAACTGATAAATAATAAACTTTATAATATTTTGGAGGTAACAAAAATGGCAAAAACAATTGGTATCGACTTAGGTACAACTAACTCATGTGTAGCAGTAATCGAAGGCGGCGAGCCCGTAGTTATCGCAAACGTTGAAGGCAACAGAACAACTCCCTCTGTTGTAGGCTTCAGCAAAACAGGTGAAAGACTTGTTGGTCAGGTTGCAAAACGTCAGGCAGTTCAGAACCCCGACAGAACAATCTCCTCAATCAAAAGACAGATGGGTACAGATTTCAAGGTAAACATCGACGACAAAGCATACACCCCCCAGCAGATTTCAGCTATGATTCTTGCAAAGCTCAAGGCTGACGCTGAAAGCTACCTCGGTGACAAGGTAACAGAAGCTGTTATCACAGTTCCCGCATACTTCACAGACTCACAGCGCCAGGCAACAAAGGACGCAGGTAAAATCGCAGGTCTTGAGGTTAAGAGAATCATCAACGAGCCCACAGCAGCGGCTCTCGCATACGGTATCGACAAAGAAAACGACCAGAAGGTTATGGTTTATGACCTTGGCGGCGGTACCTTCGACGTTTCAATCATCGAAATGGGTGAAGGTGTTCAGGAGGTTCTTGCAACAGCAGGTAATAACCGTCTCGGTGGTGATGACTTCGACCAGAGAATAATCAACTGGCTCGTTGCTGAATTCAAAAAAGAAACAGGCACAGATCTTTCAAACGACAAAATGGCAATGCAGAGACTTAAAGAAGCCGCAGAAAAAGCAAAAATCGAGCTTTCCGGCGTTACCTCATCTGCAATCAACCTTCCCTTCATCACAATGACTGAAGCAGGCGGTCCCCTCCACCTTGACACAACTCTTACAAGAGCAAAATTCAACGAGCTCACAGCAGACCTTGTTGAAGCAACAATGGCTCCCGTTCGTCAGGCAATCTCTGACTCAGGTCTCAAGGTTTCTGAAATCGACAAGGTTCTTATGGTCGGCGGTTCTTCAAGAATCCCCGCTGTTCAGGACGCTGTTAAATCATACACAGGCAAAGAGCCCTTCAAGGGCATCAACCCCGACGAGTGCGTAGCAATCGGTGCCGCACTTCAGGCAGGTGTTCTCGGCGGCGACGTTGAGGGTCTTCTCCTTCTTGACGTCACTCCCCTTTCACTCGGTATCGAAACTCTCGGCGGTGTTTGCACAAAAATCATTGAAAGAAACACAACAATCCCCGTAACAAAGAGCCAGATTTTCTCAACAGCGGCAGACAACCAGACCTCCGTTGAAATCCACGTTCTTCAGGGTGAAAGAGAATTTGCAAGAGATAACAAAACTCTCGGTATGTTCCACCTCGACGGTATCCTCCCCGCAATGAGAGGTACACCTCAGATTGAAGTCACCTTCGACATCGACGCTAACGGTATCGTACACGTTTCTGCAAAGGATAAGGGCACAGGCAAGGAGCAGTCCATCTCCATCACAGCTTCAACAAATATGAGCAAGGACGATATCGACCGTGCAGTTAAAGAGGCTGAGCAGTTTGCAGAAGAAGACAAGAAGCGTAAAGAGGCTGTTGATATCCGCAACGGTGCTGACCAGATGGTATTCCAGTGTGAAAAGCTTCTCAACGAAAACGGCGACAAATTTGAAGAGGCAGACAAAACTGCGGTAAACGAAAAAATCGACGCACTCAAGGAAGCTCTCAAGGGCGACGACATCGAAGCTATCAAAGCAAAGCAGGAAGAGCTTCAGACAAAGTTCTATGAAATTTCCGAAAAGCTCTACAAAGCCGCAGGCGGTGCACAGGGCTTTGACCCCAACAACATGGGTGGCGCAGGCTTTGACCCCAGCAATATGGGCGGCGCAGGTGCACAGGGTGACAACTACACAGAAGCACCCTTCACAGATGTTGACTAATAAATAATTCCAAAAAGACGGCTCTTCACGAGCCGTCTTTGACGGGATATATTCCTAAAAGAAAGGAATTATTATGGCAGATAAACGAGATTATTATGAGGTGTTGGGCGTTGAAAAAAGCGCAACACCCGACGACATAAAAAAAGCTTACCGCAAGCTTGCCAAGCAATACCACCCCGACCTTAACCCCAACAACAAAGAGGCTGAGGCAAAGTTCAAGGAAGTTAACGAGGCATACGAAATTCTTTCGGATTCAGACAAGAAAGAAAAGTATGACCGCTTCGGCTTCGCAGGAGTTGACCCAAGCTATGCTGCAGAGCACGGCGGCGGTTTTGGTGGCTTTGGCGGCGGCTTCGGCGGTATGGAGTTTGATTTGGGCGACATTTTCGGATCATTCTTCAACGGCTTTGGCGGTGGCGGCAGAAGCAACCCCAACGCCCCCCGCAGAGGTAGTGACATACAGGCTAACGCATTTCTCACTTTTGAAGAGGCTGCAAAGGGATGCAAGAAAACAATCGAATTTCAACGCATCGAGCAATGTGACGAATGTGGCGGTTCAGGTGCCGCAAAGGGCTCTTCACCCCAGACCTGCCCCGACTGTAACGGCAGAGGTCAGGTCAACGTTCAGCAGAGAACACCCTTCGGCACAATCAGTACATCAAAAACCTGTCAGCGTTGCGGCGGTAAAGGTACATTCAACCCCAACCCCTGCTCACGCTGCAAGGGTGCAGGCAGAATCAGACGCACCGTTAAAAAGGACATCAACATTCCCGCAGGCATTGACGACGGTCAGATTTTCAAGGTCAGAGGCGAAGGCAACACAGGTCTCAACGGTGGCCCCGCAGGTGACCTTGGCGTTGTTGTCTCTGTTAAGCCCCACCCCTTCTTTGAGCGTGACGGCTACAACGTTTGGTATGAAACAACAGTAACCTTTGTTCAGGCGGCTCTTGGTGACAAATTGAGAGTTCCCACACTTGACGGCAACGTTGAATACGAGCTTCCCGCAGGCACACAGCCCGGTGACATATTCAAGCTCAAGGGCAGAGGTATCCCTGTGCCCAACAGCTCAAGACGTGGCGACCAGCTCATACAGGTTTCTGTTGATGTTCCCAAAAATCTTAACGAAGCACAAAAGCAAGCACTTCTCAAATTCAACGAAACAATGGGCAACAAGCCCGTTCAACCCGAAGAGAAAAAAGGCTTCTTTGGCGGCAAAAAGAAAAAATAAAGAAGATTCCCGCACAACTTTTTTGTTGTGTGGGAATTTTTTTAACGATTAAACTTCGATAAATCTATATTAATTCCGCCATTTCCCGTTGTAGTCGGGGTGGGCATGTATGGTATGAGCACCTCTGCAAGGTTGCAGATAGGCATAGACTGAACATAGACCTTACCGGGGCCGGTAACCTTTGTGTTAAACACACCCTCGCCACCGAAAAGAACGTTTTTGACGCCCTTTATTGTCTGAATCTCAATGGTACAGGTTTCGCTCATTGCCGCAAGGTGACCCGTGTCAATTATAATACTCTCGCCAACGCCAAGTGAATATTCCTTACAATGGCCGTCTATCTCAACAAACACAACGCCGTTACCGCTGACCTTCTGCATAATAAAGCCCTCGCCACCAAAGAAGCCCGTGCCGAATCTGTGGTGAAAGTGAACAGAAAGGTCAAGACCCTTCTCCATAGCGAGAAAGCCCTTACGCTGAATGATTATTCCGCAACCGGGTGTAACCTCAAAGGGGATTATTGACCCGGGGAAGCTTGACGAAAACGCTATCATTCCCATGCCGGAAACAGAAGTGTATTCATTAAGGAAAATCGACTCACCGGAAAACATTCTGCCGAATGCCTTTTTAAGTCCCCCGCCTGCATTTGTAGCCATCTGCATATTGGGGCTCATCCAGCTCATTGAGCCACGCTCGGTGCAAAGAGTCTGCCCCTCCTGTGGGTAGCATATAACAACAGGCAGCGTGCCGCCTTCTATTTCATATCTTAACATATCAAAGCCTCCTTATATTATCTTTATATTTTCAAAGTAACACAATATTCCGCCAAAGTCAATTAAAAATTGTTGTCAACATCAAAGGGCTATGATACAATGATTACAGTTAATCGGAAAGGGAGTGACAGAATTTGGCTGACGAATTACAGATACTCAAAAACCGCTTCAACGATTTGTATGAAAGGTCAAGAAGCCGCAATATTTACTGCTACAGCGATTTTCTGAATTTATATGAGCAGACTGTTCTTCTTTCACAGTTCAGATTCGGCTTTTCTCTTTTCGGCGGCTACGAGGATGCCGAAAGAAAAATTGCGATTTTCGGCACACCAAACGAAATGGGATATGAGTCTGACCCGCCATTAAAAATAATCAAGGCTTCTCCCCTGTCACAAAAATTCTCAGACGAGCTGACTCACCGTGATTTTCTCGGCTCACTTATGGGTCTTGGCATAAAAAGAGAAACCCTGGGAGATATAATAATAGCCGACAACTGCGGCTACGTTTTCTGTCTCGAGACTATGGCACAATTTATAATCGATAATCTCCTTACTATCAGGCGAACAAGCGTCAGCTGTGAATTTTGCGACACACTCCCCACAGATGCTCTCCCGAAACCACAGGAAAAGCTCATAATAGTTTCATCTATGCGACTTGATGCATTGATTTCTGCCGTTTATAATCTCTCAAGAACAAAAAGCGCCGCCCTTGTGGACGGCGAAAAGGTCTTTATAAACAGCAAGCTTTCCACAAGCACCTCAAAGGCCGTTGAAGTGGGCGAAACCGTCTCCGTAAGGGGCTACGGCAGATTCCGTTGCACCGAAATACAGGGCGATACGAGAAAGGGCAGAGTCAGGATATTGTGCGAAGTATATTGAAAGTTGCAAATTGCAAGTGGCAAGTGGCAAGTTTCGGGGCGCAAAAATGCGCCAATTATAATTAAGCGAATTCAAATGTAGGGTACGGTCTTGACCGTACCGCAAAGAAAGGATTGTATTATATGAAAACAATGAAACTCGGCAAAAGCGGCGTTGACGTGCCCGTAATTGCAGTTGGCTGTATGCGAATGGCTGACAAAACCGTTGACGAAGCAAAAGAGCTTCTCGACACCGCAATGGGTGCGGGGCTCAACTTTTACGACCACGCTGACCTTTACGGCGGCGGCAAAAGTGAAGAGGTTTTTTCAAAAGCAATCGGTATGAACGACGATGTTCGTGAAAAAATAATTCTTCAATCGAAATGCGGTATCTGCCCCGGCAAGGTTATGTTCGATTTTTCAAAGGAGCATATAATAAAATCAACCGAGGGCTGCCTTAAACGATTGGGCACAGATTACCTCGATTTTCTTCTTTTGCACCGCCCCGACACACTCTACGAGCCCGAGGAGGTTGCAGAGGCATTTGCAATTCTTAAAGAAAGCGGTAAGGTTAAGCATTTCGGTGTTTCAAACCAGAATCCGATGCAAATGCGTCTTTTGCAAAAATACCTTGGCGAAGAGCCCATCTGTGCAAACCAGCTTCAATTCAGCATCACCGATTGCCACATTGTAAAGCATGGCCTTTATGTTAATATGAGAGAAGACAACGCAATAGACCGTGACGGCGGTGTGCTTGAATATTGCAGATACGAGGACATTACAATCCAGGCATGGTCTCCCTTCCAATACGGCTTTTTCGAGGGTGTTTATGTTGACAACCCCGATTTCCCCGAAATCAATGCAAAGCTTCAGGAATTAGCCGATAAATATGGGGTTACAAAATCCACAATCGTTATTGCATGGATTCTTCGCCATCCCGCAAAAATGCAGCCCTTAACAGGCACAATGAACCCCGAAAGACTTCTTGAATGTGCCGCCGCAAGCGATATCACCCTCACAAAGCAGGAATGGTACGAAATCTTTTCAAGCGCAGGAAATGTTATTCCGTAAGGGCAAAGTTTCACTTTGCCTCGATATAAATCCTGATGAATTTTCGATATATCTTACGATTCGATATACCTTCGGTTCTATATGTGCCTTTCGGCACGAGATAATAAGGATTTATATCATATCGACTTTAGCAACGCTAAATATATCGAACAAGCTTGCTTGTATATTGATAATACCATGCGAATTTCGGAATACAAATAAATTAAGGAGGTAAACTAATGAAAATAAAGAGCAATAGCAAACTAAGAATTATTATTTTTCAAATTTGTGCGGTTATCTTTTTTCTTTTAGGAATAGCCGGGCGCATTTTACAAAAGCACGACTATGATTTATTGTTCCTAGGAAGACCAATCATAGCTTATTTTTTTATGATTTGTTTTCTTTTATCTTACTCAACTGAGTTTTTAGTGATATCACTTTTATTTAAAAAAACCAATAAGGCATCCTTTTTCCTTACATATATAATTTTAATACCATTAACTTTATTTCATATATACTGTATGATCATTTCATTACCCTCGGACGTAACTACAAAAATGTATAAATACCCCGAATTCGACACAACAATAGTAATAGAAAATGGTGATGACCTTTTTGGTGATTATTCACGAATATACGAAACAAAAAATAAAATTCTTCTCAAGTATATTACTGTTTTAGATGGCACCCCTTCACCACTTGGATATGAAACTTCGTATGATGTGGAAATTAAAAATAATAAAATAATTTATACTTATAACGATGATTTCGATGAAACCGTCAAAAATCAACTTATTCTTGAATATGAAAACGGACATTTCAAAGAAGTAACCGACTAACAAAAATGAGCTGTAAAAAACTTTCGTTTTTTTACAGCTCATCTCTTTTATATTTTCCTAACCTTAATTACGTCTTCGTTAGCATCGAGTGCTTTAACAACCGCATCGGGGATTTTGTCAGCAACAACAAGTGTATATGCAAAATCGCCTTTTGCCTTTGAAGCAAAGCCCTTTGTTTCAACGCCGTTGCTCATAAATGCGCCAAGAACGTCGTTAACAGTTGTCAATGTGTTGTAATGGATAACGCCAACTCTTTCGCCGTCACCCTCAACCTCAACATTGGGGAAGTTAACAGAGTTTTTGATGTTACCTTTTTCAAGATATTCTCTGATTTCAACCGCTGCCATATATGCGCAGTTTTCTTCGCTTTCGGGTGTTGAAGCACCAAGGTGAGGAAGAGCGGTTACGTTTTCAACACCGATAACCTCATCCGAGGGGAAGTCTGTTACATAAGCGGCAACCTTGCCCGCTTTCACAGCCTCTGCCATATCAGCGCCCACAACAAGCTCGCCACGAGCGAAGTTGAGGATTCTCACACCGTCCTTCATCTTTGCGATTGTGTCGGCACTAATCATACCCTTTGTATCCTTTGTGCAGGGCAGGTGGAGAGTTATGTAATCAGCCTTTTCATAGATTGCTTCAAGGGTGTCAACGTATTCTGTATCCGCGGGGAGCTCACACTTGAGTGCTTCATTGAAATAGGGGTCATAGCCCACAATTTTCATACCGAGGTTGTTTGCCGCAACAGCAACAAGTCTGCCGATTGCACCAAGACCAACAACGCCAAGTGTTTTGCCGAGAATTTCGGGTCCTGCAAACTGTGATTTACCTTTTTCAACAAGCTTGCCAACATTTTCACCCTCACCCTTGAGAGTTTTGCACCAGTCATAAGCGGCAGCAACTCTTCTGGAAGTGAGCATAAGACCTGCAACAACAAGCTCCTTAACAGCGTTTGCGTTAGCACCGGGAGTGTTGAAAACGACGATACCCTGATCGGAGCAACGATCGATCGGGATATTATTTACACCCGCACCGCAACGCGCGATCGCCTGG
>JAZRPC010000079.1:0-19190 GCA_045649005.1 Acutalibacteraceae bacterium
ATCACTATCCTTTTGAAAACAAAGATTTGTTCGAGCAACAGTTCCCGGCAGACTTCATTTCCGAAGCTGTCGACCAGACACGCGGCTGGTTCTATTCACTGCTTGCCATTTCCACTTTAATGTTTAACAAGGCACCGTATAAGAACGTTATCGTTCTCGGTCACGTTCAGGATGAAAACGGTCAGAAAATGAGCAAATCCAAGGGCAACGCTGGTGACCCCTTCGATGCACTCCAGAGCTATGGCGCCGATGCTATCCGTTGGTATTTCTACACCAACTCCGCACCCTGGCTTCCCAACCGTTTCCACGGCAAAGCCGTTGTTGAAGGTCAGCGCAAATTTATGGGCACTCTCTGGAACACCTATGCGTTCTACGTGCTTTATGCTAACATCGATAAGTTTGACCCCTCAAAATATAACCTTGATGATTGCAAGCTCACCGTTATGGATAAGTGGCTTCTTTCAAAGCTCAATTCAATGGTTAAAACAGTTGACGAAAATCTTGCCAACTACAAAATCCCCGAGGCTGCAAAGGCTCTTCAGGAATTTACCGATGAAATGAGCAACTGGTACGTTCGCCGTGGCAGAGAGCGTTATTGGGTACAGGGTATCACAGAGGATAAAACCGCTGCATATATGACCCTTTACACAGCTCTTGTTACCACCGCAAAGGCGGCGGCTCCCATGATTCCCTTTATGGCTGAATCAATTTACAGAAACCTCGTTTGCAACGTTGACAAATCTGCTCCAGAAAGCGTGCACCTTTGCTTCTATCCTGAGGTTCGTGAAGACCTTATTGATGCAGAGCTTGAAAAGAATATGGATGAGGTTGTTTCAATCGTTGTTCTCGGCAGAGCCGCAAGAAACGGTTCAAACATCAAAAACCGTCAGCCTCTTAACACAATGTACGTTCAGAGTGAAAAGAAGGTTGAGGGCTACTTCACAGACATCATCCGTGAGGAGCTTAACGTTAAAAACGTTGATTTCGTTGAGGATGCATCGGGCTTTGTTACCTACATCTTCAAGCCCCAGCTCAAAACTCTCGGCCCGAAATACGGCAAACAGCTTGGCGAAATCAGAGAGGCACTCGCAAATCTTGACTCTTCTGCAAAAGCAACTCTTGACGCAGACGGCAAGCTCGTTCTTAACCTTGCAAGTGGCGACGTTGAGCTCACACCCGAGGATATTCTTCTCGAAACAAAGCAGAAGGAGGGCGTGTTCACCGTTTCTGACAGAGGTGTTACGGTTGCTCTTGATACAGAGCTCACACCAGAGCTCATTGAAGAGGGCTTCGTAAAAGAGCTTATCAGTAAAATTCAGACAATGAGAAAGGATTCTGACTTCAACGTTATGGACAGAATCAACGTTACTCTCAGCGGTAACGCAAAGCTTTTCGAAATTGCTAAAAACAACGAAGCAACAATTTCAGGCGTTGTTCTTTCCGACTCCATTTGCGACGGCGACGGCGCAAACGGCAAGGAATGGGATATTAACGGTGAAAAGGTTGTTATTGCGGTTGAAAGAGTATAAAACTCACCCTCAAAATATAGCTGTTGAATCCTTCGGGATTCAACAGCTATTTTGTTGTCATAAACCGACTGTGCAGGTGTGTATTAATGTAATAGATAAAATATATGGGGTGAGTGAGTGTTCAGAAGGAATAGATTCCTGAAAAATTGCTTATTATAACGATTATAGTTAGTCGAAACAGTGTAAAAATACACTGTTTCGTCACCAAATCCTTGATTTGGTAACGAATTTTCGTTGAAAATTCGACTATAATCCTTTCAATGAATGTAGTGCAAAATTGTATTTTAAAAATTCATTTTTGCTAAAAGCCGATAAAATCGGCTTTTACGAAACGCAAAAGCGTTTCGACAAACTACAATCATTATGATGAAAAAACCGTTTGTGAAAAGAGTATAAAAATTCGTTTTAACCCCAAAAATTTATGTAAAAATGTAACAACGAGAATAAAGCGGGAATACGGCGACAAAAAGACGAAAAGTTTTGTTGTTAACATAACCAAAGTATAGGTGATTGCTTTGTGTGAAATGCCGTTTTTTTCACCTTTTTTATGAATAAAAGACAAAAAAATACAGTTTGTGAATAATTAAACAATCACCAAAAACCCTTGAAAATACAATGGTTTTGGCGATTTTGTTAATCGAAAACAAGAAAAAATATACAGTTTTTTCTGCCTTTTTGCATACGTTTTAAGGGGTGCTTATTTTGTTGACTCTTTTCCAAAAAGTGGTATAATAATAATGAAAAAATACAGGAGGTGTTGTTATGAAAAAGGCATTGAGTCTGATGTTGGCTCTGGCGTTGACTTTTGGCATATTTGCTGTTATGCCGCTTATTGAGTCCCCGTTCGACATTATTGCTAATGCCGCAAGCGTTGAGGATTTAACCTTTACTTTAAATTCCGACGGCGTATCTTACTCAGTAAGCGATTGTAACGAAGGTGTGACAGGTGATTTAACCGTACCTGCCGAATATCAGGGTTTACCTGTAACAATGGTTGGTGAAAAGGCCTTCTACAATTGTGCCGGGCTTGTTTGCGTAACATTACCGGACGGTATCGTTCAGATTGGCAACTCTGCTTTTGCGGGCTGTGAAAAGCTTGAAAGCGTTAATCTCCCCGATAGCATAACGTCTTTGGGCTATTGGGTTTTCAGAGATTGTGTGAGCCTCAAAGAAGCTGTTTTGCCCGAAAATATCACAACAATTCCCCAATGGACTTTCGCAGGTTGCTATGACCTTGAGAGTGTTGAGTTGAACAACAAAATAAGAACAATAAGTAACTGTGCTTTCAGATATTGCACAAGTCTTTCTGAAATTGAGCTCCCTGCTACGGTTAAGAACATCAGCGATGAGGCATTCAGCTATTCTGCCATCATCGAGATGTATCTCCCCGAGGGAATCACAAGCATCAAAACAAGTGTGTTCAATAGCTGTTCCGAGCTCAGAATAATCACTATACCCGACAGCGTAAGCAAAATTTCCAACAAGGCTTTCAATGATTGTGATAACATCGAGCGTGTGTATTATTCAGGCAGCTCCGATGCATGGTCTACAATCTCTGTTGGCTCCTACAACACTCCTCTCACAGAAGCTCAAACACATTACAGCGTTCCCGCAGACCAGGTTGAAACCCACTACGGTGAAGGTATTGTTACCGTTGAACCCGATTGCCTTAACGAGGGCGAAATTTACTACACCTGCCCCTGCGGTCATGATTTGACAGCTGAATGGATAGTTGAAAAAGAAGCAACCTGCACAGCAACAGGTTATAAATATCACGAATGTAACAGATGCGGCACTAAAGCAGATGAAACGGTTATACCCGTGGATGCAGAGGCTCATGATTATTCAGGTAAATGGGTAATCTCTTCTGCTGCTACCTGCACAAATGCCGGCTCTAAGCATAAAGAATGTCTCAATTGTGGCGCAAGGTCTGATGCACAGGCTATTTCAGCAACAGGCCACAACGTTTCCGATTGGATTACAGATGCTTCTGCAACCTGCACGGCAGACGGCTCGAAGCACAAAGAGTGCACAGTATGCGGTAAGGTTACAGAAACCGTAGCTCTCCCTGCAACAGGTCACGTTGCGTCTGAGTGGATGACTGTTAGCTCAAACGAAAAGCAGAAGGTTTGTACAGTTTGCGGTGCTGTTCTTGAAAAAGAAACAACATCGGTTAAGGTTGACAGGCTTGACGCTGTTAAAGGTGTAAAGGTCACAAATGCAATTGGCGGCGTTGAGATTAACTGGAACGAGGTTGAAAACGCAAACGGCTACATCGTTTACCGCAAGGTAAAGGGTGGTAAGTGGGAAAGAATCGCAAAGCTCAGCGAAACCTCCTACACCGATAAAGCCGCAAAGAGCGGAACAACATACTACTACACAGTTAAAGCATATAACGGCAAGGTCACTTCACAGAAATATTATTCAGTTTCCGTGAAATTCCTTGAAGCTCCCAAGTTGGAGTGCACAAAGGCTAAAAAATTCGGCTTCGAATTGAAGTGGAATAAGATTAAGGGCGCACAGGGCTACATTGTTTACCGTATGGCTGATGGTGGCGAATGGGTAAGAATTGCTAAGCTCAACAAGAACAACAAAACGTCCTTTATTGACGTTAATCCTCTCAGCGGAAAATCATATTACACTGTTAGGGCATACAGCGGAAGCTACAAATCAGCGTGCTATGAAGACATTTGCGTTTCATACCTTGCAGCCCCGAAGGTAAATAAGCTTTCTAACGGTGCAAAGGGTGTGGATATCGGTTGGAGCAAGGTCAACGGTGCCGAAGGCTATGCAGTTTACCGCATGGTTAAAGGCGGCAAGTGGGAATTGCTCACAAAAACAGCCGAAATCACATTTACCGATGCAACAGCAAAGAGCGGAACAACCTATGAATACAAGGTTGAAGCTTATAACGAAAACAGCAAGGCTGAATCCTCCAGGTTAAGCATAAAATACCTTGCAACACCTGTTCTTAAAGAGATTACAGGCGCAAAGAAAGCCATAACAATCAAATGGAACAAGGTTGACGGTGCCAAGGATTACACAGTTTATCGCAAAATTGACGGCGGTAGCTGGAAATCTTTGGGCAAGGTTAAAGGCGACACCTACACAGATAAAGCTGTTAAAGAGGGTGTTAAATACACATATACCGTTCGTGCAACAAACGGCGGCACAGCATCGTATTATGACACAGTCGGTTTAAGCTATACTGTTGAGGTTGCGAAGCCTGAACCCGAGACCAATAAAGAAAACGTAATCAGCGTCAAGGCAACTAAAAAAGGTGCCGAGGTTAAATGGGCTAAGGTTGACGGCGCAGACGGTTACAAGGTTTATCGCCGCAATGCAGATGGTAGCTGGAAGAAGATAGCTGACGTCAAAGGCACAGCTTACACAGACAAGAGTGCGAAAAAAGGCGTAACATACGAATATAAGATTGAGTCTTATACAAACCCCAAGGCTCCCGAGGCACCAAAGCCCCAACCCCCGAAACCGATGTTCCCTTGGTTCTGATGGGTGAGCTGAGATTTTAAAAAAATATTAGTGCGTAAGTTTTGGCATAACTGACAAAACGGCAGCTGTTAAATTGTAACAGTTGCCGTTTTTGTTTTTTTCATTGAGTTTAGTGCTGAAAATTAGTATAATAAACGTGTATTTTCCTATTTAAAGGGGTTTTATCAATGTTAGAAATGAAAAACAGAAAATTTTATCTTGACGGTGAAGAGTTCCATATCTATTCAGGTGCTATGCACTACTTCAGAATTCCTGAAGAATATTGGGCTGACCGCCTTATGAAGCTCAAGGCGGCGGGTCTCAACACCGTTGAAACCTATGTTCCATGGAACTACCACGAGCCCAAGAAAAACCAGTTCAATTTTGAGGGTATGCTGAATATAGAAAAGTTTGTGAAAACGGCTCAGGATATGGGGCTTTACGTTATTGTGCGCCCCGGCCCCTATATTTGTGCCGAATGGGATTTCGGCGGTCTTCCCGCATGGCTTCTCAAGGATAAAAACATAAAGCTTCGTTGCTGGGATAAAGCATATATAAAGGCTGTTGAAGATTTTTACAAGGTTCTTATTCCAAAGCTTGTGCCGTACCAGCTTACAAAGGGCGGCAAGCTAATTGCTATGCAGATTGAGAACGAATACGGTTCATTCGGCAGAGATAAGAAGTACCTTTATTGGCTTCGTGATTTGGTGAAAGAGCTTGGTGTTGATATTCAGCTTTTCACCTCCGATGGTGAGGATAAATACTTTTTCTCAGGCGGCGGAATCCCTGAGGAATGGATGGTTGCAAACTTCGGCGGATATCACGAAAACCGTTTTAACGATTTGAAGCTTCTCCAACCCGACAAGCCCCTTATGTGCGGTGAGCATTGGTGCGGCTGGTTTGACCGTTGGGGTGCAAAGCACCACACCGACAATGCCGAGGAATCTCTCGGCAAGAGTCTTGACGGCTTCTTTAAAGAGGATGCAAACTTTAACCTCTATATGTTCCACGGCGGCACGAACTTTGGCTTCTCTTCGGGTGCAAACTATTACGATTGCTATTGCCCCACAACTACAAGCTACGACTACGGTGCACCGCTTTCTGAAAACGGAGCATATACAGAGAAATATTTTGTTCTTCGTGAAAGAATGAAAAAACAGTTGGGTAAAGAGCTTCCCGAGCTACCCGAGGATGCAAAAACTAAAAATTACGGCAAAATAAAGTTGACTGAATTTGCCGATTTGAAGGATGTTTACAAGAAGTTCTCGGTTCATAAAAAATCCTGCTCGCCGGAGTATATGGAATACTACGGACAAAACAGCGGTCTTATTCTTTACAGCACAACCGTCAAGGGATTTTATGACGATGTGGAGCTTAACGCCTTCGGTGTTCACGATATTGCATACGTTTACATAAATGGTGAGCTAAAGCACGTTTACGACAGAACAAAGCTCAAGGGTAAAGCACTTTATGAAGAGAGCTTTACTGTTCCTGTCAAGGGCTTCAACGGCGAAATCAAGGTGGATATTCTTGTTCAGGCTCTCGGCAGAATTAACTACGCAAGACGTATTTATGACAGAAAGGGTCTTGGTGAGATTTATCTCGGCGGTCAGGCAATTGTGGATTGGGACGTTTATTGTATGGAGCTTGACAAAGCCCCCGATATAAAATACAAAAAATCACACAAGGATTTCCCCTGCTTTATGAAGGGTACCTTCAAGGCAGAAGAAAAGGTTGATACATTTGTTGATATGCGAGGCTTTTCTAATGCTGTGGTTTATGTCAACGGCTTTAACCTTGGCAGATTTTTAAAACGTGGGCCACAATATACACTTTATCTTCCCGCACCCATTCTCAAGGATGAAAATGAAATTGTCGTTCTTGAACTTGAGGGATGCAAGAAAAACGAAATTAAGCTTATTGATAGGGCGATTTTGAAATAATGAATAAAAACACACCGTAGGCGCCAGCCTTACGGTGTGTTTATCATTTCGTCTGAACGAAAACTATTGGTGCTTACGGTTCATAGGGGAACACAGGCATCAATTCTAATTTGAATTGGTTAATTCTGTGCATACGGTCGATTTTTTGCTTTATTTCTTCGTCTTCACAAATTCCTTCACGGATATATCTGTCGAGAGTTGCATAGGTGAATCCAAGATTATCCTCATCGGTTTTGCCGCAAAGACCGTCTATGGGAACCTTTTCAACAAACATTTCGGGCAGCTCCAACGCTCTGCCGATAGCCTTAACCTCCTGAACGGTGAGCTTTGAAAGGGGTGAAAAATCACCTACGCTGTCGCCGTAGCGGGTGGAGTAGCCAACCCAATCCTCAGAGAGGTTGCAGGTGTTTGCAACTCTGCCGTTTACACTTTGTGAAACTGCATACACAGTTGCCATTCTCAGACGAGGTGGCAGATTTGTCGTTGCTTGAGTGTTGATTGGTACACCGCTTTTTTGCAGCTCATTCATAAGACCGTTATATGCATCGTTTATGTTGACGGTGTAGCTCTGAATACCGAGGTGTTCAACAAGTGCTTTTGAAACATCAATGTCAAACTGCTCACCCTTAGGCATCAGAACACCCACAACGTTTTCTTTGCCGAGAGCTTCAACAAGAAGCGCCGCAACAACAGAACTGTCCTTGCCGCCGGAAATACCCAAAACGCCCTTACAGCCCTTGCCGTTTATCTCAAACCAATCACGAATCCATTGAACTATATCGTTTTTTACTTTTATTGCATCAAAAGACAATTTTGTCATCCTTTCGGGTAGTTGTTGTTTGTTTGTATTTTAGTCTTTTTGTGTTCTTTTTGCAATATTTTTTCTCAAATAACTTGAAACACACACGGAAAATTTATATAATTATTGTATATGGCTTTCAGGAGGTATGAAAATGACAGTTAGTAGTGCAATTAAATCACTTGTTGATTACGCTATTGATAACGGTCTTATTGACGAGTTGGACAGAATTTGGGCAATAAACAGGGTTCTTGAGGTTATGCAGTTGGATTCAATTGATTCCGATGCAGAGGTTTTTGAGAATGCAGAGCTTGAGGATATGCTGAAAATTCTTCTTGATTATGCTTGCGAAAATGGAATTTGCGAGAATTCTGTTGTTTTTCGTGATTTGTTTGATACAAAAATTATGGGCGCTCTTACACCTGCTCCCTCATGTGTTATCAGAAAATTCAACGAGCTTTATGATGAAAGCCCCGAGGCAGCAACGAGATATTACTATCACGTTTCAAAAAAATCGGATTATATCCGTGAATACAGAATCAAAAACGATATGAAGTGGGTTACACCCACCGAATACGGCGATATTGACATAACAATCAACCTTTCAAAGCCTGAAAAAGACCCCAAAGCTATTGCGGCGGCTCTTAAAATGAAGCAGAGCTCATACCCCCTTTGTATGCTTTGCCCCGAAAACGAGGGCTATGCAGGAAGAGTTAACCACCCCGCAAGGCAGAATCACAGAGTTATTCCGCTGGAGCTTGAAAACGAGAATTGGTGTTTGCAGTATTCTCCTTACGTTTACTATAACGAGCATTGCATTGTTTTCAGCGCAAGCCACGTCCCTATGAAAATCAGTGAGCAGGGCTTCAGAAGACTTTTTGCTTTCGTTAAAAAATTCCCCCATTATTTTGTGGGCTCAAATGCTGATTTACCCATCGTTGGCGGCTCCGTTCTTACCCACGACCATTTTCAGGGCGGTAACTATGAATTTGCAATGGCAAAGGCACCCGTTGAAACAGAGGTAACCTTCAAGGGCTATGAAGATATAAAAGCGGGCATTGTTAAATGGCCTATGTCAGTTCTTCGCCTTATCGGTGACGACACAGACAGAATGTGTGAGCTCAGTGGAAAAATTCTTGCAAAATGGCGAGGATACACCGACGAAGAGGCTTTCGTTTTCTCGGAAACAGACGGCATACCTCACAACACAATAACCCCCATTGCACGCTTCAGAAACGGCAAGTTCGAAATCGACCTTGTGCTGAGAAACAACATCACCACAGAGGAATTTCCCGACGGTGTTTACCACCCACATCCTCAGCATCACCACATCAAAAAAGAAAACATCGGCCTTATTGAGGTTATGGGTCTTGCTGTTCTTCCCTCACGACTTAAAGCAGAAATGGCAACCCTTAAGGATGCTATCATAAACGGCAAGGATATTCTTGCCGACGAAACAATCGCAAAGCACTTTGAGTGGGTTGAAGAAATCAAGAAAAATAACACAATAACTCCCGAAAACTGTGAAAAGGTTTTGCAGGATGAAATCGGCAAGGTGTTTGCAGATATCCTCGGTCAATGCGGTGTGTTTGCACGCAACGACGAGGGCAAATCACAGTTTATTAAATTTACCCAAGCAGTTAACGAATAATATACGGAGGAAAGAGTTATGTTTGAGAAAATCAAATCACAATTTCAGATTGGTAAGGTTGATGTTCAGCAGAATGCTTTTGACGGCAGAGGCTTTACCTTTGAACTAAAGGAAACAGATAAATCAATAAAGGGTGTTCTCAAGGCAAAGGCTAACCTTACAATGAAGTCCTTTGAAATTATTGCCGAAAAGGATTTTGAAGACGATGATTTGTTCTTTGCCAACGGCTACCAGGCTTGGACAACGTCCCGTGAATTTTCCAAAAACGACACCTTCAAGGGCTTGATAAAAGCGGCAAACATCAACAAGTTTCTGAAGCATTTCGCAGGTCTTTCGGGCGATTACCACTTCGAGAGCTACGGCGAAGAGGGTAAGTTCCACGGCTATACATACTGCTATTTCAGAGAAAAAGGCGAAACTGAAATCAAGCTCTACGGCTCAAAGAGCGAGCGTAAGGGCTTCACAATTTTTGCTGTTGATATGAAGGATGATAAATTTATTATCAGAAAAGACGTTGACGGTCTTGCTCTTTCAGCAGGTGAGGAATACGAAATCTTTGATATCGCAATTATCAAAGGCGATATGGATAACGTTATGGATAAATATTTCTTCGATTTCGTCGGATGCAAAAAGCCTGCTATTGACCACCTTTCCGGCTATACCTCCTGGTACAACTATTTCCAGAATATCAGCGAGGAAATTATTCTTCGTGACCTTGACGGTCTTGACAGAGCAAGTGAAGAGGTGAATATTTTCCAGGTTGACGACGGCTATCAGCAGGCTGTTGGCGATTGGCTTCTTATTGATGAAAAGAAATTCCCCAACGGAATGAAATATATTGCAGACAAAATCCACGACAAGGGCTACAAAGCAGGTATCTGGCTTGCACCCTTCAGCGCACAGGTGTCATCACAGCTTGCAAAGGACCACCCCGATTGGCTTTTAAGACATAACAGAAACGGTAAAAAAATGCTCGGTTGCCAGGGCTGGGGCGGTGCATACACAATCGATATTTACAACCCCGATGCAAGAGAATATATCAAAAAGGTATTCAATGAAGTTCTTAACGTGTGGGGCTTTGATATGGTTAAGCTAGACTTCCTTTACAGCCAATGCATTGAGCCCAGAAACGGCAAAACCCGTGGTGAAATTATGTGCGACGGTGTTGACCTTCTTCGTGAGGCTTGCGGTGATAAATGGATTCTCGGTTGCGGTGTGCCGATAGGTGCTTGTATGGGTGTATTTGATGCCTGCCGTATCAGCTGTGACGCTAATAAGGATTGGAGCTTCAAGCTTTCAAACGGTTTGAGTCAGACTGCTCTTCTCGGCCTTGTAAGGGTTAATCAGGAGAGCCCCTCATCACAGAATGCAATCATCAACACCGTTTTCCGTAATCACCTTGACGGCAGAGCATTCTGTAACGACCCCGACGTGTTCTTCCTTCGTGACTTTAACCTTGGCTATACTTGGGAGCAAAAGCTTCTTCACGGCAAAATCAATACAATCTGCGGCAACGTTCTTTTTGTTTCAGATAACGCAGGCGATTTTGACGATGAAAGAATCGGCTACCTCAAGGAATTTTTCAAGGATAAAGACTACAAGGTAAATATGGCAGAGTTCATTGATAAAGACGTTATCAGCCTTGATTTCACAGAAAACGGCGAGAAAAAGAATCTTACATTCAATCTCACAACAGGCGACAGTAACGTTAAAGAAGTTTTATAATTAAGAAAGACCGCCTCAGCGTTTTGCTGAGGCGGTCTTGTTTTGTTTTTTTAAACCTTGATTATTCCCAAGCCTTCAAGTACAGAGAAAATGAGAATTGCAACTATACAAACCGGGGCGATATATTTGATAACAATGGTGAAAAGGGTTTTTCTTTTGAATTTTTCACCCTGCTCAATTTCTTCGATAAGTGCTTTAGGCTTGATAACATAGCCGATAAGAATACAGGTGAGAAATGCTACAACGGGCATAATCACGCTGTTGCTTATGAAGTCAAAGAAATCGAGGAATTGGAAGCCGATGATTTTTACATCTTTCCAGATACTGTAGCCGAAGGTTGAAAGAAGACCGAGGATTACAGAGAGCAGAATAACTGCAACACAAGCTCTTTTTCTACCGATTTTGAACTTGTCCATAAATATGGAAACGATTGTTTCCATAAGTGAAATGGATGAGGTGAGCGCTGCTAAAAGAACCATAACAAAGAACACAGCACCGATAACGGAGCCGGCAGGCATACTCTCAAAAACCTTGGGGAGTGTAACAAACATAAGGCTGGGACCTTTGCCGAGAGCACTTTCGTCACCGCCGGAGAAGGCAAAAACAGCAGGGATAATCATAAGACCTGCAAAGAATGCAATACCTGTGTCAAAAAGCTCAATTTGTTTAACCGAACCCTCAAGGCTCACATCTTTTCTCATATATGAGCCGTAGGTTATCATAATACCCATTGCAAGACTCATTGAATAGAACAACTGACCCATAGCCGCCAGAACGGTTGTTATGGAGAATTTGCTGAAATCGGGTGTGAGATAATATTTGACACCCTCCATAGCACCGGGCATAAACATTGAGTAAACCGCAATGAATATTACCATTACCACAAGTACGGGCATCATAAATTTGCTGACCTTTTCAATGCCCTTTTCAACACCGAAAAGAACAACTAACGCCGTAAGACCGAGGTAAAGCAAGAACCAACCGATGGGCTCAATGGGTGAGCCGATAAAGTCGTTGAAAAAGCCGTCGTTAGCTGCGGCAGACATTCCGCCGCCTATAAATGTGTAAAAATATTTCGCAATCCATCCGCCGATTACAGAGTAATACGGCAAGATTATTATGGGAACAAGTGATGCAACTATACCCACAAATCCAAAACGCTTGTCAAGCTTTTTGTATGCACCAAGAGCACTTGTGCCTGTTTTTCTGCCGATTGCAATTTCTGCACACATAAGAGCAAAGCCAAAGGTTACGGCAAGCAAGAGGTAAATCAGCAGGAAGATACCGCCGCCGTACTGTGCGGCAAGATAAGGGAAACGCCAGATGTTGCCCAGGCCAACCGCAGAGCCTGCGGATGCAAGAACAAAGCCGAGTTTTCCCGAGAAACTACTTCTTTTTTCAGCCATTAATAAAACTCCTTCAAATCAGATTTTTCTATTATTACATATTGATGATGAAAATACAAGTATTAATTATCTGATATAACTTGATTTGTTTTAACAGCGTGATATAATTCAATAGAAAGTAGGTGTAGAAAATGATTAATCTCAAAAACAATGATGTAATTCTTTTTCAGGGTGATTCAATAACCGACGGTAATAGAGGCAGAAGCGAAGACCCTAACCATATTCACGGTCACGGCTATCAGTATATTCTTGCTTCTGAGATGTATGCGGACAATCTCGATAAAAATATCACCGTACTCAATCGTGCGGTCAGCGGTAACAGAGTGGTGGATTTGTACGCCCGTTGGAAAGAGGATTGCCTAAATCTTAAACCTACCGTACTGAGCATACTTGTGGGTATAAACGATATATGGTTCTGGTGTGAAAATAGCACCGGTTCTGAGCCTGAAAGATTTGATAAAATATACAGATGCTTGCTTGATGAGGTGAAAGAACAAAATCCCGACATTCTTTTTGTTGTTATGGAGCCGTTCTTCGGTAACTCCGGAAACGAAAAATTTCAAGCTTTTTGTAAAGCGCATTTGTGTGAATACTCTGCAATAACCCGCAAAATCGCCAAGGATTATAACGCAGTTTTCGTGCCGTTGCAGGATTTATTCGATGAATATTCAAAAAAGACGGATATATTCAATTTGCTGTGGGACGGCGTTCATCCCACAACAGGCGGGCATCAGCTTATTGCACGAAGGTGGAAAAGTTGTGTGGAAAACAAATTAAATGACAGAAAAAGTGTATAAATTATAAATTTTTCTTGCATATCTATGCAATTTATGTTATCATTTCTCTATTATTGTGATTTGGAGTGAAAACTATGACAAAAGATACAATACAAATACTTGTTGCCATGGTAATTTATATGGCAATAGTTGTTGTGATTGGTCTTGTTTATGCGAAAAAAGCAAACAAGAGTTCGGAAAACTACTTTTTAGGCGGTCGTTCCCTCGGCCCGTGGGTAACTGCAATGAGTGCCGAAGCATCAGATATGAGCGGTTGGCTTCTCATGGGTCTTCCTGGTGTTGCGTACTGGTGCGGTCTTGCAGACGCTGCGTGGACAGCTATCGGTCTTGCAATCGGTACATATTTCAACTGGCTTATAGTTTCAAAACGACTTCGTCGTTACAGCATCAGGGCAAACAACGCTATTACCTTGCCCGAATTTTTCTCAAACAGGTTCCGTGAAAACAAAAAGATAATTTGTTCTTTGGCGGCGCTCTTTATTCTTGTGTTCTTCACAGTTTATGCATCAAGCTGTTTTGTTACATGCGGTAAGCTTTTCTCAACACTTTTCGGGTTGGACTATGTGCCTATGATGATTCTTGGTGCTGTATTCGTTCTTGTTTACACCATTCTCGGCGGTTTCCTTGCAGAAAGCGCAACAGACTTTATGCAGGGCGTGGTTATGTTTGCCGCATTGACAATTATAGTGGTTGTCAGCGTTGTTAAAGCCGGAGGTATCGGAGCCGTTATGGAAAATGCACAGGCAATTCCCGGTTTCTTTGAATTCTTTGGTCTTGCAAACCCTGAGATGGTTGAAGTTATAGACGCAGAAGGCAACAAACAAATCATTCAGAATGTTATAGACGGTGTTCCTCAGTTTGGTGAGAAGCTCCCCTATGGTGGCCTTACAATCGCTTCAATGCTGGCTTGGGGTCTTGGCTACTTTGGTATGCCTCAGGTTCTTCTTCGCTTTATGGCTATCCGTAAAGAAAAAGAACTTAAAATGTCAAGAAGAATTGCTATGGTATGGGTTGTTATTTCTCTTGCCGTTGCAGTTTTCATCGGTATTGTGGGCAGACAGCTTTTCCCCACAGAACTTCTCACAAAACCTGCGGCTGAAAGCATTTTCATCACACTCTCCACAAGCTATTTGCCTCCGATTTTCGCAGGATTTGTTATGGCGGGTATCCTTGCCGCAACAATAAGCTCTTCTGACTCTTATCTTCTTATTTCTGCATCTGCTTTTGCAAAGAACATCTACAAGGATGTTGCCAAAAAGAATGCAACAGATAAGCAGGTTATGACAATGACAAGAATCACCCTTCTTGTTATTGCTTTGATTGCTGTTGTTATAGCCCTTGATGAAGATAGCGTTATTTTCTCAATCGTTTCATTTGCCTGGGCAGGCTTCGGCGCAACCTTTGGTCCGCTTATGATATTCTCACTTTTCTGGAAGAGAATCAACAGAGCAGGCGCAATCGCAGGTATGGTCGGCGGTGCCGCAATGGTATTCCTCTGGAAGCTTGTTATCAGTGGCTTCGGTGGAGCATTCGCAATTTACGAGCTTCTTCCTGCATTTATCTTTTCTTCAATTTGTATTGTGGTTGTATCACTCCTTACAAAGGCTCCCTCAAAAGAGATTCTTGAAGATTTTGAAGCTGTCAAAACCGGTGACTTCGAATAAGTTGAATAAAAAAGACAAAGGTCTTTCGCTGAGCCAGCGAAATACCTTTGTTTACTTTAATATTTTTTGCATTTTATCGGGGCGTCTTGTGGTTATGTTATCCGGTGAAAGTGCGAGGATTTTGTGCATTTTTCTTTTTTCGTTAACGGTCCAAATGGAAACCAGCAAGCCGTTTTTGCGGAAAACATCAACAAGCTTTATTGTTGCACCCTTTTGGTTGGAGTTAATTCCTATAGCACCGCTCTTTTTAACCTCGTCAACAAGGTTTTGAAGATAATCTTCCGTATGGTATCTCGGCTTTTTTACGTTTGCATTGAGGTAATATGTTATTTCGGGGCTGTCTTTTTTTACGGCATCCACAAAACCAGAGTGAACACCTGTGTAAAATATTCTGTTTTCCAAGCCGTGTTTTTTTGCAAGGGGATAAATTGCCTGCAGATTGTCAACGCTTTTAACGTCCACATTAACCTTTAGTTTTTCGTATTCTCTGATTTTCTTGAAGGCTTCTTCAAGAGGGATTTCATCCCCTTTGGGCTTGTCGTGTGACAAAACAGGTGTTCCATCGGGGAGGAAATGCAAATCGATTTCTATAATGTCTGCCCCGAAGCCGTAACCTGTTTCAATGGATTCAAGAGAATTGTCTTCGGTTTTAACGCAGCCTGTGTGGGCTGTGTAGGTGAAATCAGCGGGAAGATTAAAAATTTGTTTTTTCAATATTTTCAACTCCGATTTTTTTATGATTAAATGTTTAAAATGTATACTGATGTAAGACAATAATAACATATAAGAATATGGATTTCTATACCGGAAAAGGTATTTTTTTACGGAGTTACCAAAAAAATATTGAATATCACCGTTTATTTTTAGATACAGTACATTGACCTTTCGGGATATTGTGGTGTATAATACAATTAATATGAAAAAAAGGAGACTTTTTTTAAAATGAAATGTGATTTCGAGGGTTGGAAAGGGTTCGAAGCGGGAACCTGGTATAAAGAGATTAACGTCAGAAGTTTTATTAAACACAACTTCAAATCCTACGATGGAGATGAGAGCTTCCTTGTAGGTCCGACAAAAAATACAATGGACTTGTGGGAGCAGGTGCTTGAGCTTTCAAAACAGGAAAGAGAAGCCGGCGGCGTTCTTGATATGGATACTAAGGTTATTTCCACAATTACATCCCACGGCCCCGGTTACCTCGACAAAGAAAAAGAAAAAATAGTCGGCTTCCAGACAGACAAGCCCTTTAAACGTGCACTTATGCCCTATGGCGGTATACGTATGGCTGAAAAAGCTTGTAAGGATAACGGCTATGAGCTTGACCCTTCTGTTAAGGAGTTTTTCACAATTCACAGAAAAACCCATAATGCCGGTGTTTTTGATGCATACACTCCCGAAATGCGTGCTTGCCGTTCAAGCCACATTATCACCGGTCTCCCCGATGCTTACGGAAGGGGCAGAATCATAGGCGACTACCGCCGTGTTGCACTTTACGGTGTTGATATGCTCATAGAGGATAAAAAGGAGCAGAAGGAAACCTCACGCTCTGCCATGTATTCTCACATTATTCAGGAGCGTGAAGAAATTTCTGAGCAAATCAGAGCTCTTGAAGACCTTAAGGCAATGGCTGCAAGCTACGGTTTTGACATTTCAAAGCCCGCAAAAGATACAAAGGAAGCCATTCAATGGATGTATTTCGGCTACCTTGCCGCTGTTAAAGAGCAGAATGGTGCGGCCATGTCATTGGGAAGAACTTCAACCTTCCTCGATATATATTCAGAAAGAGACCTTGCAAACGGTGTTTATACAGAAGAAGAAATTCAGGAAATGATTGACCATTTCATAATGAAGCTTCGTCTTATCAAATTTGCAAGAACACCTGAATACAACGCCCTTTTCTCGGGTGACCCACAGTGGGTTACAGAGTCAATCGGCGGCGTTGCAATCGACGGCAGACACATGGTAACAAAAATGTCATACCGTTATCTTCACACTCTTGAAAACCTTGGTGCGGCACCCGAGCCTAACCTTACGGTTCTCTGGTCAACGAGACTCCCCGAAAATTTCAAGCGTTATTGTGCAAGAATTTCTATTGAAACATCATCTGTTCAGTATGAAAACGATGACCTTATGCGTTTCCACCACGGTGACGATTATGCAATTGCCTGTTGCGTATCTTCAATGGTTGTTGGTAAAGAAATGCAGTTCTTCGGCGCAAGAGCAAACCTTGCAAAGTGCCTTCTTTACGCTATCAACGGCGGTGTGGATGAAATATCTGGCAAGCAGGTTGCTCCCGAATATCGCCCAATAACAAGCGAATACCTTGATTATGATGAGGTTATGAAAAAATACGATGCTATGATGGAATGGCTTGCGGGTGTGTATGTTAACACACTCAATATCATCCACTATATGCACGACAAATATTGCTATGAAAAGCTTCAGATGGCTCTTCACGATAAAAAGGTTACCCGTTGGTTTGCAACAGGAATCGCAGGCCTTTCTGTTGTTGCAGATTCACTTTCTGCAATAAAATATGCAAAGGTAAAAACAATCCGTGATGAAAACGGGCTTGTTGTTGACTATGAGGTTGAGGGCGATTTCCCCAAATACGGTAACGATGACGACAGGGTTGACAACATCGCATACGATATTGTTCACAGGTTTATGGCTCACATCAAAAAGAATCACACCTATCGTGACGGTATCCCCACAACGTCAATCCTCACAATCACATCAAACGTTGTTTACGGCAATAACACAGGTGCCACACCCGACGGCAGAAAGAAGGGCGAGGCTTTTGCCCCCGGCGCAAACCCCATGCACAGACGTGATACAAACGGTGCGGTTGCATCCCTTTCATCGGTTGCAAAGCTTCCCTTCCGTGATGCACAGGATGGTATCTCCAACACATTCTCCATTATCCCGGGAGCTCTTGGCAAGGATGATAAAATTTTCGCAGGCGACATAGAGGTTAACTTTGATTGTGTAAACGGCGCTTGCGGAACACCAACCCTTTTTGAAGGACTTGATACAGAAAACTAAGGAGGATTTGCTATGGCAGCAACAGAAAATCAGATAGATAACCTTGTTTCTCTTCTTGATGGTTATGTTAAAAAGGGCGGCCACCATCTTAACGTTAACGTTTTTACAAAAGAAACGTTGCTGGATGCTCAGGCTCACCCCGAAAAATATCCTCAGCTTACAGTTCGTGTCAGCGGATATGCAGTTAACTTTATAAAACTCACAAAAGAGCAGCAGGATGAGGTTATTTCAAGAACCTTCCACGACCAGATATAATGATTGGCTATATTCATTCAAAAGAAACTTTCGGCACGGTTGACGGCCCCGGCATAAGATACGTTCTTTTTATGCAGGGCTGTCCCATGCGATGTTTATACTGTCACAACCCCGATACGTGGAAAACCATCGGGGGCAAGGCAGTTACGGCAGATGAAATTATAGCGGAATACAACAAAAACAAAGCCTTTTATTCCAATGGCGGCATAACCGTTACAGGCGGTGAGCCCCTTTTACAGATTGATTTCATCACAGAGCTTTTTATGAAGGCAAAGGCGTTGGGTATTCACACCTGCATTGATACATCCGGTGTTACATACGATGCCGATAACGGGTCGTTAGTTGAAAAAACGGATGAATTGATGAAATATACAGACCTTGTTATGCTTGACATAAAGCATATCGACGCTAACCGCCACCTTGAACTGACCGGTAAAGAAAACAAGAATATTCTTGATTTTTCAAAGTATCTTGAAAAAAAGAATATCCCCATTTGGGTAAGGCACGTTGTGGTTGAGGGCTACACCGACAACCCGGAGGATTTAAAAAATCTCGGCAGATTTATCGGTAAACTAAAAAACCTCAAAGC
Source organism: Acutalibacteraceae bacterium (assembly GCA_045649005.1). GTDB lineage: Bacteria > Bacillota > Clostridia > Oscillospirales > Acutalibacteraceae > DTU089. The sequence continues at coordinate 18,893 of JAZRPC010000079.1, forward strand.
CCTTGACGTTCTACCGTATCACAACCTTGGTGAAACAAAATACGAGGCATTGGGGATTCCTTACAGGCTCAAGGGACTTTCCCCGCTTTCAAAAGAAAAGGCATTGCAGGCAAAAAATTATATTCTCGAGGGAATAAAAGAAGTCAAATATTGAAAAATGCAACTCTCTTTGATATACTGATAGTGTAACAATCGGCATATCGGGAGGGTTATTTTTATGGAAAAAATAAGCTACAAAAATGTTAAAATCAAAGACGGCTTCTGGGGTGAAAAGCTCAGAATGATAAGTGACGTTACC
>JAZRPC010000080.1:0-13626 GCA_045649005.1 Acutalibacteraceae bacterium
GTAGAACCCTTTGCTATATCCAGTTTTATACGGTCTGCGCTTTTTTACATCCGCTTTTGGTTTATTGCATACCTAACATTGAGGAAAACATACCTTTTTTCTTTTCTTTTTTAGGCTTGTAAAGCGGCGGGTTTGCAAGGCGCATTCTCGCACTTTTGCTTTTTGAAAGATACTGTGTGATTTCGGTTACGGGCTCTGCCATTGTTTCGCTGAAATGCTCTTTTGCAATATCGAACAATTCGGGGTTTTCTGAAAGAGTGGAGCCGAGAATTGTAACAGCTACAAGGCTCTGTGTGTCATTTGTGCCGTCTTCGTAAATATCGTTGAGGAGGTTGAAGAGCTTACGCATTTTTATTTTGTCATTTTCACGGATAGTGTCAATAACATATTTGTTGCCGTGGTTTACAAAGAAATCCTCTGCAAGGAACTCACCGTAAAGCTCAAGGTTGTTCTTATATTCGTCACGAAGCTCTGGGTAAATTGTTGTAAAGCGGCTGCCAAGAGTGTTTGCATCATATGCAAGAGCACCGCTTTTAGCCTGTGACCTTGAAACGGGAGTGGGCATTTTTTTGCCGCTGTGAGCTGCCTTTGGGGAGAATTTCTTATCGAAAGCTTCGTTGTATTCGCCACAGATGTATTTAAGGTCTTTATCATTAAAGGTTTCAAGATCAAGAAGAGAAAGAGAAAGTCTTGGCATATCGTCATCCGGACAATCTTCTTCATCTGCTTTTGCACAGAAAAGTGAAAGCTTTTCACTTTCGTGAACGATTCTGATTCTGCCTTTCTCGCCACGATACATAATAATTGATTTATCGCCATCAACCTCAATGGGAAGCTCGGGAGGGAACACGCCGTTGGGATATTCGGGGCGGAAGCCTAATTCTGTTATTTTGCTGTCAATGCCTTTCATAATCTGGCCGAGAGCATAATTGAGTTCAAGCACTTAAAGTACCTCGCAATCTTTTAGAAATTTAAACATCCAAAATAGTATAACATAAAGAAATGTGTTTGTCACTAATAATTTTATTTTTATTGCTGAACGCCCTTCATTGTAAGAGAAATTCTTTTCTTCTGGGGTTCAACAGAGAGAACCTTCACCTTTACAACCTCGCCGACCTTTAATACCTCGGAGGGGTGTTTGATGTATTTGTCGCAAATTTGCGAAATGTGAACAAGACCGTCCTGGTGAACGCCGATATCAACAAAAACACCAAAGTCAATAACGTTTCGCACAGTTCCTGTGAGCTCCATGCCTTCACGCAGGTCGTTCATATCCATAACGTCTGTTCTGAGCATAGGCTTGGGGAGCTCGTCACGGATATCTCTGCCGGGCTTTTCAAGCTCTGAAATGATGTCGATAAGTGTGGGGGTTCCGATACCGCATTCTTCAGCCGCTTTGTTGATGCCGTATTCTTGAACCTTTCCGCCAATCCCTGATGCACCGTTGTTTGCAACGTCCTTCTGAGAATAGCCGAATAATTCAAGTAGCTTCTTTGCGGCATCGTAGCTTTCGGGGTGAACACCCGTGTTGTCAAGGGGCGTTTTGCCGCCGGGGATTCTGAGGAAGCCGGCACATTGCTGATATGCTTTGGGTCCGAGACCCTTAACCTTTTTGAGCTCGGCACGTGAAGAGAAACCGCTGTTTTCTTCACGGAAGGTTACTATGTTTTTGGCTGTTGCAGAAGTAACACCCGAAATATATTTAAGAAGTGAAACTGAAGCGGTGTTAAGGTCAACGCCAACGGAGTTTACGCAATCCTCAACAACACCTGATAATGATTCCTCAAGATGTGCAGGCGCAACGTCGTGCTGGTATTGACCAACACCTATGCTCTTGGGCTCGATTTTTACAAGCTCAGAAAGAGGATCCTGAAGTCTTCTTGCAATAGAAACCGCCGAACGTACCGAAACGTCAAAGTCGGGGAATTCTTCTGCACCAAGCTTTGAGGCTGAATAAACAGATGCACCTGCCTCGTTAACCACCATATATGACACGGGTCGAGTTGATTTCTTTATTGTATCTGCAATGAATATTTCACTTTCCTTGCTTGCAGTTCCGTTACCGATTGAAATGCAATCTATTCGGTATTTGTCAATTAATTGCAGAACGGTTTTTTCTGATTCTGCAATTTTTGACTGTGGCGGTGTGGGGTAAATAACACCTGTGAAAAGAACACGGCTGTTTGCGTTAACAACAGCAAGCTTGCACCCCGTTCTGTAAGCCGGGTCAACAGCGAGAACAGTTTTGCCCTTTATTGGCGGTTGCATTAAAAGGGGCTTCAGGTTTGAACCGAACATTTTAATTGCCTGCTCGTCTGCTTTTTCTGTTAAAGTGCTTCGGGTTTCTCTTTCAAGAGAGGGGAAGATAAGTCTTTCAAAGCTGTCTTTTGCCGCCGCCTTGCAAAAATCTGTTGAAGATGAACCTTCCTTGATGAACAGCTTATTAAGAAGCATTAAAGCGGTATCTTCTTCTATTTCAACCGAAACCTTCAAAAAGCCTTCTTTCTCGCCACGGTTGATGGCGAGTATTCTGTGAGAAGGGATTTTGGACACGGGCTCGGAGTAGTCGTAATACATAGCGTAAACACTGTCTTCTTCTGTTTTTGCAACTGACTTTATCAAGCCACGTTTTTCTATAAGGTCTTTTAAAACACGTCTTCCCTCAGGGGCGTCAGAAATGTATTCTGCAATAATATCGGAGGCACCCTGTAACGCATCCTCAACCGTTTCAACGCCTTTTTCGGGGTTGACGTATTCTGCTGCGATTTCGTTGAGGTCTGCACCGCTGAGTGTGAAGGAGAATAATAATTCTGCAAGAGGCTCAAGCCCCTTTTCTTTAGCCACAGAAGCACGTGTTTTTCTTTTTTGCTTGTATGGGCGGTAGATATCCTCAACCTCGGCAAGAGTGATTGCGGCGGCTACAGCAGCAGAGATTTCATCTGTGAGCTTGCCCTGTTCTTCAATGGAAGAAAGCACCTCGTCTTTTCTTTTTTCAAGGTTGCGAAGATAAGTTAATCTGTCATTAATTTCTCTGAGCTTCTGGTCATCGCAGGAGCCTGTCATCTCTTTTCTGTATCGGGCGATAAAGGGGATTGTGTTACCGTCGTCAATAAGGTCAACAATATTTTTAATATGAAATTCGCTGACCGAAAACTCTGTTTGCAAAATCTTTAAAATATCCATAAAAACTCCTTGGTCTATACAATTATAATATATATAATATCACATCTGATGTTAAAAGTCACGCTACTATTGAATTTTAAATAATAAAACCTTATAATTATTATTGAGGAGTGAGGTTTATGAGAGTTATCGCTAAAAGAGAGAATGCAATTTTTGTAATAGCCCCCTTGGGTGTGGCGTTGTGCGTGTTGTTGCGTGGTATAATCGGAACAACTCTTTCATCCGATTTATATGACCGTGTATTTGCGATGATATGCGTTTTGTTGGCTTTGCGGTTCGTTTTCAGACTAACTGTGCCAAATGTTATTATGGAATGTGACAATAAAAACTTATATATAAACCGACGCTTTTCGGAGTCACTTGTTATTCCCTTGGGTGATATTATCAACGTTTCAGATGCTCGTGAAAAAGTGGATATATCAGATTTTTTACACGTGGGCTATTGGCATTCCCGTGAAAATGTAGAAAGATTTTTTCACGCTCTTTCAATCATAATAAAAACAGGCTACTTTACCATAAATTATAAGGGTGGATACGTAAGAGTTCACGGTGTGAAAAATTCAAAAGAAGTTAACGTTGAGTTGAGCAAAATTGTTTCTCAAAAAAGAAAAGATTTTCTCGCAGAAATTGATTCAAACATTCAAAAAAGACAAAAATATTGAAAAAATACCTAAAAAATCCAATTTGTTTACAAATTGTTCACAAAGTTGTGAAATTTACACAACATTGTCGTGTTATATATTAAGTAGACATTGATTGCAAATCATTTCATTTTCTCTTTCCAAATAATCCGATCCCTCGCCTGATGGCGGGGGATTGGGTTTTTATATTGTGTTTTAAAAAATAATGTGGTATTCTTTTTAGGGATGGTGAATTTATGCGTATTGAATTTAAAACGTCTTACACGGATTTTGAAAACGAAAAGCTGGCGGAGCTTTATGTGAAATATGGCGATTCTGCTCAGATGAAAAAAATGAAAAGCAACCTTATAATTATTGTTGCGTGCGCTGCCTTTGCAGTTGCTTCCGCTTTGTTGATTAAAAATTATATAATGCTTGCGGCAATTGTTATTTGGCTGATTTTTTATGTGGGCTATCATTTTTACGTTATTAAAAAGGCATTGCCCCAAGCTATGAAAAAAGCCAACAAGGCTCTTTGCCCCAGTGTTGTAACTGTCGGCTTTTATGATGAATATTTTTATGAAAAATACGAAAACGCTATGGAGGTTTCAGAGGCTTCTATCAGATATGAATTTGTTAACAGACTCGTTGAAACCCGCAGTTACTTCATAATAGGTACCAAAAACAGCAGGGTGTCACTTATCCCCAAAAGAGACGTACCCTATGAAAGCTTAATTGAGCTGTCAACGTTTTTCAGAAGAAGTATGCCACATATTTATAAGTATATAGATAAATAAAAAACGAGTGTCATAGTGACACTCGTTTTCTCATTGTAAAGAATCAATAAAATCAAATACCTTTTTGGGTAGCGTGAGCGTATCTCTCACGGTATCCTTTCGCATTAAAAGGTCAAAGACTATTGCGTCCTCGGCTTTTACGATTGCTTTAATGCGTTTTGCGTATGTTTCACACATTTTTTCGTCACCGTTTTTTCGGGCAACCAGAAGTGAGCCGATGTGCTCATATATTCTGTCGTTGCGAAGCCCGAGGTTTATTTCGCCGTAGCTGAGCTTCAGGTAGTTTTCCATTTCTTCTGAATATATAAAGTCGTCACGCAGAAGAATTGCACGCAAAAGAAGTGAATTTACATTATCAAATTCGGTGTTGTGGGAAGCATACATTTTATAATATTCAAAGGCTGTGTTGTAGTCTTCGAAGCATTTTTCATAAAGCTGACCCAAACGGTAGAAAACAAGAGCTTTGGCGTCATTTTTGGCAGATGCAAGGTAGTTTTCTGAAGCGAAAATCAACAATTCCTCTGCCACCTTGTTATCGTCGCAAGCGTTACTTTCAACAAGCCTTTCGGTTATACGGAAAATGACCTTGCATTTTTCGTTGCTGTCAAGGTGATCAAGATAACTGAACAGGTCTGAAAAAAAATTCGGTGTCCACTTTCTGATTTTTAAAAATTGTTCAATCATACTCAAGCCTCCGGAGGGATGCATGCTGCAACCGTAATTTCGCCGTTGCTTTTAATTGTGTATTTTTTCTCACAGCAGAAGGGCATAAAGAAATAGTCGCCTTTTTTAACTGCTTTTTCATATCCGTCACCGCAAAGGAAGCCTTCGCCATCGGTTACGACATAAACCCGTGTTCCGTTAAGAAGCTCGGTTTCACCGCTCGTGATAACGTATCTTTCAACGCTGAAGCAGGGTGTGTCGTTGAAGCCTATAAGAATTTCTTTTCTGCATCCGTTTTCTTCGTAAACGGTAACGGGTTCTTTTCTGCACTCTTTTTTAACTCTTTCGAGATTATATGAATAATCGAATACCCTCAACGCAGTATCTTTATCTAAACCGAGATACATTTCGTGGTCTGACAGGTGATAATCACCGCACCAATGCTCAGGCTGAATGGTGAAGTCTGTGGGCTCCTGAACCTCAAGAATAAGGCAGCCCGGACCGATTGCGTGAACAGCTTTTGCAGGGATAAAATAAACGTCACCGGGCTTCACAGGGATTCTGTTAAGAAGCTTTTCCATAGCGTCTTTATCGGTTTCGCTGTCGTTTACAGCCTTTTCGAACATTTCGGGTGTTACACCTTCCTTAAAGCCGAAGTAGATGCACGCATCCTTTCTTGTTGCAAGAACAAGCCAAGATTCAGCCTTGCCGAATTCAGAATTGAAATGAACTCTTGAAAACGCTTTGTCGGGGTGAGCCTGAACAGGCAGGCGTATTGCAGAATCAAGCCCCTTTACAAGAACGTCGAAGCTTTTTCTGTCGCCGAGCATAAGCTCTTTTTCATTCTCAAGAAGGTCGTTAAAATAAATGTTGGTGCCCTTTACCACGGAAACACCCTCGTGCTCGTCGGTGCTACCCTCGTTGAGGGCTCTTGTTGAAGAGCAGACCCATTCCTCGGGATAAAAGCAGTCCTCGCTGTTATCACCGAAAAAATCACTGAAAAGCTTGCCGCCTAGATACACTCGGAAAACACGATTTTTTTCGAAAAATATGGGCTGTTGTGCAATTTTTTTAGTATCCATAATATTACCTCAAAAGCGCATTTTGCGCCGATTTTATATCTTCAAACATTCCGCTTGCAACACCTGCGAACACGCAGGCGCCAACAGCGGCTTCCTCGCTGTGCTTGGGGAGAGTTGCTTCCATTTTAAAATCTTCTGTGAAAATTTTTCTCCAGATTTCGCTTTTTCTCAAGCCGTTGCCCGAGCAAACAAGTGTCGTGGGGGCTTTTACTAAAAGTGCTTTCTCGCTTTCGTACATATCGAAAAGCTCCTTTGAAACACCTTTAAGTGTGCCGAAAATAAGGTTTTCGGGGGTGAAATTTTCAATGCCGATATTTTCAATGCTGCCACGCATTTTGGGATTTTCACGTGTTCCGCAGAACTGACAATTTACGGTTAATAAATCAGAAAAATCGGAGATGCTTTCTGCATTTTTGTCCATAACCGAATACAGGCTTTCTGATGAGCCACCAAGCATTTCAGCGCATTTTTCGAAAAATGCTTTCAAAATTGCATAGGCTCTGCCGCCGCAAAGCGAAGCACCCACGAAAATGTATTTATCGTCGGTGAGGGGGCGGATTTCGCCACAGGAAAGAGGCTTGACTTTATCGGTTATAAACGAAACCTGGCTGCCTGTGCCAACGTTTACGAGCACCGAGTTTTCAGTATCTGCAACAGACCCCAGAAAGCTACCCTGATTGTCACCGATTGCAACCGCAACAGGGATGTTATCCGGGAGAAAATCGCAGTTTGTTTTGCCTGCAAGAGTAGTAGATTTTATAACCTCGGGAAGAAAGCTTTTGTTGATTCCGACTTTATTCAATGCATCGTCATCAAAGCAGTTTTCTTTGAGATTATAAAAGCCAAGGCTTGCACCATCGCTTGCGTGGGTAACGGGCTTTGTGTTTGTCAGCAAAGCGGCAAGATAGTCGTGAATTGTGCAAAGTATAACGGCATTTTCAGGGATTTCACCGTTTATCAGATTGTAAAAATGCGTTGTAAGACCAAATCCGGAAGCGGCTTTTAAACCAGTTTCTTTTGTCAAAAATTCGGCATAAGAAAGCCCGTTTTTATATGGCTCGTTACCTCTCTCATCCTGCCAAATCATAAGGGGGGAGCATGGCTTGTTATCTTTATCAAGGTAAAGAATACCGTGCATCTGACCGGTTATGCCGATAGCGTCGATATTGATGCTATCGGCTACATTTTTAATAGCGGATTTAACCGTTTCAATTATTGATTTTGGGTTTTGGAGCTTTTCGAAATCTCTGCCGTCAATAAATGAAGCGTTTTTCAACGTGCAGGATTTTAAAATCTCGCTTTTTTCGGTTTCAAGCACAAGCGCCGTTACGGTGGTTGTGCCGATATCAATTCCTAAAATATTCATAGTTAACACATTACTGCTGTTGAAGCAGGGTCAAGTCGGCGGATAATGTCTTGTTGGATTGCGGGTGAAAGGTCAAGGAAGTTAACGAATGTACCATGAATTCTCATAATGTAAACTCCGCTGGGAGCATATTTTTTGGGCTCAGCAAGAACCTTTTTGAGAATTTCGGCTGTTGTAACGTTAACGTAAAGGTAGAACGGGGCAACATTTTCGTTGAGCTCGTTAAAGAACAAGGGCTTCATAACCTTGTCACGGAATTCAACACCCTTGCCCTCGTAATCGGGGCTTGTGAAATATTTTGGGTCAATGCCGAAGTGTGAAGCATAGCCACCGCACATTTTGTTGAAGGGTAGCTTCATAAGTGAAAGGGTGCGGAAGCCGAGACCGTTCTGTGCCTCACCGTAAAGGGGGTCAACACCGTAGCCAAGCATATCTCTTGACTTTCTTCCGCAGGGAAGAGCACCAACCCAATAGCCATACAACAGGTGAGTAGAGGGTGTTGAGAAATCGGGGCGGAAGCTGTTGCCAAGGTAGTTTTTCTGGCTTCTTACCATATCGGCGATTTTAGACGTTACCTCTGCTGTTTCGTTATCCACGTTTTCTATATTGTTACCGAATTTTTCGGCAGACATTAAAAATTCACGGAGTTCTTCATAACCCTCGAAATTGCATTTTAACGCATCGAGAAGATTCTGTGCATCCTCGGGGCGCTCTTCAATAAGCTTGTCAATGGCAACAAATGAATCTGCAACAACACTTGTGCCGTGAATAAGGCAACCGCTACCGTTGTATTTTGTGCCCTGATGGGTGATGTCACGAGTGTCGTAGCCGCTTTCAATACCGCCCATAACCGTGCTGAGGAAGGGTACGGGTAAATGGGAGATAGCACGGGAGCAGCCGTTAGCGGCTTTTACCATTTCGTCGCAGTAATACTGAGCGTTTTTGTAAAAGCGTTCTCTGACATTTTTGAGGGCGGTTAAGGCGTCTGTTTCTGCACAGACTGTGCCAATATATTCGCCTGTGACGGTGGAATAACCGTTGTTGAGAGTCAGCTCAAGCACCTTTCCAAGGTTAAACCAGCTGTTTGTTGTGTTGCCGTTATCCTTACCCATAATAAGAGGCTCCTGACAGCCTGCGATTGAGGTGTCGGGGATGTCGTCAATATCAATTCCCGCTTCCGAGAGCACCTCGTAAAGAGAATCGTCGTTGAAGAAGGAGGGGGTAAGGCAACCGGGGGTGAAAAGGAATCTGCCGAGCTCACTATAGAATTTCTCGGGCGTGTTTTTATGTAATTTAACCGAGAGAATTGGCTGGGGAAGATTCATTTCATAATACGCATCAAGAAGAGCATACGTAGAAGCATTTGTGAGGTCGTTACCATCCTTGTCACGTCCGCTTACAATAAGGTTCTGTGAAATTGCCCAGCTTCTGTCGGCAACGTTGAAGAATACGAGGAAATGCTTGAAAAGTGCGGCAGCTTCTTCTCTTGAGAGGTTGTCGTTTGCTCTGTATGGCTCGAAAATTCTGTCTGCATTACCAACAGAGAAAGCAAAGGGGTTAGGAGCTTGCTCGAGGCACATTGTCTGCCAAAGAATGATAAAGCTTTGGATTGCTTCGTAAAGTGTTTGTGCACCGTTTTCAGGAACCTTTGCAAGTGTGTTTACAAGAAGAGAGAGCTCTTCTATTCTTTCACCCTCGGCAACAGCAAGCTTTTCTTCTGCTATTTTTTTATATCTTCTCGCAAGAATCAATGCACAGTCAAGAGCAATTTTCATTGCTTCGTAGTTATCTTTTTGCTCGTCGCTTGCAGTTTTCTGCTTTTCTTCAATGTCAGAAAGCATTTTTTTGATGCCGTGCTTTAAAGCGTAACGCATATCGGGGATAAGGTGACCTGTTACCTGCTCAACGAAAAAAGCAACCTCGCCTGTGAGCTTTTCACAATCCCTGTAAACAGCCGAAAGTGTTTTTACGTAATCGGTTTGTTTGTCAAGCTCACGAAGTGCTTCAATGCGTTCTTTCGGAAATTCTTCGGTAGGGTCAATATCGTTGTAAACAGCGGTGGGGTCGCAATAGCCTGCAAAGGTTTCTACCCTGAATGATGGGTTGATAAGCGCATAGCTTCTTGCAAATGCATCCCTTTGTGTACCTGCGAAAATTGCGTTATCGCTGATGGATAAGGGCAAAACCTTAACAGCCTCCCTGAATTTTTCGGCAGCCCTTCTCATAGGGGGGAGGGAGCAGTATTTTTCATCTGCCTTCTGCTCGGTTTCTTTGACGATAAACCAGCCCTCAAGGTGGTTTATTGCCCTCTCTTCTTTAAAGAGAAGCTTTGCTTTTTCTGTTGTTTTGATGGGGTCAAAATTATACATAAAAACACCTCAAGTGTGAATTAGTTTCAAATTTTTATTTCGTATTTCCGTTGCCAGGATTCTGACGTCCTCCGGCGAAACAAAGCCGTTTTCGACGGTGTATTTCTTGCCTAGCTTCTCGTATTTTTCCTTGCCGTATTCGTGGTATGTAAGGATTTCGAAAAGCAGGTTTTCGTTTCCGCTTTCAGCTTTTAATTTGTAAAAAAAATCGGCAAATAAACGGGCGTTTTCTTCACCGTTGTTAAAGCTGTTAATGAGCGGTATGCGTATAAGAAGCGGTTTGCCTGTTTTTGCCCTGAGCAATAAATTCTCTTTTATTGTGTCAAGGTCTGCGCCGGTGACTTCTTTGAGTTTTTCGGGAGAGGGACATTTGAAATCCGCTATCATATAATCAACTGATTGAAAAATCTCTTCGCAATTTTTTAATGATGCATTTGTTTCAATGCAGGTGTGTATGTTGTTTTCTTTGAGCTTTTTTAAAAGAAGTGTGACAGCCTTTTTTTGATAGGTGACCTCGCCGCCTGTCAGCGTTACACCACCACCGTCGATAAACATCATTCTGCAGGAGAGTGCTTCTTTCACAATATCGTCAACGCTGAGTGTGGTGGCTGCACCGAGAAAATCGAGCCCCTCAGGGTTTGAACACCACGGACATTTGAGATTGCAACCGGCTAAATGGTAAACGAGACGGTTACCGGGCCCGTCCTGAGAATAGTTGAACCCTTTCTGGAAAATACGGATTACGTCATTTTCACTCAAACCATCACCCCCGTTTGCTGAATGCAGTATAATGTATTATTTTACACTATAAATATAGGATATTCAACATCAATCATTCGTCACATTGACAAAGTTGAGTTTTTAGTTTTGGTCATTTTAACAAAATGAAAAAAACGTAATATTTTTTCTTGTTCGGTAGCGACTTTTGTGGTAAAATAAGTTTTGGTTAAACTTAACAAAAAAACTTGATTTTAAAGACCTAAAAATGGCGGTAGGAAAGCAGAGTTTCTATTGACTTTTGGTGATGCTTTTGGTATCATAAATAAGGTCTTTAAGTCGGTACAGAGAGATCGGCAAGATTGAATTATGAATGTGTTCGATACAGGGGTAACTGTGTCAATGTTTTTGTGTGTTCAGCCTTGCCAGAGTGCAAGGCTTTTTTTATACCCCTATGGGGTTACTAATATCACGGAAAGGGATTTTTATGTCACAGCAATTAAAGGCAAAAACAATAAATATCGCTGCAACTAAAAAGGTCGGGGCTCCCTCCTTTTATCTCGATGTTGCGGCTCAGTTGTCTTCTTGCCCTGCTCTTTCTGTTTTCAATTGTGATAAATACTTTATTTTTCCCGGTTTTTGCGATGTGCATGTGCATTTTCGTGAGCCGGGTTTTTCTTATAAAGAGACTATTGAAACAGGGTGCAAGGCTTCTGCAAGGGGTGGCTACACCGCAGTTTGCACAATGCCGAACCTTAACCCTGTGCCCGATACGGCAGAGCATCTGAAGGAACAGACAGATATAATCGAGAAATGTGCCACAATAAACATTTATCCCTACGCTTCAATAACAATCGGTCAAAAGGGCGAGGCGCTTTCACAGATGAAAGCCATGGCTGAAAATTCAATTGCTTTTTCTGATGACGGCAGGGGAGTCCAGAGTGAAGAGCTTATGCGGCAGGCGATGCTTGAAGCGAAAGCCCTTGGAAAAATGATAGTTGCTCATTGTGAAGATAATGCTCTTCTTTACGGCGGCTATATTCACGACGGCGAATATTGCAAAGAGCATAATCATAAAGGAATATGCAGCGAAAGCGAATGGAAGCCCATTGAAAGAGATTTGAAATTGGTTAAAGAAACCGGTTGCAGATATCACGTCTGCCACATCTCGACAAAAGAAAGCGTTGAGCTGATCAGAAAAGCCAAAGCAGAGGGGCTGGATGTAACCTGTGAAACGGGTCCACATTACCTTGTGCTTGATGACAGTGACCTGCAAGAAAACGGCAGATTTAAAATGAATCCGCCCCTTCGCTCAAGAGAAGATAAAATTGCTCTTATTGAGGGCATAAAGGATGGCACTATCGACATGATAGCTACCGACCACGCACCCCATTCAGCTGAGGAGAAAAGCAAGGGGCTTGCGGGGAGCGCATTCGGTGTTGTGGGCATTGAAACTGCATTCCAGATTATGTACACACACTTTGTTGAAACCGGCGAAATCACTCTCGAAAAGCTTATAGAGCTTATGGCAATCAATCCACGTGAACGCTTCGGTATCCCCCTGGGAACGGACTTCACCGTGTGGGATTTAGGAAAAGAAACAATCATAAACCCCGAAGACTTTCTTTCAAAAGGCAAAGCAACACCCTTTGAGGGGATGAACGTAAAGGGTGAATGTGTTCTTACAGTTTGCGACGGCAAGGTCGCATATACAAAATGAGTTAATAATTTACGTTTAAATATATTTGGAGGAATTAACATGGCAAAGAGAACAGACATTAAAAAGGTTTTGATTATAGGCTCCGGCCCTATAGTTATCGGTCAGGCGGCAGAGTTTGACTATGCGGGCACGCAGGCTTGCCTTGCACTTAAAGAAGAGGGCTACGAGGTTGTTCTCGTTAACTCTAACCCCGCTACCATTATGACTGATACCATTATCGCTGATAAGGTTTATATGGAGCCCCTTACTCTTGAATACGTGGCAAAGATTATCCGCCACGAGCGTCCCGATGCAATTATTCCCGGCATCGGCGGTCAGACAGGTCTTAACCTTGCTATGCAGCTTGAGAAAAAAGGCGTTCTTAAAGAATGCGAGGTTAAGCTTCTCGGTACTTCGAGTGCTTCTATTGAGCGTGCAGAGGACCGTGAAATGTTCAAGGAGCTTTGTGAATCTATCGGTGAGCCCGTTATTCCTTCAGAAATCACCTATTCAATAGAAGAAGCAAAGGCAGCCGCAAACCGCATCGGTTACCCTGTTGTTCTTCGCCCCGCATTTACTCTTGGCGGCACAGGCGGCGGCTTCGCATACAATGAAGAGGAGCTTGTTGATATCGGTATCAATGCATTCACACTTTCGCCTGTTCACCAGGTTCTTATTGAAAAGTCTGTTAAGGGCTACAAGGAAATTGAATTTGAAGTTATGCGTGACTCAAACGACCACGCTATCACCATCTGCGGTATGGAAAATATCGACCCTGTTGGTGTTCATACAGGTGACTCCTGCGTTGTTGCTCCAATCATGACTCTTAGCAAAGAAGATGAAAAGATGCTCAACGATTCCGCCATTAAACTTATTAAAGAATTAAAAATCGAAGGTGGATGTAACGTTCAGTTTGCATTGAACCCACATACATCTGAATATTACTTAATCGAAGTTAACCCTCGAGTTTCCAGATCTTCTGCATTGGCATCTAAAGCATCCGGTTATCCAATTGCCCGTGTTACTGCAAAGATCGCTGTAGGTATGGCTTTGGAAGATATCCAGATCGCTAATACATACGCTGCATTCGAACCAAAATTAGATTATGTAATTGCTAAGTTACCACGTTT
>JAZRPC010000081.1:0-3164 GCA_045649005.1 Acutalibacteraceae bacterium
ATTATGAGGCAACAGGCAAAAGAGCGCTGCTTGATGCGATGTGCAAATACGCCGATTATATAGAAAAGGTTTTTGTGAAAGAAAAATCTGCGTCATTTGTAACTCCCGGTCATCCCGAAATTGAGTTGGCTCTTGTGAAGCTTTATGACGTAACAGGCGAAGAAAGGTACCTAGAGCTTTCAAAGTTTTTCATTGATAACCACGGCTCAAACGATGTTGATGAAGAGCTTTACCCGGGCTGTCACAAAAAATATAACCAGGATGAAATTCCTCTTAAAGAGCGCACAACAGCAGATGGTCATTGTGTCAGAGCACTATACCTTTTGAGCGGTGCGGCGGATATTGCCGCAAAATACGGCGATAAAGAGCTTTTCGAAATGGCGGAGCGTTGCTTCGACAACATTGTCAACGAAAGAATGTATATAACAGGTGCAACGGGAAGCACCTGCCACGGCGAAGCGTTTACAATAAATTATGATTTGCCCAACCGTGACGCATACGCTGAAACCTGTGCCTCAATAGCATTGGCGTTTTTTGCCCAAAGAATGTTTAATCTCAATAAAAATTCAAAGTATGCCGATGCGGTGGAAAGAGTTATGTATAACGGCATTCTTTCAGGTATTTCAATGGATGGCAAAGGCTTTTTCTATGAAAATCCCCTTGAGATAGACACAACCTTCAACGAGGTTCATCCCTCCACTCAAGGCGGCAAGCGTTTCCCCATAACAGAGCGTAAAGAGGTTTTCGATTGCTCCTGTTGCCCGCCTAATGTAATCAGATTTATTGCAGATATCGGTGATTACATCTATTCTGTTGATGATGATACAGTGTATGTGCATCAGTATATTCAAAGCGAAACCGCTTGCGATGGTGCGGTTATCAGCCAAATCACCGATTACCCCTCTTGCGGTGAGGTTGTGTTTAAGGCAACCGCAATAAATAAAAAATATGTGGCATTCAGAATACCCGCATGGTGCAAAAGCTTTGAAATAAACAAGCCTTATTCGTTGAAGGATGGCTATGCTTATGTTGAAATAAAAGGAAATGATGCGGAAATTGAGCTTTCTTTGGATATGCCTGTAAGAGTTGTTGCGTCCAATAAAAAGGTTCACGAAAATGCAGGCAGAGTGGCTGTTATGAGAGGCCCTGTGCTTTACTGCATTGAGGGTGTCGACAATGGTGACAGCATACAGACCGTGAGGTTAGACATAAAGAGCGAATTCGTTATAGGTGACAGAGAATTTCTTGTGCCCACCCTTGAAACGGTCGGCTACGATGAAAAAGAATGCGATGGACTTTATTTTGATGCCTCAGACGAATACATTGAAAGACGTCTTAAATTCATACCCTATTTCGCCTTTGCCAACAGGGGCGAAACGGATATGCTTGTGTGGCTTCTTAAAAGATAAATGGAGATTTGTTTATGAAAAAGGTGTTAAAAATAATTGCTGTTGTTTTGGCGATAATTATTGTTTGTGTTGCGCTGATAACTGCTCCCTATGGTATAAGTTTTCTTTCATCGCAAAATGATACTGAGTTCAAATTGAATCTGGATTTTGAAAAAGGTATGCTTTTTGATGGCAAGGATTATAAAAAAGCAAGTGTTGCAACGGATGAAGACGGGGTGACAAAAATTGTCCCCGAGAAAAAATCTGTTGAATGGTTTAATTATTACGGTGTGAGTTATAAAAGCGAAGATTACGTTAAATGCACCATATCTTATAACGCAGGGGTCAAAGAAAAAACAGAGAACTTTTTCCTTGAGCCTGCCGAAAATGGCGAGTTCTTTTCCTTTGTTGATAATTGCCTCGAAAAAACAAAGGCTAACAAAATAAACTATATAACCCTTGAGCCTATAAACAATAAAAAAAGCGAAATAACAGTTGAGGGGGTTGCACTTTTTAACCGTGAAATACCCGATAACGAAATTTTCGTTGAAAAAGATAATCTCAAGGTGGGTGTTGACCTTGGCTGGGGCGGTGCGCTCAGCTATGTTGAAGACACAAACTCCTCCGTTGAGGCTGTGTCTGTAGACGGCAAAATAAAGGTTGATTCAAATGCAGGCAAACGCTACAACGCAGAGGTTGTTAACAGTAACGTTAACCTTATAAATCGCAACGATACAGGCAGACTTGTTCAGCAATCATACTACGGCACGCTTGATTACGATTTCGGCGTTTATATGGAGAATGACTGGCGATATAACCCCGTACAGGGCGGTAACCAGTATAATGACCCCAGCAAAATTGTTGATATAAGGATTAGTGAAAACTCTATATACATTAAATGCAGACCCCTTGACTGGGCAAAAGAAAAGGAATATATAACCCCATCCTATATGGAGGCTACCTATTCCATCGAAAACGGTTTAGTTCACGCAAGCTGTCGATTCGTTGATTTTTCAGGCTACCCCGAGGCAGAAAGCTCCCAAGAAATCCCCGCATTTTATTGCATAGAGCCACTCAACAATTTTGTTTATTATAAAGGCGACAAGCCATGGACAGGTGGCGAATTGACCTATGAAAAGAATTTGATTTTCTGGCCGGATGCGGGATACCCCCATTTTTATTCAAAAGAAAACTGGGCGGCTTTTACAGGCGAGTTTGATGACAGCTTCGGCATAGGTCTTTATGTCCCAGGTGAAGAAGCGTTTCTCACAGGTGTCTATATGAGAGGCGAAACAACAAATGAAGATCCCTCAAGAGACGGCCCCACATCATATATCGCCGTCACAAAAACAAGAACCTTCAGAAGCTTTGAGCCTTATGAATACGAGTATTTCCTTGCAACGGGCGATAAAACAGAAATAAGAGAATCATTCAGCAAGATTGAAAAATAAAAAATGTCGGTAGTTCAATGGAACTACCGACATTTTTATTGTTTTATTTTCGTTCTTTTATAACCTTTGCAGGTGTGCCTACCGCTACGGAGTAGGGGGGGATGGGCTTCACAACGGTTGAACCACAACCGATAACCGAGCCCTCGCCAATGTTACCGGAATACATAATCTTGCAACCCATACCAATGTAAACGTCGTTGCCGATCGTAACCTTTTCACAATGACCGCCCTGGCTGTAAATGATTCTTGAGGGGTCATCGAAAATGTGTGAATATGGGGTAAGGTTGATTCCCTGTGCAAGAAGACAATCGTCGCCGATTTCAAG
>JAZRPC010000082.1:0-7296 GCA_045649005.1 Acutalibacteraceae bacterium
TTGAGTTCAACCTGCATATCCTTGCGAAGCTTCAGGTCAAGGGCGCCCAACGGCTCGTCGAGAAGACACCAAAAAGCCATTTTTGCGGGGGTTGAGGCTAAGTCGATAAGACCGAAGGAAATGCCATTCTGCGCAATATAGATTATTGAAGCGATAAGGTAAAGCAGAGCACCGATTGCGGAGACGATAATGTGACCTTCAAAAAATGCACCGCCAAGACGGTAGTTTACGGGCCACTCCCAACAGGCATCAGGATGACCGTTGAAGAAGATGCGACGCTTTACCTCGCCCTTACAGCTTTTGATTGCGGTGACGTTTGTGCCCTCTTTCTCGGGGAACATAAAGTCAACAACCTTTTTATACATACCGAACTGGAAAATGCAGAGTGCAAATGCCAGAGCGATGAAGATAGCGCTGATTAAGGGGAAAACAAAGAAAAGTGGGATAGCTGAAAGAATAAGTGTGAATGAGACATAAATCCAGCCGAAGAATGAGCCGGGATTTTCTTTGAAGTGCTCAATCTGAACACGGTCGCAATCGCACTCGTTTTTGAGAACCTCTGCCATATATTCGCAGGATGCCTTCTCACCGGGGCTACCTGGGTCACGCTTGCCGAAGGTTTTGATGATATGTGTGATGTCATCAATCATATATTGAGCGTATTTGTTTTTCTTTTCGATTAATGTTGATAAATCCATTTTTTACCACTCCTTTATACATTATATTTTATAGAATTTCAAAATAATGTCAAGGGTAACGTGAAAAAACCGTGAATTTATTGTTGGATAAAGGAAAAATCCGCCATAATCGGGTAGTGGTCGCTGAGTTCTTCGAGGTTTCTGTGATAAAAGTTATAGTATTTTTCGACTTTCAATGTATCGGTGTGAAAAATGTGGTCAAGGGGGTTGCCGCTTTTTTCTGTAGTGAGGTAGCTGCGGCTGTGAGCGGAGGCTTCTGCGCTTGGGAAAAAGCCGTTTATAATGTCATAGACAGGTGAGGGGTTCTTTTTTGTGGCTTTTTTTGCGTTGAAGTCACCACCGAGGATAACGGGGCATTTTTCACGTGCGTTAAGTTCAAGGCACAGCTTTACAACCTCTGTCGCCTGCAAAAGCTGTGTTGCGTTTTTTAGCGGGGAGCTGACGGTTTGGTTTAAGTCAAAGTGGGTTGAAACGAGAATGAAAAATGCGTTTTCGTTTTTTATTTCAAACATTGCCCAAACAGCACGGCGAAGGCTTGAGTTGACCCCGTGCTCAAAAACCTGTTCGCCGCTTTTAATAAGATGCAATGCTTCGGGGTTGTAGGCGATGGCGGTCATTGTGGCGAAAAGCCCCGTGCGTATGGGGTGAACGAAGCGCAGCTTTGTGTTGTTCATAATGCAGGCAAACCAACTGCGGCTCACCTCTTGAAGGCACAGGGCATCGGGTGATAGGCTTTTAAATATTTTGCACACACCGTCGGCTCGGAGCTGTGCATTCTCACCATCGAAGCCTATGGTGTCTGCTAAGAGGTTATAGCTGATTATTCGCAGAGCTCCGTTTTTCTTTCTGAAGTGTGTGAGGGCTTCTGCTGTTTTGGTAACGTGCTGCGGGGCAGGGGTGTCTGATATGTCGCCAAGAGTTTTCAGATACATATCGGCGGCGGTTATAAGGGAAAATATGAGGGCGAGCAGGATTGTTGCCGCTTTTAAAAGTGTTTTTTTTATCATAAAAATATTTTTATCATTAATTTGCAAAATAATAAAAAAATATTGAAGAATTGAAAAAACGGTGATAAAATGGTATCGTGAGAAATTTGGAAAAATATAGAAAAAACGACGGAAGAAGTGTCGTGAAAAAAGGAGAAATATTATGGATTTTTTTGACATTCTCAAGCTTTGTGCCGGTCTTGTGTTCTTCCTTTACGGTATGAGCACTATGTCAGACGGTCTTGAAAAGGCAGCGGGCAGTAAGCTCGAGGTTATTCTCAAGAAAATGACATCAAACGTTTTTGTCAGTATTATTATGGGTACGGTGATAACCGCTATTATTCAGTCATCATCTGCCACAACGGTTATGCTTGTTGGTCTTGTAAACTCGGGGCTGATGACCTTTGAAAGCTCCATAGGTGTTATATTCGGTGCAAATATCGGTACCACTGTTACGGCGTGGTTCTTGTCACTTGTTGGTGTGCAGAGCGATTCCTTCTTTATGCAGATGGTGAAGCCGCAGAACTTTGCGCCCATTCTTGCTGTTGTGGGCATTGCTTTTATGATGATGGCAAAAAGCGAGAAAAAGAAAAACCTCGGTATGATTTTTGTGGGCTTCACGGTGCTTATCTATGGTATGGATATTATGAGCGGCTCCGTTGAGGGCTTGGCAGAATCACCGAAGTTTGCAGAGCTGATGACAAAATTCAACAACCCCGTTATCGGTGTGCTTATCGGTGCGGTTGTTACGGCGGTTATTCAGTCTTCATCGGCATCTGTCGGTATTCTTCAGGCACTTTCTCTTACCGGCTCAATTACCTACACAATGGCTGTGCCGATTATTCTCGGCCAGAATATCGGCACGTGTGCAACAGCGATGATATCCTGCCTTGGTGCGGGTGCTGGTGCTAAAAAGGTTTCACTTTCACACACTCTTATAAACGTTATTGGCACGGTTATTTTCCTGCCTGTTTTCATAATCGGTAACATAGCCCTTGATAACTACTTTGACAATAACTTTGTAAACCCTGCAACCATTGCAGTTATTCACACAATATTCAACCTTTCAAACGTTATTATTCTTGCGCCATTTACAAAGCTCATTGCAAAGCTTGCAAACAAGCTTGTTAAAGAAAAGGGTGGCGAGGAAAAAGCAAAAACGGAAGCGGTTTACCTCGACGAAAGGCTTTTCCGTTCACCTGCGGTTGCTGTTATGGAGTGCGACAACTACGCCTCTAAAATGGCTGTTATTGCTAAGGACACCATTATTAAATCCCTTGAGCTTGTGTTCTCATACAACAAGGATGAAGCAAAGAAAATTAAAGAATACGAAACTACCCTCGACGTTTATGAGGATCAGCTTGGCACATACCTTGTGAAGCTTTCAGCGGAGTCGTTGACCAATAACGATGCAAGAACCGTTTCAAAAATGCTTCACAACATCGGCGATTTTGAGCGCCTTGGTGACCATGCTCTCAATCTGCAAAAGGTGGCTGAGGAAATTCACGATAAGAAGGTTCAGTTTTCGGAAAATGCCCGAAAAGAAATCACACTTCTTTTACAGGCTATTGCGGAAATCACCATTCTCACAACAAGGGTTTATGAGAAGAACGACGTTGAGCTTGCCGCAAGGGTTGAGCCCCTGGAGCAGGTTATTGACAGAGTTACCGCAGAAATTAAAGCACACCACATCAACAGGCTTCAGAGTGGCGACTGCACCATTGAGCTGGGCTTTGTGCTTTCGGATTTGCTCACAAACTGTGAAAGAATTTCTGACCACTGTTCAAACATCGCCGTTGCGGTTATTGAGGCAGAGATGGACAGCTTTGACACCCACAGCTATCTGCGTGATATAAAGCACAACAACGAACAGTTTACTGAAATCTTTGAGGAATTTAAAAAGAAATATGACCTTCACGCACAATGATATTGAAATAATTTTTGAGGATAGGGATATTCTTGTTATAAACAAGCCTGTGGGAATCCCCAGTGAGGATTCACAAAAGGGCGAAAAGGGAATTATCTCTTATCTTCAGAATGAAAACAGAAAAACAATTCACCTTTTACACCGTCTTGACAGAAATGTGGGCGGTGTAATGGTTTTTGCGAAAAATAAAAAAAGTGCGGCGGCGCTTTCAACTGACATCACACAAAGGAAGCTTTCAAAAACATACCTTGCCGTGACGGATGGCGTACCTGAAAATAAAGAGGGTATTTATAAGGATTTGCTTTTTAAGGATTCTAAAAAAAATCGCTCCTTTGTTGTTGACAGAATGCGAAAGGGTGTTAAGGATGCTTCTCTGGAATACAAGGTGCTTTCTGAAAATGGCGGCAAGGCTCTTGTGCGGGTGCTTCTTCACACGGGCAGAACTCACCAGATAAGGGTGCAGTTTTCTTCCAGAAGGACGCCCCTCACGGGCGACGGGCGGTACGGCAGCCGTGACAGAGGCTGTGACGTTGCACTGTTTTCACATATAATTTCGTTTAATCACCCCGCAAGCGGTGAGCTTATGGAATTTAAAATATACCCTCGCTTTGAGGATTACCCTTGGAGTCAATTCGGAGGTGCGGATTTTGGGGATAATTGAAAATCTTTCCGCTTTCAGCGGCGTTCTTGTTAACACGCTGACGGTTATTATCGGCAGCGGTGTTGGTCTGCTTCTCAAAAAGCAGATACCCGAAAAGCTCACAAGCGCAGTTATGACCGCCATCGGGCTTTGCACAATAGCAATCGGTGTGGGTGGTATTATAAAGGGGCAGAATCAGCTCGTTATGATACTCAGCCTTGTTCTTGGCGCAATTATCGGCACGCTTATTGACATTGACGGCAAGCTGAGCGCTCTTGGCAACAAGCTTCAAAAGAAAAAGGGCGAAACAGAAAAATCAACCTTTTCACAGGGGTTCGTTACGGCTTCGCTTCTTTTCTGCGTTGGGGCGATGACCATTGTGGGCTCGATGAATGCCGGCATTTCCGGTGATAATCAGATGCTTTACACCAAAGCTGTGCTTGACCTTATTTCGTCGTGTATGCTGGCATCGAGCCTTGGTCTTGGGGTTATGTGTGCCTCGGGCTTTGTGCTTGTTTTTCAGGGTGCTCTTGTTGCACTTAGTATGGTGCTAGGCACGTTTCTCAACGATTTCGCAGTTGCGGAGTTGATTTGTGCGGGGTCTGTTATGATTACGGCTTTAGGGCTTAATTTGATTGGTGTCACAAAAATAAAGGTTGCAAATCTACTGCCCGGACTTGTGCTTGTGCCGTTTGTGTGCAAGGTAGCGGAGATGTTTTGAGTTGCAAGTTGGAAGTGCCAAGTGGCAAGTTTCGGGTGCTGCGCACGGCATTTTATTAATTTGTTATTGGGATAGATAATGTAGGGGCGGGTCTTGACCCGGCCGTTTTTGTATTCGATTTTGCGGGACGGCCAAGACCGTCCCCTACGTTATCGGTTTCACCAACGAAGGGGGAAGGCAAGGGGGCGACCCACCACCAAAAGCGTTGCTTTTGGTCCCCCTCCCTATTCGGCAAAGCCGAACAGGGATGATAGGCTTCGCAACACTTTTACGTATCAATAAAATCGGCGCTTGCGCCCCGAAACTTGCCACTTGCAATTTGCCACTTGCAACTTAAAAATGCGGGACGGTCAAGACCGTCCCCTACCGGCATCAGGCATTTAAAAACAGCCAAGACGTTTTGTCTCGGCTGTTTTTCTATTGTTATTTAACACTGAAGAGTAAGTCGCCGTAGGAGGGGTAGCACCATTTGTCTGAGGGACAGAGTGTTTCCATTTCGTCAACTGCTTCTCTGAGGTCTTCCATAACGGGGATTATGTTGAGCTTGTAATAGAATGCAGCGGCGTCGCTTTCCACAATGGATTTGACGATTTTCGAGCATTCTTCAAGCTTTCTTACGTCATCAAATGCGTTGGCACACAGAGTTGAAAGCTTGGTTATGAGTGTTTCTTCGTAAGAACCGTCGATGCTATCGCTGATTGCCTTTTTGGAAAGGAGCGTATCTGCCAGCTCGTGAATCTGACGGCTGACGCAGGGGAGAATATCCTTCTTTGTCATATCGATCATTGTAAGAACCTCAATGTTGAGAAGCTTGCAATATTTTTCGTTTTTGATTTCGTAGTGGGCTTTGATTTCTGCCTCGCTGTAAACCTTGTGCTTTGTGTAAAGATCCACATTCTTTTGGTGGAGCATATAGGGCAGACAGTCGGGAGTTGAAACAAGGTTGAGAAGTCCTCTTTCCTGTGCTTCCTTTACCCAGGCATCATCGTAGCCGTTGCCGTTGAAGATGATGCGCTTGTGGTCTCTGATAACACGTTTTATGAGCTGATGGAGTGCGCTTTCAAAATCAGCGGCACCCTCAAGCTCGTCCGCAAAGCCGCTGAGAACCTCTGCTACTGCGGTGTTGAGAGTTGTGTTGGGGCCCGCAACAGAGGCAGATGAACCGAGCATACGGAACTCGAACTTGTTACCTGTAAAGGCTAAGGGAGATGTTCTGTTGCGGTCCGTTGTATCCTTGGGGAATCGGGGAAGAACGTGAACACCAACCTTGAGAAGCTCCTTCTCTTTTGCGCCGTAGGCTTCGTCATTCTCGATAGCCTCAAGAATAGAGGTGAGCTCCTCGCCGAGGAACATTGAAACGATTGCGGGGGGAGCCTCCTGACCGCCGAGACGGTGGTCGTTACCTGCAGAAGCGATTGAAACTCTTAAAAGATCCTGATAATCGTCAACTGCTTTTATTACTGCACAAAGGAACAAAAGGAACTGAGCATTTTCACCGGGAGTGTCACCGGGCTCAAGAAGGTTTGCGCCCGTGTTGGTGGAGATTGACCAGTTGTTGTGCTTACCGCTACCGTTAACACCTGCAAAGGGCTTTTCGTGAAGCAGGCACACCATGTTGTGCTTTTTGGCGCATTTCTGCATTGTTTCCATTGTAATCTGGTTGTGGTCGGTGGCGATGTTTGTTGTGGCATAAATGGGTGCGAGCTCGTGCTGAGCGGGGGCAGCCTCGTTATGCTCGGTTTTGGCAAGCACGCCAAGTCGCCACAGCTCCTCGTCCAAATCCTTCATAAAGGCTTGTACACGGGGCTTTATTGCGCCGAAATAGTGGTCGTCAAGCTCCTGACCCTTTGGGGGCTTTGCACCGAAAAGAGTTCTGCCTGTATAGACAAGGTCTTTTCTTTTATGGTAAACGTCGCTGTCGACAAGGAAATATTCCTGCTCGGGGCCAACTGTTGTTTTAACGGATATAACGTCCTTGTTGCCGAAGAGCTTTAACACACGAAGGGTTTGCTTATTGATTGCCTCCATTGAACGCAAAAGGGGTGTTTTTTTGTCGAGAGCCTCGCCGCCGTAGGAGCAGAAGGCTGTGGGGATGCAAAGAACACCGTCTTTTATGAATGCAAAGGAGGTGGGGTCCCACGCTGTGTAGCCACGGGCTTCAAAGGTTGCCCTCAGACCGCCTGAGGGGAAGCTGGAGGCATCCGGCTCACCCTGGATAAGCTCCTTGCCGGAAAATTCCATAATAATGCTGCCGTCTTTTTTTGGAGTTATGAAGCTGTCGTGCTTTTCGGCGGTGATGCCTGTGAGGGGTTGGAACCAATGGG
>JAZRPC010000083.1:0-14255 GCA_045649005.1 Acutalibacteraceae bacterium
GGCAGTTTAAATTTTAATAGTTTTCGTTCAGACGAAATGATAAACACACCGTCAGGCTGGCGCCTACGGTGTGTTTTCATGAAGTATTAACGGAAAATATTAAATTTAAACCTAATAAATCCCTTATTTACGCTCCCTTTCTGTCGGGGTGTTTTGTTGCGTTACGGTGCTTTTGGGGTATTTGGGACGGTCTTGACCGTCCTGCTTTTTTAAGTTGCAAGTTGAGAGTGGCAGGTGGCAAGTTAAGGGGCGCAGAGCGCCGATTGTATTAATTTGTTGCGGCGTTGCGAAGCTTATCATCCCTGTTCGGCTTTGCTGAATAGGGAGGGGAACCGACACGGAGCAAAGCGTAGTGTTGGTGGTGGGTTGCCCCGTTGCGGGAGCTCTTTGTTGATGAAACGAACAACGTAGGGGACGGTCTTGACCGTCCCGCATTTGCGTTTTGCACAATTTCAGGTATATGGATTTATGCAACTATACAAATCTGTGGAAAACAAAAAATTTTTTCAAAAAAATTGTAGTAATGTCGAAATTTTTTACATATATGGGTGAAGGGTTAAAAATATATTGGGTGAATTTTAAAAATTCACCCACCTAGGGGATCTTAAAACGACAGGGGGCGGTTGCCTTCTTAATGCTATGTTGAAGAAAATGAAATTTAGTGTTATATTAGTTACAGTAAACCAATCAGGGCAGTTTTGATGCAAAAATCGTCAATCACAGAACAGTTCGGTGATTTTTTTGAGTTGATAACTGAAGAAAGTTAGTGTTTGGTATGAAGTTACTTTTGGTTATATGTGTATTGTTTCATGTTTTGTCAATTTTGTGTGATGTGGTATATCTCAAAACAGATATCTATATGTTTGAAATATTTTATATGGTAGGAGTTCCGGTTGCAAACATCTTAACATTTGTTTATTTGATAAAAAATGCTAAAATATATAAGCTGAAACACCAATCAGACTACGAATCCGCAGAAAACCAACCAGACTAATCATAGAACAGTTCCGTGATTTTTTCATCGGATTAATGGGAGGTATAATGACATGGAGATTAAAAAACCGATAAATAAAAAAATATTAAAGATTTTAGCGCTGGTGGTTTCAATATGTTTGGTATTATCTTTTGTAATAAGATATGCGTTTGGCACAATAAACGAATACATAGCTGAGCTTGGTATTGTGTATGTGCCTCAAAAGCCTGCAATCCGATTTTATTATCAAATATTTTCGATAGATATCTTTGAATACTGGGTTTTTAAGTTGAGCAATGAAGAGGAAAAAATAATCCTTGATGAAGCAGAAAACGGCAATTGGAGTGAAATGAATTCGGAGCACATTGCTAAACTTGAATATTTTGACGAGTACAAAAAGATCTTTGGCAACAGATATAAAAAACACAAGTGTTATATCTGCATATATGACAAAAGTCATAAGGAAATCATAAGTGATAGCGATAATGAGATATGGCAAGATACCACAAAGTGGATTATCTTTTTATATGACGTTGATTCTAATCGCTATTATTGCGTGTTTGAAACTGTGTGATGCGAATAGGACAGGGGTCGGTACGGTGTTTTGCGAGTAATCAACAAAAACCGAGAGTTTGGTAACTGCTGAACCCCTTATCGTAGTGGAAGCGGCACAAAGGAGTATATCAATGAAGCGGAAAAATGATGTAAAGAAAAGAGTTATTATAATCCTTTCAATTTACTTGTTGATGGATATAATGTCTGGTTTTCTGGTGTTTTTAACACGAAAATCACCTGTATTAATAGTCACAACCATTTTTGTTGCGGCAATGGCTCTGTTTTTTGCTTGTGCGCTTTTAAAAAATGTAATTACACAAAATAATGCCCACAAATATATTGGCACTTTTGGTTTGTGCAATTCGGTTTTATCAATAATTCAATGTGTTTCTATTTTTGACCTTACAACTGTAAAAAGAGTTATAGCCTTTGTAATATTGTGTTTGGTTGTTTTAGGTTTAGTTGCCGGGTTTGTATTTTTGAAAAGAGCTCGCTTTTCCAAGAGATTTATATCAAAAATAACAAACATTAAACTAATAACAGCTCTTTCTGTTGTTATGCTTGTTCTTGTGGGTCGTTTGCTTGGTGCTGATAAAATAAGTCTTATGTTAGTGTTAATTGCTTTTAGTTTTTGTGGTGCAGTATTTGTTATTCCATTAATAAAAGGACAAACAGAAAGCCAATCAAACGCTTCTATGATTGATCCGGATTAACTAAAAACCAATCAGGGGACGGTTCTGTGATTGAATCTTAATTTGGTGCATTCTCTATATTTTCAGGTGTTTTACCTGTTTAAAATTTAAAATCAGAGGGGCGGTTTTGGCGCAAAAATCGTCAATCACAGAACCGTCCCCTGATTTTGTCGAACCGTACCCTGATTTTGTCCCCTGTCTTACAAAAAATGTTCTGTACATGGAGAAATAATATATGGCTATTGATTATGAAAAACTTAAATATATGCTCTACATCCAATATTTTGATATTGAACTGCTTGTGGAGAATGTTTTGATGGATTCTGATGAAGACCCAACTTATTCGGCTGTTACAGCATCAAATCTTATTAAGTGTTATATCGAAACGATGAGCGCACTAGGCGAAAAACTTCCATATAATGATGTGGAAGGTTTCGTGAAGAATATTGGTTATTCAAACGACGATTATATTCTGTTCGAGAAAAAAAGAAAAAAGGAATCTGAGTATTATCGAGGAGTACAGTATTAAGATAAATCTGCCGATTCTACGATTGACCCGGATTAACTACAATTTAATATTTCAAAGGACGGCTTGGTTAATTCCAAGCCGCTTTTTAAGTTGCAAGTTGGAAGTGGCAGGTGGCAAGTTAAGGGGCGCAGAGCGCCGATTGTAAAGATTCTAGTCGCCAGTCGCCAGCCTCCAGTTTCGGGGCGCTTTGCGCCGATTGTATTAATTTGTTGTTGGGATAGATAATGTAGGGGCGGGTCTTGACCCGCCCGTTTTGTACTCGATTTTGCGGGACGGTCAAGACCGACCCCTACGTTACTCGTTTCATCAGCGAAGGGGAATGGTGGTGGGTCGCCCTCTTACTGTTTTCCTTCACAGATGAAACGAATAACAAATTATTACACTATAAAGCACCTGTCTTTGCTATGAATCGACGACGGCAAGAAGGAACTTGAACGACCCACCACCAAAAGCGTAGCCTTCTAATTTGAATTTATCGTTGGTGCTTCACATCTTTTTTATCCTCCCAACCGTTCTAAAAACACCGAATTTTCATAAAAATGCCATAAGGAGTGATATTTATGCGAAAAATACTTTGCGGCATTTTATGTGTGTTGCTGATGTTCGGAACGACCCTTTCAGCACAGGCAAAACGAGTTGTCAAAGAGAATGAAACCGTTCAAGTCAGCCTGTCGGAAACAAAGTCGCAAAACAAAGAAAGTCTGCCTGTTGAAATAAAAGCTCAGTCAGCGGTTCTGATGGATGCTTCAACGGGCAAAATTCTTATGGAATTTAATGCGGATGAAAAGCTTTTCCCCGCATCCGTAACAAAGGTTATGACAATGCTTCTTGTCTGTGAGGCTTTGGACAGTAAAAAAATAGCATTGACCGATGAGGTGGCTTGTTCGGATAATGCCGCCTCAAAGGGCGGGTCACAAATCTGGCTCGAGCCGGGCGAAGCAATGAGTGTGGATGAGCTTTTGCGTGCAACGGCTATTGGTAGCGCAAACGACGCTGCTACGCTTCTCGGAGAATACGTAAGCGGCAGTGAAGAAGCCTTTATTTCACTTATGAATAAAAGAGCCGTTGAACTTGGCATGAAAAACACTAACTTTGAGAATGCAACGGGTCTTGATGACACAACCGAAACACACTTGACAACGGCGAGAGATATTGCGATTATGTCGTGTGAGCTTCTTAAATATGATGTTGTGAAGAACTATACAACCGTGTGGATGGACTCGTTGAGAAACGGCGAAACCGAGCTCGTGAACACTAACAAGCTCGTAAGGTTTTATAACGGCACAACAGGGCTAAAAACAGGAACAACCGCAAAGGCGGGTTGTTGCATTTCTGCCTCCGCAAAGCGTGACGGACTTGAGCTTGTAGCCGTTGTTATGGGTAGCAAAACAAGCAATGAAAGGTTTGAAACAGCCAAGGCAATGCTCAACTGGGGCTTTTCAAATTACACCAGCGTAACACCCGAGGTGAAGCTTGGCGATGTGAAAGAAATCGCAGTAAAGGGCGGCAAAACACCCACTATAAAAACCGAAACCGACAAAATTTTACCCCTGCTTCTGAAAAAAGGTGAGGAGAGCACCCTTGATATTAAAATTGTTGCAAAAGAGAGTGTGTCGGCACCCGTTAAAAAGGGTGACGTGCTGGGCTCGGTTAAGATATATTCCGAGGGAAAAATTCTCGGCTCTTATAACATAAAAGCCGCCGAAAACGTTGATAAGCTGAGTTTGTTTGATTGCTTCAAAAAAGTCCTCTGTTTTTTGTGTAGCGGTTGACAATTATTAGCGCATTTGGTAATATATTAAGGATTATAATGCGATAATATGTATTTTTAAGGAAGTGTTAAAAATGTTTTATACATCTACACGTGACAACAGCGTCAGAGTAACTGCTTCAAAAGCTATTACAGACGGTATTTCTCCCGATGGCGGTCTTTATATTCCCGTTGAAATTCCCGCCCTTTCCGCAGACGAATTGAAAGCTCTTTGCAATGCGGATTACAAAGAAAGAGCAAAAAAGGTTCTTGGTCTTTATCTCACAGACTTTACAAAGGATGAGCTTGATTATTGCGTAGAGGGTGCATATAAAGATGGCAAATTTTCTTCCGAAAAGGTTGCTCCCGTTGTCAAGCTTCACGACAACGTAAGCATTCTTGAGCTTTTTAAGGGCCCCACTTGTGCATTCAAGGATATGGCGCTTCAGATTTTGCCATATCTTCTCACAGTTTCTGCAAAGAAAAATCTTAAAGATAAAGAAATTGTTATTCTCGTTGCAACCTCAGGCGACACAGGTAAAGCCGCTCTTGAGGGCTTTAAGGACGTTGACGGCACAAAGATTCTTGTTTTCTACCCCGTTGACGGTGTCAGCCCCATGCAGAAGCTTCAGATGACAACTCAGGAGGGTAACAACGTTGGCGTTTGTGCAATCAAGGGTAACTTTGACGATGCTCAGACAGGTGTTAAATCCATTTTCACCAACAAAGAAATCCTCAAAAGATTTGAAGAAAACAATCTCGTTTTCTCTTCTGCAAACTCAATCAACTGGGGCAGACTTGCTCCCCAGATTGTTTATTATGTTTCCGCCTATTGCGATATGGTAAACAACGGCTCCGTAAAATTCGGCGAAAAAATCAACATCGTTGTTCCCACGGGTAACTTCGGCAACATTCTTGCGGCATATTTTGCTAAAGAAATGGGCTTGCCCGTTAACAAGCTTATCTGCGCTTCAAACGCTAACAGAGTTCTTACCGATTTTATAAACAGCGGTACTTATGACAGAAACCGTGATTTCTTTACAACGGTTTCTCCCTCAATGGATATTCTCATTTCAAGCAACCTTGAAAGACTTCTCTACATTCTTTGCGGCAGAGATGCTGATGTTATTAACGATTGGTTCTCACAGCTAAAGGATAAGGGCGTTTACACCGTCAGCGATGACGTAAACGCAAAAATTAAGGAGCTTTTTGTTGCAGGCTGCTGTGATGATGAGCTCACAAAAGAAACTATTAACGAAACCTACAACGATTACGATTACCTTGCAGACACACATACTGCAGTTGCAATCAACGTCTGCAACAAATATATTGAGTCAACAGGGGATATGACACCTGTAGTTATCGCTTCAACAGCTTCACCCTTTAAATTCTCAAAGGCTGTTCTCGGTGCTGTTGAAACTGATGCCAAGGATTATGCCGATGAATTCAGCACAGTTGCGGCTCTTGAAGAATTGTCTTCTCTTAAAGCACCCGAGCAGCTTTCCGCTCTCAAGGGCAAAGAAGTTCGTTTTGAAAAGGTTGCTTCAAAAGAGGATATGGCTAAGGTTGTTTTCGATATGCTCGGTATCTGATTGCTGAAAGGCGGATTTAATGGCTTTATTTGTAATTGGTGACACTCATCTTTCACTTTCCTGCGACAAGCCTATGGATATTTTCAAGGGCTGGGCGGATTACGTCGAGCGCATTGAAAGCAACTGGAACAAAATCGTCGGTGAAAACGACAGTGTCGTTATTCCTGGTGACATATCCTGGGCAATGAGTCTGCAGGAGGCTGTCAAGGATTTTGAATTTCTCAACAATCTCAACGGCACCAAATATATTCTCAAGGGTAACCACGATTATTGGTGGAACACAGCCTCGAAGATGAATAAATTTCTTGAAGAAAATAATTTTGATTCTATTAAAATTATTCATAACAACGCTTTCTCGGTGGAGGGGTTTGCTCTTGCAGGCTCAAGAGGTTGGTTTTATGACGACACAGCCGATGCCGATAAAAAGGTGATTCTCAGAGAAGCGGGCAGGCTGAGAACTTCTTTAAAAGAAGCAGAAAAGCTTGGCGGCGAAATAATTGCCTTTCTTCACTACCCGCCGCTTAGTGAAACCCAGAAATGCGAAGAGATTTTGGCAGTTCTCGGTGAGTTTTCTGTTAAACGGTGCTTCTTCGGTCACCTTCACGGTTTTGTTTCACCGGGTAATGCACAAATCGATTATAACGGGACAAAATTCAGCCTTGTTTCTGCCGATTATTTGAAATTTGTTCCCCGTTTGATTACTTCGGATATGTAAAATCCAATAAAACGGGCGTTAAATTGCCTTTTTATTGGAAAAATATTGAAAAAACAGTAGAAATTTGCAAATTGTTATGATATAATTTTGCAGTTATAATATGTTCGCAAAATGAAAGGATGTTATTCAAAATGAGTTTAAAATCTTGCGAAAAAGTTGAAACAAACGTATATGCTCTTGAAATTGCTTTAGAGGGCGACGCTTTCAAGGCGGCAGTTGCAAAAGCATACAACAAAAACAAGGGTAAATACAACGTTCCCGGTTTCCGCAAAGGTAAGGCTCCCAAACAGTTTATTGAGAGAAACTACGGCAAAGAAGTTTTCTGGTATGATGCAATCGATGCAGAATACCCCGCACTCTTCGAAGCAGCAGTTAAAGAGGCAGGTGTTGAGCCTGTTGCAGCTCCTTTTGAGGATTCTATCGAATCAATCGACGAAAACGGCTTTGTAATCAAATGCAAAATCGTTGTTAAACCCGAAGTTGAGCTTAAAGCATACAAAGGCATCAAGGCTGAAAAAGAAAAGGTTACAGTTAAGAAAACCGAAATCAAAGAAGAGGTTGAGAAAAATCTCCAGCAGAACGCTCAGCTCGTTACTGTTGAAGGCAAAGCCGCTAAGAAGGGCGACATTGCAACAATCGACTTTGAAGGTTTTGTTGACGGCGTTGCTTTCGACGGCGGCAAAGGCGAAGGCTACGACCTTGAACTCGGTTCAGGCAACTTTATCCCCGGCTTTGAAGAGCAGGTTATCGGCCATAAGGTTGATGAGGAGTTCGACATAACTGTTACATTCCCCGAAGAATACGGCGCAGAAGACCTTGCAGGTAAAGAAGCAGTGTTCAAAATCAAGCTCCACAAAATCACAAAGAAAGAGCTTCCCAAATACGATGATGAATTTGTTAAAGATGTCAGCGAATTTGACACAGTAGCAGATTATGAAAAACATCTCGAAGAAGAAATCAAAGCCCGCAAAGAGGCTGCTGCAAACCGTGCTTTCGAAAGCGCAGTTTTAGATGCTCTTGTTGATAACGTTGTTGCTGAAATCCCCGATGTTATGATCGAAAAAGAGGTTGACAACCAGATCAACGAGTTCAACTACAGACTTTCTGCACAGGGTCTTGACATCAACACATACGCTCAGTATCTTGGAATGGATATCAACGCAATGCGTGAATCCTACAAGGCTGACGCTGAAAAGAGCGTTAAACTTCGTCTTGCTCTTGAAAAAATCACAGAGCTTGAAAAAATCGAAATCAGCGACGAAGACGTTGAAACAGAAATTAAAACATATTCCGATATGTACAATATGCCTGTTGAACAGGTTAAAAAGTATGTTTCTGCTGAAGATATCAAGGCTGACCTTGCTTGCAGAAAAGCAATGGATCTCGTAAAAGAGACTGCAGTTGCAGGTGCAAAGAAAAAGGCTGCCCCCAAGGCAGACGATGCTGCTGAAGAAAAACCCGCAGCAAAGAAAACAACAAAGAAAAAAGCAGATGCTGAAGAAGCACCCGCTGAAAAGAAAACAACTGCAAAGAAACCTGCAGCTAAAAAAGCTCCTGCAAAGAAAAAAGCAGACGCTGAAAAGGCTGAATGATTTAAACTTAAATGCCGCCACAGTCTTTTTACTGGGGCGGTATTGTGTATGTTAAGATTATCGGTTTAAAATCAAAAAACCGTGCCAATAATACAAATATATTTTCAGGAGGTTGTAGCTATGGCACTTGTACCCTATGTTATCCAGGAAACAAATCGAGGCGAGCGTTCTTACGACATTTTCTCTCGTCTTCTCAACGACAGAATCATTGTTCTTTCTGATGAAGTCAACGATGCAACAGCAAGCGTAATTGTTGCGCAGATGCTTTATCTCGAAGGTCAGGACCCTGATAAGGATATCAGCTTTTATATCAACAGCCCCGGCGGAAGCGTGACTGCAGGTATGGCGATTTATGACACTATGCAATACATCAAATGCGACGTTTCAACAATTTGTATGGGTATGGCGGCATCTATGGGCGCATTCCTTTTCTCTGCAGGTACAAAGGGTAAGCGTTACATTCTTCCCAATGCTGAGGTTATGATTCATCAGCCTTTAGGTGGTGCAAAGGGTCAGGCAACAGAAATTCTTATTGCCGCAGACCACATCAAGAGAACAAAAGAAAGACTCAATAAAATTCTCGCAGAGAATACAGGCAAATCCGTTGAAGAAATCACACAGGATACAGAGCGTGATAACTGGCTCACAGCAGAGGATGCGGTTGCATACGGTTTGGCTGATAAAATTATTGACAAGAGATAAAAAATCATCGGAGGTGCTCAGATTTGGCACATGACGAAAAAAATATATGTTGTTCTTTTTGCGGAAAGCCTCAGACTTCCGTAAAAAACCTTATTTCGGGTGCAAACGTTAACATTTGCGACAACTGTGTTTATCTTTGCCTTGATATTATTGAAGGCGTTGCCGAAAACGAAAATAAAATAAAAGGCAAAAAGAACGGTGCAAAGAAAAAGTTGCCCAAGCCCCAGGAGCTTAAAGCCGCTCTTGACGAATACGTAATCGGTCAGGATGAGGCAAAAAAGGTTCTTAGCGTTGCTGTTTATAACCACTATAAAAGAATTTATCTCAAATCATCCGATGATGTTGAAATAAATAAGAGCAACGTGCTTCTTCTGGGCCCCACAGGTGTGGGCAAAACCTTGCTTGCATCAACGCTTGCCAAAATTCTCGACGTTCCCTTTGCTATTGCGGATGCCACAACTCTTACAGAGGCGGGCTACGTTGGTGAAGATGTTGAAAACATCCTTCTCCGTCTTATACAGGCGGCAGATTATGACGTTGAGAAGGCAGAAAAAGGTATTATTTACATCGACGAAATTGATAAAATATCAAGAAAATCAGAAAACACCTCAATTACCCGTGATGTCAGCGGTGAGGGTGTTCAGCAGGCACTTCTTAAAATAATTGAGGGAACTGTTGCAAACGTTCCGCCTCAAGGTGGCAGAAAACACCCACAGCAGGATTTTATTCAGATTGATACGTCAAAAATCCTCTTTATCTGTGGCGGTGCTTTCTCAGGACTTGAAAAGATTATTGAAGACAGACACGGCAAAAGCGGTATGGGCTTTGGCTCCGAGGTTTATTCAAAGATTCAGCTCAAGAATATGAATTGGTTCTCAAAAGCAATCCCGCAGGATTTGGTGAAATTCGGCATTATACCCGAGCTTGTGGGCAGAATCCCCGTTATCACATCTCTTGAAAACCTTGACGTTGATGCGCTCGTAAAGATTATTTCAGAGCCTAAAAACGCATTGCTCAAGCAATACAAGAGCCTTTTGAAGATGGATAAGGTTGAGCTTGAATTTACCGAAGATGCTGTCAGACGTGTTGCGGAGCTCACTATTGAAAAGGATACGGGCGCTCGTGGTCTGCGAGGTATTATGGAAGGAATTCTTCTTCCTGTTATGTATTCTGTTCCCTCAGACGACACAATTGCGGCGGTAAAAATAACAGCTGAGGTTGTTGACGGCAAAAAAGAGCCCGTTTACGTTAAAAAAACAGCTGAAACACAAACTGCATAATTAAAACAGGGGAGTCGGTTACGACTCCCCGAATGATATTGTAAGGAATTAAAATGAGTAAAGCTACTGATATGAAAATAGAAAATGCGATTTTGCCCGTTCTGGCATTGCGTGACCTTATGCTTTTTCCTGAGGCTACAATCCGTTTTACAGTTGGCAGAGCAAAGTCGAAAAACGCAATAAATGCCGCCACAACTAACGGTTCACCATTGTTTTTGGTTACTCAGGAGGATGCTTCCGTTGAAGACCCCGCTTTTGAGGACCTTAAACCAATCGGCGTCGTTGCTACAATAGAAAGCGTTGAGCCTAACAGAGAAAACGGTACATATGACATTGTTGTTAAAGGTCTTTACCGTGGCAGATTCAAAGAGGCTACGTTTAAACGAATGCTTATCAAGGGCGAGATTGTTCATTTGCCCGATGAATATACACAGATTGATAAGGTGAAAGAGGAAGCGCTTCTTTTACAGATAAGAGATAAACTCGAAACGCTTTATTCTCTTGCTCCGAGAATGCTTGCCCACGCATTTTACCGTGCACTTAAAATGACCGATTTGTCGGCAACCGTTGACTACATAGCGGGTAACCTTTTTGTTGGTATCGAGCATAAGGAAAAGCTCCTTTATACAATGAACGTTTATGACAGGGCAGAGGCTTTGTGTGTCGTTCTTGCAAGAGAAATTGAGGTTGCCAAAATTGAAGCAGAAATCAACGACAAGGTGCAAGAGGTTGTTGACAAAAATCAGCGTGACTACTATCTTCGTGAGCAGATAAGGGTTGCCACAAATGAATTGGGCGATGATGATTCAATTCAGGGTGAAGCCGAGAAATTCAAAAAGCGTATAGCAGAAAACCCTGTTCTTGACGAAAAATCAAAGAAAAAGCTTTATGACGAGTGCGACAGATTTTTGAAAAGCTCACCCGGTAGCCCCGAGGCTAATGTTTCAAGAACTTACCTTGAGCGTGTGACAACCTTGCCGTGGGGAATTTATACCGAGGATAATCTCGACGTTACTGGAGCTCGTAAAATTCTCGAGAAAGATCACTATGGTCTTGCGGAGGTAAAAGAACGTATTCTTGAGCTTATTGCCGTTAAAAAGTTCGCACCTGACGCTAATGCACAGATTCTTTGCCTTGTTGGCCCACCCGGTGTTGGCAAAACCTCTGTTGCAAGGTCTCTTGCGCAGGCTATTGGCAGAAAATATGTGCGAATTTCACTTGGCGGTGTTCACGATGAGGCTGAAATAAGAGGCCACAGAAAAACCTATATCGGCTCAATGCCCGGCAGAATCATAACCGCTATTGAGCAAGCGGGCACAGCAAATCCGTTGATTCTTCTTGATGAAATTGATAAATTAGGAAATGACTATAAGGGTGACCCGTCCTCGGCACTTCTTGAGGTGCTTGATGGTGAACAAAACAGCACCTTTACAGACCACTATGTTGAGGTTCCCTTTGATTTGAGTAAGACTCTTTTTATTACCACTGCAAACGATGCTTCACGTATTCCGGGACCTTTGTTTGACAGAATGGAGATTATTGAGCTTTACAGCTACACATCAGAGGATAAATTCAAAATAGCAAAGAAGCACCTTGTACCAAAACAGCTTAAAAATTACGGCTTGACAAGAAAGCAAATTAAGTTTACCGATTCGGGTATCCGTGGGATAATTTCGGGCTACACGAAAGAAGCGGGTGTTCGTACTCTTGACAGAGTGATTTCAAAAATCATCAGAAAATGCGCCGTAAGATTTGCCGAAGGCTTTGAGGGAACAATTTCTGTTTCAAATTCAAATCTTTCCGAATTTCTGGGTGCTGTGAAATATAAACCCTCTAACCTTGATTTATGCGAAATGATTGGCGCCGCAAACGGTCTTGCGTGGACTTCAGTCGGCGGTGAAATGATGCAGATTGAGGTTGCTGTGCTTGAGGGTAGCGGCAAGCTGGAGTTGACAGGTTCTCTCGGTGACGTTATGAAAGAATCTGCAAAAGCTGCTGTCAGTTACATACGTGCAAATTCAGAAAAGCTCGGTGTTGAAGGTGATTTCTACAAAACAAAAGATATTCATATTCACGTTCCCGAGGGCGCTGTGCCTAAAGACGGACCCTCGGCAGGTGTCACTCTCACAACAGCATTAGTTTCTGCTTTGACAAACACAGCAGTTAATAAAACCGTTGCAATGACGGGTGAAATTACTCTCAGGGGTAACGTTCTTGCAATCGGTGGATTGCGTGAAAAAGCAACGGCTGCGTTTAAAAACGGTATGAAAACAGTTGTTATACCCGCTGAAAATATTGCAGACGTTGATAAAATTAATGACGTTGTCAAAAACGGTCTTGAGTTTATACCTGTTTCAAGCCTTGATGAGGTTCTCTCTATTGCCCTTGAAAGGAAAAAAGGCGTAAAAGTTAAAAATGACAAAGCAAAGGCAACGGAAATGAAAAATAATGAAAAGGCAAATAAATCCACAGGCGTTTATTGCAGGGAGGTATGACGATGAATTATAACAAGGTTGAGTTTGAAGCCGCATTCGGTACGTTGAAGCAGATTCCGCAATCTGACTTGCCCGAGATTGTTTTTGCAGGTCGTTCAAACGTTGGCAAATCATCAATGCTTAACCGCCTTTTCAACAGAAAGAACCTTGCAAGAGTTTCTTCAATGCCAGGTAAAACAATAACAATAAACTTCTTTAAGGTTGAAGATGTGAGAATTGTTGACTTGCCCGGCTACGGCTACGCAAAGGTTGCAAAGGGTGAAAAACGCCGTTGGGCAGAAATGATGGAGGGTTATTTTCAAAGCCCTCGCAACATCAAGCTCGTTGTTCAGCTTGTTGATATGCGCCACAAGCCCTCTGAGGATGATTACGTTATGATGCGATTTCTGCAGGATGCAGGTCTCCCGTTCATAGTTGCTGCAACAAAGAGCGACAAGCTTAATAAAACACAGTATAATGAGCGCAAAAACGCCCTCAGAGAAGAGTTAGCCGAGTTTGGCGATAATCTCACCATTCTTCCTTTCTCCTCTGAAAAGGGCGAAGGAGCAGAAGAACTCAAAAAGATAATAGAAAGTGTTTTATAAATTATCAGAACCCCAAACTATAAACTAGTTTGGGGTTCATTTGTTATATTATTTCATATAAAACAAGCTCAGACGAAAGTGAAGCATTGATTACAACTGCAATTCCGTTTCGTTTAAGCTTTTCGCCCGATATAACGTAGCTGAATCCGTCGTTATCCAACGTTACTTTATATTCCTTTGAAACATCAATTCCTTTAGGCTTAACGGTTATTGCTTTTTGATTTGTACCGCAAAGGGTGATAACGGTAATTGCACCTTTTGATTTGTCCGGTGCGGATATTTCAAGAACAGAGTAATCACTTTCGTTCAAATCGGGAGTGTGGTGATAAATTTTCGATTCGGAAAGGAATGGTCTTATAAACTCTTTGTAAATATCCGTAGAATGCTTTACAAAAGCCATTTGCTTTTCATTGATTCGGGCATCGGCGGGGGATATTACATTGAGTGAAATATGACCGAGCATAGTATTTCTCAGATGTGCGTCAAATGAGCCGAGAGTGTGGCAGCCCATTCCTGCAAAAAGCCTGTCAACTCTTTCGGGCGGGAGTGCCATTGTCATCCCGTTTGTTATAGCAATGGAACGGGGCATTTTCTGCCAGTCTGAAACCCAGGTGTGGTTGAAGCTTTTCATCATACCAAGGTCGGTTCTGCCGCCACCGCCTGCACAGTTTTCAAAAATAACATTCGGGAAGCGCTTTTTAAGGCTTTCATACATTTTGTAAACTGCCTCGTTGTGCTTTAGGCAAACGCATTCGAGAATACCGAAGCCCGTGTCACGCATACCGAAATATTCGGT
>JAZRPC010000084.1:0-35551 GCA_045649005.1 Acutalibacteraceae bacterium
CGTCAGCCGCTTTCTCGAATGCCTCCATACCCTTGAGTGAAAGGTAGCCCTTTGAGGGTGCGGCTTCATTAATCATTCTGATACCCTCAGCCTGAGCCTTCTGTATTGCGAGGATAGCATCTGCTTCACCCTCAGCTTCACGGATTTTAGATTCCTTAACAGCCTCTGCGTGGAGTATGGCGGCCTGTTTGTCTGCCTCTGCACTCAGAATAAGTGCTTCTTTTCTACCCTCGGCAATAAGCACCTGACTAGCTTTTTCACCCTCTGCACGGAGGATGCTTTCACGTCTCTCACGCTCTGCCTTCATCTGCTTTTCCATAGCATCCTGAATTTCACGGGGCGGAAGAATGTTTTTAAGCTCAACTCTGTTAACCTTTATACCCCAAGGGTCTGTTGCTTCATCAAGAATACCTCTGATTTTTGCGTTGATTGTATCACGTGAGGTGAGCGTGTGGTCAAGCTCAAGCTCACCGATGATGTTACGAAGAGTTGTTGCAGAAAGGTTTTCAATAGCAGAAATGGGTGATTCAACACCATAGCAATAAAGCTTGGGGTCGGTTATCTGGAAGAAGACAACCGTGTCAATCTGCATTGTAACGTTATCTTTAGTGATAACGGGCTGTGGTGGGAAGTCAACAACCTGTTCTTTAAGAGAAACAATTTTTGCAACCTTTTCAATGAACGGGATTTTCACGTGAAAGCCCGT
The DNA here is from genome assembly GCA_045649005.1 of Acutalibacteraceae bacterium. Classification (GTDB taxonomy): domain Bacteria; phylum Bacillota; class Clostridia; order Oscillospirales; family Acutalibacteraceae; genus DTU089. The sequence goes on from JAZRPC010000084.1 coordinate 707, forward strand.
TTCCCATGTGGTGTGGTATGCACCTAATCTTTCAATAACGTATGCCTTTGATTGGGGAACAATTTTGATGTTTGAAATAACAAGCAAAATCAAAACTGCCAGAACGGCAAGTATTGCGAATACACCGCCGCTGATTTCCAGACCTAATGTAATTAATGACATAAAATTACCTCCTATTTATTAACATATTCGACGGGTGTAACTATCAGTTTAACACCGTCTATTTTTTTTACCCTTACACGAGTGCCCTCTTGCAGGCTGATGTCGTCGGTTTCGGTTCGTGCTGTCCACACGGAGCCCTTTACCTTTACAAGACCCTTTGCAGAAATGTTATCAATTTCTTCGGTGACAACACCCTCTTGATTTATGTACATATCTGCATTGGTGGGCTGTTTTTTGCCTTTTGTGACTTTTTTTACAAATGGTCGTGTCACAGCAAGCGTAATTGCCGAAATCAACACAAAAACAAGGATTTGCACCAAAATGCTTTCGGTGAAAATCGAAGTGATGAGTGCGGCAAGGGAGCCCACGGCAAACCACACGGTGACAAGTTGCGCTGTAGATGCTTCTATTATTATAAAAGCAACAAGCAGACCGAGCCAGATGAAAGTCATTGTGTCTTCACACCCTTTCTGTTTTTTGTGGGATTTTGTGACTTCTCACATAAATTATATACCCGAAAATGCCGATTTTCAATAGTTTTTCACAAGATTTTGTACCCTAGAGTGCTGTCTGTAAATCAAGGTCATTTGACTTCTTTATACGGCGGAGCTCCTCTCTGAGTTCACTTAAACATATCACTAAGGCTTCATTATCCTGTATTTCAGAATAGAATAATGCATTCCCTATATAAGATTCAACGGTTGAAAAATCGTTCTGGCCAAGGAAGAATTTGAATAAAAAATTTTTTGATTTCCATTGCGAGTTCAGAAGAACCGTTGAGGGGTTAACTTTTTCTGTGTTTTCTGTTATTGCTTCTTCTAATACGTTGTCAACCAGCGTCAGCATTGAATCGCAGGTGTTTTTTACGTAAAAGTGACAAGATATACCCAGTGCAACCGCAACAATAAGCAATATAACGGCAATAACGCTTCTGTTCATTGTCAGCACTCCTTTTTTGTTATTACGTAGTATTTTTTATTCTCGTCTATGGTCATCAATACTATCTCATTTTGATTAAGCTTTTCTTTTTCTATTTTCCTTTTAACTTCATCCAAGGTTACATTGCAGTCGTTAAACGCTGTTTTTACAACTCTTCCGTCGATGATTACGGGGCAGGGCATTGTCTGTTCTTTCTTTTTGTTTTTCGTTTCGGGGGTCAGAGGCTGTTTATCTGATTTCAGCATAACGGAAAGAGTTCCGTTTGTTTCAATTATTGCGTTTTCAACATCCTCGATATTAAAAATATCCTTTTGCCTCAGTGATGCAAGAATATCGTTTATTGTAAGACGCAGTTTTTTTAGTTCTTTAAGTCTTAGTTTACCTTTTCTGATAACGGTTATGGGGTTGCCCTCAGACAGTAGTCTGAAGTGGACGCTTTTCATTGATAAAACCGAGCTGATTATTTCAAAGCTAACAAGAAGCAACAGTGAAACTATTGTGCCTAAAATTGAAACGCTGTTATCAAAAATAGGTGCGGCGGCAATTTCTGAAATCAGTATTGTTACCACAAGCTCGCCGGGTTGCAGTTCACCAAGCTGTCTTTTGCCCATCAGCCTGACGCAGACCGCAACCGTGCAATAAATTATAAACGTTTTAATTATCATTCCCAGCATAAAATCACCATACGTATTTTTTCCTTGTTGTGTCGGTATATTCTCAATTTTAACGGAAAAGATTTTTTTGAGGTGGTAAAGTGGAAAAAGATGATAACGTTTTTGTTCCTCTCAACAATATACAAGAAGAAACCTTTGGAGATATACGGAAAAATGCAGTTGAAAACGGCAGGATTATAAAAGAGGCTTTCGAGGGTAGCTTTGACATAGTTGTCAAAAAGGGCTACTGTGCGGGGAAATGCGTTGTTTTTGCAAACTGCGATGGGCTTTGTAGCTCTCAGAGAATAGCCGATAACGCAATAAGACCGATTCTGTTGTTCGACGGCAAGCTGCCCGAGGATAGCCCCATTGATTTCATCTGCGATAAAATTATATGTGGCACCGAGCAAAAAAGAGCCAAAACTCTTGATGAAGCAATAATGAATATGTTAAGAGGAACCTTGCTGATTTTCGTCGAGGGGGAGCAGACCTGTATCATTTTTGGTGTTCAGCAAATTCCCGAAAGAGCGTTGCAGGAGCCTGATACAGAGGTTCAGGAGTTTGGGTCAAGAGAGGGGTTTACAGAGAACATAAAAACAAATCTTACCCTCGTAAGAAAACGGCTGTGTACTGCTAATCTGAAAATTGAACCACAGGAAACCGGTAAAACAAGTAAAACCAGAATAATCGTCTGCTATATGAAAGACAGAGTGAACCCCAACACGTTGGAAGAGGTGAAAAAACGATTATCTGCGGTTGATATGGATACTGTTCTTGGGGCGGGTTACCTGCGTAAAGCCCTTGATACAAACAGAAAAAGCCTTTTCTCAATGACGGGTCAGACACAGCGCCCCGACACCTTTGCCGCTAAGCTTTGCGAGGGGAAGGTGGGTATCATAGTCGACGGCACACCCTTTGCACTTGTTGTGCCGAAATTGTTTATTGAAAACTTTCAGACTCTTGACGACTATATAAACCGTCCTTTTTTTGCGGGCTTTATGCGCCTTATAAGGTTTGCCGCATTTTTAATAAGCATCTTCTTGCCGGGCACCTTTGTTTCCATCGGTCTTTTTCATCAGGAGATGTTGCCCGATGATATGCTTTATAACATAGTTATTATGGAAAGTAACACCTTGTTTACCCTGACGCTTGAAGCGTTGATTATACACTTTATATATGAAATAGTACGTGAGGCAGGGCTGAGAATGCCCAAAACAATCGGTCACGCCGTCAGTATTGTCGGTGCTCTTGTCATTGGTGATGCGGCGGTTACTGCGGGACTTATCGGTGCACCAATGCTCATTGTTGTTGCTATGACGGCAATCTGCTCCCTTGTGTCATCCGAGGTGTATCAGCCCATTTCTGTGTTGCGTATAGTTTTTATAATTATCGGTGGCTTTGCCGGGCTTTACGGGATTATGATAGGTGCGGCGGCGCTTATAGTGAGCCTTAGCTCAATGACGGATTACGGCGTACCGTATCTTGCACCCTTTACGCCCTATAACAAATCGATGTGGCGAGATTCGTTATTCAGGCAGGGGATGGAGAAGCTGGGTAAAAAGGTATTTGATATTAACGCATTGAAAATGAGGGGTAAAAATGACTGAAAAAAGTATCAGCGCACCGCAGTTTTTTTCGTTGCTGTATCTGTCGATGCTGGGAACTTTGTTTATGTATATCTCAAACGCCGATATAAAAATAGCAAGCACAGATTCAATTTTGCGTCCTTTGGTATTTGTGGCTGTTAACCTAATTGCCATCATTCCGTCATACCTGTTTATTAAAAGGCAACGAAAATCAAGGCTCAGCTACGGTAAGTCCTTACAAGGAAATGTTGTTTTTAAAATTGTTGCGGTGTGTTACGGGTCGGTTTATTTTCTCGATGCCGTAATGACCTCGTCACGCTTTGACCTTTTCGCAAGCTCGGAGCTGTTCCCAGGGACGGATATGACCTTTTTTATTCTCGGTTTAGTTGCTGTGTGCGGAGCTTTGGCGCTTCTTGGTATCGGTGCCTTGGCAAGGGCGGGTATTGTTTTTACCGTTATTGTGACGGGTGCAACAATTTTTGCTATGCTGACTCTTATAGAAGAGGTGGATTTTTTAAACTTCACACCGCTTTTTGAGTTCGGTGCAGAGGATTTTATTAAGGATAGTCTGATTTTTTCTGCACACGCAACAGGTATAGGTGCAGTTGTGATTTTTTCTGAAAATATACGTGAGAAGCTTCTGAAAAATTATATTCTTTGGGTGGCTCTCAGTGGCATTGTTTTTGTTTTTATATTATTTTTTGTTGTTGGAGCCCTGGGTCTCTTTGCAGATACACAGCTTTTCCCGACCTATGCGGCGATATCTCTTGCAAAGTTCGGGTTGCTTGAAAGGCTTGACGCTTTGGAAACGGCTATATGGATTCTTTGCGTAGTTTCAAAGCTGACATTGTATATGATAATTGTGATAAAATGCGTTGCGTATATTTTCCCAAAGGCATCAAAAACGTTGATATCTGCTTGTCTGAGCACAATTATAGGTTTTGTTCTTGTGTTTATTTCGGGTGACGTTAAAAGGTTCGGCTTTCTGTCATCGGTGCCGTTGAATATAGCACTTTATATTATACCTGTAGTGGTGTTGCCAAGTGTTTTGATTATTTTTGACGTATCAAAAAGGGGGATGAAGCGTGCGAAAAACAGTTGAAAAGCTTTTGCTGTTCGTTGTGGTTATGACTAGCTTTTTTGCATTTTCCTCTTGTGATGGTGCAGGAACAGAGCTCTCTGAGCTTATGATAATGCAGGGTATCGGTATCGATTTAACTGAAAACGGCTACAGTGTTTGTGTTGAAATTCTGAACAACGAGCAAAGCGGTAGCCCAAGTGGCGACAGCAACAGCGAAAATAAAACGAAAATATATTCTGCGGATGGCGAAACAGTCGCAAAAGCGCTTCACAGCCTTGTTACCAAAAGCGGAAATTTGCCCCTTTATGCCCACAACCGTGTAATTGTCGTCGGCGAAAAAGCGGCAAATTCAAATCTCGGCGATATTCTTGATTTTTTTGAGCGTGACTATGATTCAAGACCCTCGCAGTTAATCTGCGTAGCAAAAAATGCATCTGCTGAGGAGGTTATAAGAGCAAAGCTTTTGCCCGATGCGGTTAAAAGTGAAATTCTTGAAAATCTTCTCGAAGAAAGCTATAACCAGTCCTTGACTCCAAGGGTGCGCATTATTGATGCAGTAAATTATATGAAGGATGAAACTACGGTTCTTGCTATCCCCGCAATTAAAATTCAGAAAAGCGGCGAAAATGAAAATTATGAGCTTGATGGCTGTGCGCTTATCGGCAAGGATAAGTCGTTTTCGGGCTATATTGATAACGAAACGTCAGAGGGCATCGCTTTTCTCAACAACAAAATTAACAAAGGCGAAATAACGGCAACTCTCCCTAATTCACAAAAAGCCACGTTTTTGATAAATAAGGGCAAAACAAAATACAGAATCTATGAAGAAAACAATACCTTGCACTATGATGTCAGCGTAGAAATTTCCTGTGACCTTGACGAGGTTGAGGGAGAAGAGTTTTTTAGCACCGATGATGGAGTGCTTGAAACGTTACAGACTTCGGCAGGCGAGGCGGTGTTGAAAAAAGCGGAGAACACCCTTGTTGTTTTACAGGGCGAGCATCTTGGTGATGCGGTACGCTTCGGCAAGCTTCTCAGATTAAAAGAGCCAGAGCTTTACAAAAAATATAAGGGCGATTGGGGGCCTGTCTTTAAAAATATTGAGGTTAGCCTTTGTGCAGATATTACAATAAGAAGAATAGGCGAAGAAACCTTTCACAGTAAGAAAAAATGAAAAACTCTCACGGAATTTAATAATCCGTGAGAGTTTTTTTATTAAAATTCAATCTCTATTTCATTTTCGCCGATGTCGGTTTCAAACTCGATGTCGTAACCGATGTTGCCGGGCAATTCAATGAGCTTGTATTTGCCGTTACACTCGATTTTTTCGGGTTTGCGGTCAACGTAAACAACCGTAGGAACGTCGTATTTTTTATCCTGAATATACTTGAGCTTGAACTCGCCGTCTTCGTGGTCGTATTTGTATGAAATAATTTCACCTGTAACAGCCTTGGGGCGGGGACGGGTGAGTATTCTCATAAAGTCTTGCTCAAGAATACCGTCGAAATAGCACCAATAAGTGTTGCTCCACTTGTAGCCGTCGAATTTATCCTGTAAAAATCTGATGTGTGGATACCATCCGTCACCCTCAGCACAGGAGCCCCATTCGCCGACGATACAGGGGCAACCGAGGCGGAGCTGTGTGTTTCTGTGCTCGTCAAAAATCATACCCACACGTGAATTGTTAGCGTATTTATATGCGGGTGTGTCAACCATAAGGTCGTATGCGTGGGGGGCGAAAATCTGATTGTTTTCACGCTGATTGTTGACAGTAACGGGCTTGTTGCAGCAGGGGATACCCATATTAGAGTAGTAGTTGTTACCCATAAACATAATGCCCTTGTCGGTAACCTCTCTTACTGCAGTTGCCATTTTGCTCACAAATGGAGAATAGCGGTTTTCGTCAAAGTTTTTAACAAGGTCTTGGCATTTTAGTGTGATTCCTTTGAAAACCTCACCGGGGAATTGGTCGAGTGCTTTGGGCTTTTCATCGCTGAAAAGACCGATTTTTGCCATTTCCAAAAGGTGAACACGCTTGTCGGTGATGGCTGTTCGTGCAACTCCCGTAATTATTCTTCTGAAAATTTTACCGCCGTCTTTGCCGGGGAAGGGCTCATTCAAAAAGTCGAAGCCGAAAAGAGCAGGCTTGTCTTTTATAGCACTTGCAAGGTTTTTCCACATATCTGCAAAATAATCCTGCAAGCCCTTGCGGTTGTAGATTCTGTTATCCCAGAAGTTGTCAAATGCTCTGAAGCAAGCTTTGCCGTAGAAATAAGGCTCTGCCCATACAGCAATTTGTTTTCTGGGAACGTATTTGTCTGTGATAGTTGCCCATTTGGGTGCACCATCGCCGTAGCAGGTTGAGGAATAAACATCCTGGTGGCAATCAAGGTATGCGTAAATGCCGTATTCCTCGCATTTGTCAAGGAATTTACAAAGGTCGTCAATCAACTGTTGGTTGTAGTTGCCGGGTGTGGGCTCCATCGCCGACCACGTAAAGCCAAGGCGGATTATGTCGTAGCCCCTTGCACGGAATTCTTCAAAAGGGAATTTGTCGGGAGAGTAACCGAATGCGGGGTTTTCGGGGTCAAAGTCTTTTTTATCCACAACGTTCATACCGCTGAGAATTCTTTCTCTGCCGTGCTCGTCAACAAGACGAAGACCGTCAACTCTGATTCTGTCCATAAAATATCCTCCGTTATTCAAGTGTGGTGATTTCTGCACAAAGTGGTGCTGAGGTTGTTTTCCAGAAGCTGTTTGCGAAAATTTTAACCTCGTAATTTGTTGCGGGGTTTAAATCTGTGTATGCAAGCTCAAGGTATTCGGGCATATTGAAGAAGTAGTATTCACTCCACATAACTGTTTGTTTTACGATTACGTTTGTGTCTTTTTCTATAACAACAACCTTGTAATCGTTAACATAATCGGTGGAAATTTCTGCCTGGGGGAATTTGATTCTGAAGCCGTCTGTGTCAAGGTCGTCAAACTCAATTTTTGCATCCTCGGTGAAGCGGGGTGCTTCTGCAGATTTGAAGCGGATTTCATCGGTGTATTTAAAGCTTTCGGGGTTCCATGGCTCGTCAATCTCCCAAACATAGGGGAAGAAGTTGTCTGTGAAAATATCGTAGGGATAAATTCTTACAGCGCCGTTTGCATCTGCTTCAACAATAAGGAACTGGGCAAAATTTGCCTTCATAGGCGGCACCGTGCCGTAGTATTTATCAAATTCATCAAGCTCAGTGTATGAAAGTGAGCCTGTGCCCAATGACGTGAAATGTTTCTGGTGAATTGAGCGGGGGTTGTTGATAGGTGCGTGGGAGTGACCTGAGAAGTTAATCATTTGCGGATAATCCATATATGTAGAATAAAGCTCGTCTTCACCCCAAAGCATACTGCCGTAAACCGTGTCTGTTATGTGGGGATGCTGGAAAACAAATATGGGCTTCTTGGGGTCTGCTTCTCTCGCTTTTTTGAGTTCTTTTGCAGCAAAAGCAATTTTGTCTGCGTGGAAATTACAGCCCTGTGAGCAGGTGATGCTGATGAAATGAAAGCCGTTAATGACTCTGTGCTGATCAACGGGTGTTTCAAAAATTCTGCCGAATTTTTCATAAGCGGCTTCAACACCCTCGCTGTGGTACTCGTGGCTTGCCATTGTGAGAGCATACTGTGTTTCGGGCTTGAGATTTTTCTCAACTATTTCTTTGAATTTTTTCATCTGTGTTTCTGTGCCGCTGTTGGCAAAGTCACCCACAGAATAAAAAGCATCAAGCTTTTTATAGGTTTCGCTTTCTTCGCAAAGCTGATAAACCCTTTTTATTGCTTTTTCAAGTCTTTCTTCTTCAATGCATTTCTCATCCTTGATGTGAACGTCGCTTGTTACCATAAATCTGAGAACGGGTTTGAAATCTTTCTGAAACATAAATTATTCCTCCGGGAAAAAATTGTATATCACTATAATTCTACACTCAGTGCTTGTTTAATTCAAGCGTAAAATTAAACAATTACAACCGATAAAATATGTTAAAAAGTTTCATAATATTGTTTATTTTTGAAATGAGATATGATATAATAATAAAAAAATACAAAGGAGTACTGAAAATGAAGGTAACAAAAGATACAGTTATAGGCACAATTCTTGATACAGCCCCACAGACAGCGCCCTATTTCCTCGAAATGGGTATGCATTGTCTCGGTTGCCCCTCTGCACGCAGCGAAACAATCGAACAGGCTTGCATGGTTCACGGCGTGAATGCAGACGAGCTTGTTGAAAAAATCAATGCCGCTATTGGTGAATAATGGCTGTTAAACTTAGCGAAAGGCTCCTTGCCGCCGCATCTCTCATAAGGGGCGGCGGCATTGTTGCCGATATAGGAACAGATCACGGGTATTTGCCCGTTTACCTCATAGAAAATGGTAAAATCCAAAAGGCTTTTGGTGCAGATATTGGCAAAATGCCACTCGAAAATGCCGCCAAGGCTGTTGAATACTACAACCTTTCAGATAAAATCGAATTAAGGCTTTCTGACGGCTTGAAGGAGTTTTCGCTGGATGAAGCTGACGAGTTCGTTTTTGCGGGGATGGGCGGCACACTCATAAAAGAAAAGCTTGCCGAAACACCATGGGTAAAAAACCCGAAATACCACTTCGTTTTTCAGCCCCAGAGCAGGGCAGAGGATTTAAGAGAGTTTTTGTTTGAAAACGGCTTTAAAATCAATTCTGAAATTGCGGTTTGTGAAGGCAGGCGAGTGTATATCGCATTTGACGCATCATACACGGGTGAGACGGTTAAATACACCCTTGCCGATTGTTTTATTGGCAAATTGAAACCCGATGAAAATGCGAAATTACACATAAAAAATCAAATGTCAAGACTTTTGAAAAAATACAATGCCAATGCAGGTACCCAAGAGGAACAGGCGGAGCTTAAAGAGATTATAGAAGCTATGAAGGAGTTCATAAATGCATAATACCATAGCACAGGTGATTGGCTTTGCGGGAGCGGGGCTTAACTGCCTGTCATTTCAGCAGAAAAAGCGTCGCAATATTATAGGTGTTCAGATTGCGGCGGCAATAATGTTCATTTTGCACTACATAGTTCTCGGTCAATACACCGGTGCCGCTTTGAATCTTATCAGCCTTCTCAGGTCATTTGTGTTTATAAATAACCATAAAAAATGGGCGAAAAGTCCTGTGTGGCTTGTAGTTTTTGTAATAATAAGCCTTGTGGCAAGTGCTGTGACGTGGGTTGAATGGTATTCAATTCTTCCGGCGGCGGCAATGATTCTTACAACAATCAGCTATTGGCTTAAAAACGAAACAAAAATACGTCTTGTAACCTTCCCAAGCTCACCCTGTTGGCTGGTATATAACATAATAGTGGGCTCAGTTGCGGGTATTGTTACCGAATGTGTTGTTATGACCTCGTTGATTGTTGCCATTGTCCGTTACGATATTCTTAAGAAAGAAAAGGTGAAAAAGAATGAAAATTAAACAGATTTATGATTTTCTTGATTCGGTTGCCCCCTTTTCAACGGCCTGTGAATGGGATAATTGCGGTCTGATAATCGGTGACATAAATGCAGAAGTCGAAAGAGTCTTTGTTGCTCTTGATGTGACGGAGGAAGTTCTGAAAGAAGCGGCAGATTTCGGCGCAGAGCTTGTTATAACACATCATCCGATTATGTTTTCACCCGTCAAGAAAATCCCCGCCGACAGCATTATATACAAAGCAGTTCAATCGGGGATGACATTTATTGCATCCCACACCTGTCTTGATGTTGCCGACGGTGGCGTTAACGACACTCTTGCAGAAAAGGTGGGCGTAAAGAATGTTTTGAAAACAGATGACGAGTTTTTAAAAATAGGCACTGTTGAAAAAACTACCGCAAAAGAATTTGCGAAAACGGTAAAAAATGCTTTGGGTGGCTCAGCTTCGCTGACTTTGCCCGAAAAAACGGTGCAAAGAGTTGCTTTTTGCTCGGGCTCGGGTGGTGACCTTGTGGGCCTTGCAAAGGAATACGGTGCAGATGCTCTTTTAACCGGGGAGGCAAAGCACCACGAATATCTTCTTTCAAGGGATTGCGGCATATCTTTGATTGTTGCGGGTCACTATGAAACAGAAAATATTATCTGCAAAAAAATTGCAGACCTTATAAAAGAAAAATTTAAGGATGAAATCGAGGTTAAGTGTTCATCACAAAAGCCTCCGGTTGATTATATTTAAAATGGCTTTAGACGGAATGTTTCTGAGCTTTATGGTGTCGCAAGTTAACGATTTACTTGAAGGCTCAAAGGTAGATAAAATTCACCAGCCCTCAAAAAATGAGTTGGTGTTCATAATGCGAACAAGAACGGGGATGCATAAGCTTTATTTTTCAGCGGATGCAAACAGCCCCCGCTTTGCTGTGGTTGAAAAAACTCCCGAAAATCCGCAAACACCGCCTATGCTCTGTATGCTTTTCAGAAAAAAGCTTGTTGGCGCAACGTTTAAAGGTGTTGAACAACACGGGCTTGACAGAACGGCTTTTTTCAAATTTGATGCAACAAACGAAATCGGTGACAGAGTGAACCTTACTCTTGTTGTTGAAATTATGGCTCAGCACAGCAACGTTATTCTTATTGACGGCGACAATCGTGTTGTTGACGCACTCCGAAGGGTGGACAGCGAAAAGTCATCATACAGACTTGTTCTGCCCGGTGCAGAGTACAAATTGCCCCCGGCACAGGATAAGATGGATTTGCGCTTTGCAGAGCCCGATGAGGTGTGTAAGGCGGTGCTCAGTTGCTCCGGTGCACGTCTTTCCTCTGCAATTCTCAAAACAGTTCAAGGTGTTTCACCCTTGCTTTCAAGAGAGCTTGCTTACCGCTCATGTGGTGATGATAAAGCTGTTTCAGAGCTTCTCAGTGAAGAGAAAATGAAGCTTTTGTGCGAAATCAGCGCTCTTAGAACTATGGTAATAAACGGTGATATCCGCCCGTCAATGGTTCTCGATGAATCAAAAAAGCCTATGGAGTTTTCATTTTTACCCATAACTCAATACGGCGACACCTATAAACAGATAGAAAAAGAAGATGTGTTTTCACTTCTCGAGGGCTTTTATTCAGAGCGTGACAGACTTCTGAGAACACGCTCAAAGGGAACGGAGCTTTTTAAACAGGTTGAAAGCTTAACCGAACGAGTAGCAAGAAAGCTCAATAATCAGCGTGAGGATTTGAGAAAATGCGCTGACAGGGAAGAGATTAAAATAAAAGCAGAGCTCATAACTGCCGCACAATACAGACTTCAAAAGGGTAGCGACGTTTATGAGGTTGAAAATTATTATGACAACAACAATATTCTGAAAATTCAGGTTGACCCTGCGCTTACGCCATCACAAAATTCACAGAAGCTTTACAAGGAGTATAAAAAAGCCTGCACCGCAGAAAATATGCTGATAAAGCTCATTGCCGACGGTGAGGAGGATTTGGCATATCTTGAAAGCGTAAAGGATTTGCTTATGCGCTCGACTCTTGAAAGGGAATTTGGTGAAATTAAGGATGAGCTGATTTCACAAGGCTTTATAAAACCGAAAAAATCCGGTAAAAAGCAAATGAAAAAGCAAGCGCTTCCGCCACTGGAGTTTAAAACAAGTCAAGGCTTGACCGTTCTTGTTGGCAGAAACAACATTCAGAACGACAAGCTCACCTTTAAAACAGGCAAAAAGGGTGATGTGTGGCTTCACGCACAAAAGTGCCCGGGCTCACACGTTCTGCTTTTGAGCGATGGTGGCGAAATTCCCGACGATGCCATTGTAGAGGCGGCAGAAATTGCGGCATTTTACAGCTCGGCAAAGGACGGAACAATTGTAACTGTTGACTATACCGACGTTAAAAACATTAAAAAGCCCAACGGTGCAAAACCGGGTTTTGTTGTTTACTACACCTATTGGTCGGTTAACGTTAAACCTAAAACCAATTTGGAATAATTTCACAAAAATATATTGACATTACCGCTTGTTTTGTTAAAATTAAACTGAGGCGGTGAAAAAAAGCCGCTCTGTGCGGCTTTTTATTATTTTAGGAGGGATTTTATGAAAAAAATCACAAGGAAATTATTGTCGGCATTGCTGGCAATGTTGGTTATGGTTGGTGTGGTTTCACCAATGGCTTCAGCTATACAGCTTTCGGGATTTAAAGGTGATAATGATGTATGGTTGGTGGATGCCAATACGCACCGTTCATCTTCAACAATCAATCTTTACGGCAGAGCAGATTACCTTTGCCTTAAAATGAAGGATGATAAAAAAACTTATTCGATTTACTACTTTGAAATGTATTCTGATTCATCTTACAAAAATAAGATAGCAGCATTTTCGACAGGTGGGGATAATAAGGAATATCTTACACTTTCAATGTCGTTTGATAATCTCAAAAGCGGAACTTATTATGCAAAAACCTATGTTTATAAAGAAACGATTCGTTCAAGCCGTCCTTACTATTTTGATGCAGAAAAAGACCCGTCAACAGAACGTAAATACACCATTAAAATCAATAAAAAGGGCACCGATATCGATGATATGAACACCGTTATGTACGGCTTTGAAAACACAGAAAAGGGTCCCGTTATTTATTGGTATTCAGTACCCGGTGCAACCGGTTACCATGTTTACAGAAAAAACACAAGCACAGGTAAATATGATAAAATCGGTTCTGCAAAGGACAGTGGCGAAAAGCTCAGCTTTTATGTTGACAAGGAGCTCAAAGGCATAAATGCAACAAGAAGCTACAAGGTTGTTGCCTATAAAGGAAGCTTGAAAACACCGCACTCTCTTCTTCCGATGAAGGTTAAAGCCTATAAAGCCCCTGTTGTTAAGGTGGAGTCTGCAAAAAATAACTTTTTGAAAATTTCTTGGTCAAAGGTCGCCTCAAATGCCAAGTACTACGTGTATATGTGCACAGACAACACCGATTGGAAAAAAATCAAAACTACAAACAGCCTCAGTTATGAAGTCAGTATGAAAGATCGTGACAGTAACGTTAAATATTACTTTACTGTTATTGCAGAAATCAACGGTATATACAGCGCCTATGACGAAAGCGGCAAGTCAATCCACTATCTGGAAGCGGCAACGCTCAAGGATTGCACCTACCCAAAAGACGGTGGCATTACAGTTAACTGGTCAAAGGTTAAGGGCGCAGATTCCTACAGAATCTATCGCCATACGGCGACTGAAAAGAAATGGGTCAAGCTGGTTGAGGTTGGTAACGTTTCATCATACACCGACAAAACCGCAAATGCAGAAGATTACTATTACTACACCGTCAGACCCATGAGAAAAGGCAAAACTGGTTCTTATGACTACAAGGGAATCCCGGGCACAATTCTTACAAAACCCGAGTTGTATGATATTGTTGAGCTTGGTGATAATACAATCAGACTTTCCTGGAGTGAACAGCCAAATAACTGCGAATATTTAATTTATGATAAGATCAGTGGCTCATGGTCAAAAATTGGTGTTACAAGAGAAAATTACTTTGATTACAAATTGCCATATGAAATTGGAACACATATTTTTACATCAAAGCCATATCGCAAACCGATAGCAGGCGAGCACGATAATAAAGGTGTTACCTATCAATCATTCCCACAAATAAATATAACCTATTGTTATGCTGATACTAACGGAATGAATTTTGTATGGGAAAAGCCTAATGGTGCAGGGGACAGCGTTATTTTCCGCAAAACTGCTGACAGTGAATACGAACAGCTTGCTCAGATAAGTGAAAACAGGTATTGCGACACAACAGCCGAAAAAGGTGTTGAATATACATACAAGATTGCTTACCTTTATAATGACGAGGTTATTGAAAAAGGTGCAGTTGAAAAGGTAATTGGTTTTAGTGACGAAACTGTAGAAATAGTTGAGAAAGAGTATGATATTTATGTTGCGCCTTCTGGTTTCAGTAAAAATGGTTATAATCTTGAGATAAAAGACTATATTCCATCTGCAGTGTATGTATTATACGAAAAAACCAAAAACGGTTGGGTTAAGTGCAGAGAGCAGAAATCATACAAGGAGGGAACTGTTTTTGTTACTGCGTCTCTCAACGGCTCATCCGAATACGCTGTACAAAAAATAGATGATAGCGGTATAGTTAGTAAGCTACCTGAACAAGGAATGGTTGTTAACGGTGTGTATTCGCCATCTGAAATGTCTCTGAATTTTAAGAATGGTGATGCAACAATTACGTGGTCAACCGAAAATCTAACGTTTGAAAATGTTATTATTTATCGTAACAAAACAAGAATAGCAGTTGTTCCTGCAAGTGATGGTAAATATGTTGACAAGGATTTGGGAATTGGTGCATTTTACACTTATGTTATCAGAGGTGAATCAAACGGATTTGCATCACCGAATTATTTATGGGATGATTGTGCTTATCTTGAGGCTCCTAAGGTTAAAGTATCAGAGAATGAAAATGGTTTGAAGATTAGCTGGAGCAATGTGGGTTGGATGACTTCTTATGCTGTATACAGAAAAAGCGCTACTCAAACCTCTTGGAAAAAAATAGCGTCAATTCCTAGTTATGACGACGATTTTTATTTTATCGATAAAAACGTAAACGATATGGAAGAGTATACATACACTGTAAAAGCAGTATATAAAAACTCTAACAATCCGTATGACAAAGAGGGTGTTAAATATACATACATTGTCTCCCCGAAGTTTACAACCAAAAACACCTCAAGCGGAGTTAAAATAACAATAGAAGAAAAAGCAGGTGTTGACGGTTACGTTATCAAAGAGAAGATTGACGGAAAGTGGAAGACAATAAAGACACTTGATGACCCTTCAAAAACAACCTATACAGATAAAAATGTAGTAGGCGGGCAGAAAAAAGAATACGTTGTGCTTGCTTATAAAGGCGATTGCAAGGGCTACAGAACAAAGGGAAATGTTCACTACTTCCTTGAACAGCCCGAAATAACATCGTTAACCAAAACCTCAAAGGGTGTCAAGGTGAAATTTGACAAGGTTGAGGGTGCAGCAGGTTACTATGTTTACAGAAAAGCTGCGGGTTCAACAAAGTGGACTAAGGTTACAACAACCAAATCTCTTGAATTTGTTGACACAAAGGTTAAATCCGGTGTTAAATACACCTACACCGTGAAAGCCTACTGTTCAAATAAAACCATTGAATCTGCATACAACAAAACAGGTTGGTCGATAACCTATAAGAAATAACAAATAACACAAGAAAACTCCCCGTCATCGACGGGGAGCTTTTGTTATGCGCTTTATTTTGCTGTAAGGTGAACGAGGTATGACTGACCGTCGCCGTTTGGCTTGTGGGTAAGATTGAGGCCGGCATTCATAAGGAAAGCACCGCTGTAAACTTCGCCCGTTTCTTCAATCTCGTAGTATTTATTTTTGTCAAGTCCCTGAAGTCTGAGCATAAAGAATGGGTCATAAGCTTGTTTAATCTGAACAACTGTAACAAGGGCTTCGTTTTTATCTTCGCTGACAAATTCCCACGCAACCTTGAACTCATTTTCAAATGGGGTAATCAGCCTGTAAAGATCACCGTAGTGGATAACGTCATAGTATTTATGATATTCCTTTACCTGCTCTTTGATTTCTGCAATTTCTTCTTCTGTGAGCTTGTCTGGGTCAAGCTCGTAGCCGAATGAACCCCACAAAGCAACGTTTTTCTTTGTTTCGTAGCTTGCTCTTCTGCTTGCAGAAACGTGAGCACCCATTGTTGAAGTGGGGTAGCACAGCGACGTGCCGAACTGAATTGTAAGCCTTTCAATGGGGTCGGTGTTGTCACTTGTCCATATCTGGGGTGAATAATAAAGCATACCGGGGTCAAAGCGTCCGCCACCGCCCGAGCAGTTTTCAAGAAGAAGGTTGGGGAAGTCTGTGACAAGTCGCTCCATTATTTGATATGTGCCAAGAACAAAACGGTGGAAAATCTCACCCTGCTTTTCGGGTGGGAGCTCTGCGCACGAAACCTCTGTAAGGTTTCTGTTGAAATCCCATTTTACATAGTCGATGTTGTTATTTGAAAGAATTTCTTTCATCATCGAATAAACGTATTCACGAACTTCTTTTCTTGAATAGTCCATAACGTATTGAGTTCTTGCAATGGATTTATCTCTGTTTTCGGTGTGCAGACACCAATCGGGGTGTGCTTTGTATACATCGGAATCGGGCGAAATCATTTCGGGCTCGAACCATATACCGAATTTAAGACCAAGGTCGTTGACTTCTTTTATAAGACCGTCGAGCCCCTTTCTGAGCTTGTATTCTGCAACGTACCAATCACCAAGTGAGGATTTGTCATCGTCACGGTGACCGAACCAGCCGTCGTCCATAACAAGCATCTCGATTCCCATATCCTTGGCGTGGCGTGCAAAGGAAACAAGCTTGTCGTGGTCGAAATCCATTCCCGTTCCTTCCCAGTTGTTTATAAGGAGGGGACGTTTTGCTTTTTTCCACTTTCCTCTGACAAGGTTATCTGCATAAAGGCGGTGGAACATACGGCTCATTTCACCAATGCCCTTGTCGGTGAAAATCATAACCGCCTCTGGTGAGCAGAATTCTTCTTCGGGTGAAAGGTGCCAGCAGAAGCCATCGGGATTTATACCCATAACAAGTCTTGTGGATGCGAAGCCGTCAACCTCAACGTCAATTGAAAAGTTGCTGCTGTAAACAAGGTTGAAGCCATAGCAGTCGCCATATTCTTCGTTTGCACCCTTTTTTACAAGAGCGGTGAAGGGGTTGTGGTTGTGGCTTGATGAACCACGCTTGCTTTTGATTGATTGGATACCTCTGTGAATAGGGTATCTCTCGAGTGCACGTTCTTTTGCCCATCTGCCGTAAAGGTCAAACATTTCGTAGTCGTAGCCGGGCAAATCAACGCAAAGGGAGTGAACCGTGTCAATAAACACCTCTTTTTGGGATGCGTTTTTAACTCTGACACTTCTTGTTATTGCGCCCTTGCTTTCAAACACGGAATAAACAAGTGTAACCTGAATACCCGTAACCTTGTCTTCTGTGAGTATTTCAAGTGTGTCAGCCTCGGATTCGTCGTTAACGTAAAGTGCAGGCATACCGGGTAAGCCTTTTTTGCCCTTGTAAATTTCGTGGCTGACATATCTGAGGTCTGTAACCTTGTTGCCGTCAGCGTTTTTTATTGCGAATGCAGAAAGGCGGAAATCGCCTGCGCCGAAGGTTGAATATTCAAGGGGAGTAACATCGGGCGAGAAGTTGAAAACCCTTGCAGAGGGGCTGTCGGGGCAGAATGATGCAAAGCCCGGGCGGATACGTAAAATTTCAACGTCTGTGTCGGGGATGGGTGCACCGTAATAATAGTGCACAAGATAATTTCCCTCAAAAATCCCGAATATGTAGGTTGAAGAATTTGTATCAAGTTTAAAAGTGTTTGTTTCTTTACAAAAAGTTATTGCCATATTATCACCGTATTCAATTAGATTTGTAGGCACTGATGCCTTGGATAATAAATTCGTCGTTGCCGATTTCGGTGTTGACGATAACAAGCTTTATTGCCGTTGCAGTAACAGGCTCAAGCGCAATGTTCTCAATTGTTACGTGCTTTCCTGTGTGAATCAGCTCGTATTTGCCGTCCGTCATAGCATATATGTTATATTGCCTTACAGACGTTGTTTTTTCGTTGATAAAGAACGAATCGAACGTAACGGGCTCGTCAAAGAAAAATTCAATGTAATCACCCTGGGAGCCCTTGAATGCACCCATTGATGCTTCAACGGTGTTCACTTTTTCACCGTTAATGCCGACCTCTGAGGCAAGTGTTATAATGTCAACTATCGCATTCTCATTTTCTGCTTCCTTGCAAGAAGAAAAAACGAAGCAAATAATTGAGATTATAGCTATTACGGCAGACGCTTTAATGATTTTTTGATTCATTATTTATTCATCTCCGCTATTTTTCGGAGCTTGTCCGAAATTTTTATCTGTTGGGGACAGGTTTTTTCGCAAAGCTTGCAATTAATGCAGTTGTGAGCTTGCTTTTCTTCTGAAATTAAAAGGTATTTTGCTTTGAAGTCTGCATCATCACGGGTTTTGTTGTATTCGTTATATGCTTTGAAGCAAGCGGGGATATCAACGCCTGCGGGGCATTTTTCGGTGCAATACCTGCAATCTGTGCAGGGGATTGCAAAATTCTTTCTGAATAAAACGTTAGCCTTGTTAACGGCTTCAGCTTCTTTCTCGCTCAAGGGCTTGCACTCTTCAAAGGTTCTGAGATTGTCCTCGACCTGTTCAAAGGTTGACATACCGCTGAGAACGGTTAAAACATTGGGAAGCTGTGCAACGTATCTTAATGCATATGAGGCGTAAGATTCGTCGCCAAGCTCGTCAAAAACAGCTCTCGCTTCGTCATTTAAAGTGTGAAGAGAACCGCCTCGTACAGGCTCCATAACAATGCAGGGGATGTTTCTTTCTTCAAGTGCTTCATAATATGCCTTTGCGTTTTGTGCTTCCCAGTCATAGTAGTTTATCTGAAGCTGAACGAAATCCCATTTGTATTTGTCGATTAGTTGAAGAAAAAATTCAAGGTCACCGTGATATGAAAAGCCGAGATGCTTTATTTTGCCTTGTGCTTTTTGTTCTGAGAGGTATTCATAAGACTTGTCCGCCTCAAAGGTCGGCATAATATCACGGTTAACGGCGTGGAGAAGGTAAAAATCAAAATAATCAACGCCGCATTTTTCGAGCTGGCCGTTGAAAAGCTCTGCTGTGGTGAGGTTGTTGTCACGCATATATGTGCCGGGGAGCTTTGTTGCAAGCATAAAAGATTCTCTGGGGTATTGGCTTAAAGCCTCTTTAACAAAGGCTTCAGAATCACCGCCGTGGTAAAAATAAGCCGTGTCGTAATAGTTTACGCCCGCTTTCATTGCAAGGTCAATAAGACGAAGAGCTTCTTTGCGGTCAATTGCTTCTTCGTTTTCTTTAACCTTTGGTAATCTCATAAGACCGAAGCCCAGCTTTGAAACGCTTCTGCCTATTGAAGGAAAATTGCTGTATTGCATAGTAACCTCCTTAAACTTAATAAAAAGATTATACAATACAGCAAAATAGCTTTCAAGTGTATTTAGAATAATGTTTCGATAATTTTTTCTGAATTTTGGGGTGAATATCTGAAATAATCCATATGCTCACCTTCAAAAAAATATTCGGGCTTTTTAAATGGGTAATCAGCATTGAAGGAGTCGACAATAATTAATTTGAATTTCATTTTTTCGGGTATTATGCTTTTAATATAAACGCTTGTTTGTTGCCCCTCGTAAACTGAATTTGTGTATTCGGCAAGGCCTGCAAGGTTTGGTGAAAGCTCAATGAAAATACCATAGCTTTCAACGCTTCTTACAATGCCGCTGACAGTTTCGCCCACACGGAAGGATTCAGCATTTTCCTGCCAGGTGCCGAGAAGCTCCTTATGGGTGAGGGTAGCTCTGCCGAATTCGTCAAAATCCTTGATTATTACACGGATATCATCGCCCACGCTGAATCGTGCGTTGGGGTGCGGTATTCGTGAAACAGAAATGTTGTCTATGGGTAAAAGTGCGTTGATTCCGCAGCCAATATCACAAAACGCACCGAAGGATTCAAGGTGGGTTATCCGTGCGGTAATAATATCTCCTTTTTTCAGCGTCGGAAAATATTCATTCTGAAATGCCTCCTGAACGGCTTTTCTGCTGAGAATGGCGGTTTTCTGCCCGTCGGAATCAGTTATATCGGTGATAAAGAATCTGACGGGTTTGTTTACTCTGGCTATTATGGCAATATCCCTTGTTGTGCCGTCGGTTATGCCAATGGCACACTCTTCTCTGGGAATAATGCCGTGGATAAATCCCAAATCTATATGTAGGTTGTGATCACGGTCACAATAAAGCGCACGGGCTTCGAGAGCTTCACCCTCTGTATATGCTTTTTTGAATAATTCGGGCGAGGAGAGAGCGGCTGTGTTTTTTTCATTGTTGATTAAATGACCTTCCGGAAGATATGACATCATTGTTTTATCACCTTTTCAGTATATTATTTTTATCTTACTCTTTAATTTTATGTAAAAGTGTGTTACAATATTTCAATAAATTAAATTGGGGAGGGATTTTCGTGGATATACGAGTTGGCGATGTTCTTGAAATGAAAAAACAGCACCCTTGCGGGGCGAAGCAGTTCAACGTTTTGCGTTCGGGAATGGATTTTCGCCTGAAATGCGTCGGTTGCGGTAGAGAATTCCTTATCCCACGTTCAAAAGCAGAGAAAAATATTAAGAAAGTTATAAGAGAAAATACAGATGATTGATAAACTACAACAGGTTGAGGAGCGTTTTGAAAAGGTTAATGAATTGCTCTGCCTGAGCCAAACTGTTTCAGATCAGAATAAATATGCTTCCTTGATGCGTGAGCTGAAAAACCTTACACCTATCGTTGAAACCTTCAGACTATATAAAAAGGCTGTCAGCGACGGCGATGCGGCAAAAGAGATGCTTGACGACCACCCCGACAAGGAAATGAAAGAAATGCTCGAGGAAGAGGTTCGGGAATGTAAAGAAAAAGCAGCAGAGCTCACAGAACAGCTAAAGGTTCTGTTGCTTCCTAAAGACCCAAACGACGATAAAAATGTTATTATTGAAATCAGAGCGGGTGCAGGCGGCGAGGAAGCTGCTCTTTTCGCTAACTCGCTTTACAGAATGTACTCAATGTATTCCGAAAGCCGTGGTTGGCGTTCCGAGGTTCTTTCTCTTAACGATACGGGCCTTGGCGGCATAAAGGAAATCAGCTTTATGGTTAAAGGTGAGGGGGCATATTCACGCTTCAAATTTGAAAGCGGCGTTCACAGAGTTCAGCGTGTTCCCGAAACTGAATCAGGCGGCAGAATCCACACATCAACCGTAACCGTAGCCGTTTTGCCTGAGGCGGAGGAGGTTGACATAGCAATTGACCCCGGCGACCTTCAGATTGACACGTTCCGCTCCAGCGGTGCAGGCGGTCAGCACGTCAACAAAACCGAGTCTGCAATCCGCATAACTCATTTGCCCACGGGTACGGTTGTTGAGTGCCAGGATGAACGCAGTCAGCATAAAAACAAGGATAGGGCTATGATGATTCTTCGCTCACGCCTTCTTGAGGCTGAAAGGGAGCGTCAGACCTCCGAAATAGCCGATGAACGCCGTTCACAGGTCGGAACGGGCGACAGAAGTGAACGTATAAGAACTTATAATTTCCCGCAGGGTAGAGTGTCCGACCACAGAATTGGTCTTACTCTTTATAAAATAGAGGCAATTATGAATGGTGATATCGATGAAATTGTTGATGCGCTTATAACTGCCGACACAGCAGAAAAACTAAAAACATCAGAGGAATAAATGAAAACAGAAGTTGTTAAAATAACCGCCGAATCCGAAAACGGAGCATATAAAAAAGCGGCGGAGCTTTTGAATGAGGAACAGGTTGTGGGGATGCCTACAGAAACCGTTTACGGCCTTGCGGGTAACGCCTTTTCGCCCGTTGCCGTTAACAGAATATTCGAAGCAAAGGGCAGACCAACGGACAACCCATTGATTGTTCACGTTTCTAAATTTGAAGACATATATGATTTGGTAAAGGTTGTTCCCGAATCGGCAAAGAAGCTTGCCGAAAAATTTTGGCCGGGTCCCTTGACTGTGATTTTACCCAAGGCAGATAAGGTTCCCTATTGCACAACAGGTAACCTTGATACGGTTGCGGTACGTTGCCCGTCTCACCCCGTGGCAAGAAAGCTTATTGAGCTTTCGGGGCTTCCCCTTGCGGCACCGTCAGCCAATCTCTCGGGTAAACCCAGCCCCACAAGGGCAGAGCACGTGTACGAGGACCTTAACGGCAGAATCCCCCTTGTTATAGACGGCGGCGAGTCAGAGGAGGGTGTTGAATCAACGGTTATATCCCTCGTTGGGGAAAAACCCAGGCTTCTTCGCCCCGGTAACGTTACCTTGAATGAACTCAGAAGCGTTCTTGGTGAGGTTGAAGTTGATAATGCCGTTCTAAACCCCTTGAAGAAAGATGAAAAGGTTTCTTCACCCGGTATGAAGTATAAGCATTATTCACCCGAAGCAGAGATTGTTCTTGTCAGAGGAGATTACAAAGGCTTTTGTGATTACGTGAACGCAAATTCTTCCGACGACGTGTATGCAATGGTCTTTGACGACGAGGGCGGTGAGTTAAACGTTCCTTTTATCTGCTACGGTCACGAGGACTATAAAATGTTGGCACATTCCTTATTTGATACACTTCGTGAGCTTGATAAAAAAGGTGCGAAAAGGTGCTTTGTCAGGTATCCTGATGAACGTAATGACGATAACCTTGCCGTATTGAACAGGCTTTTGCGTGCGGCAGGCTTCAAGGTAATTGACGTATGAAAAAAATTGTAGGATTAACAGGTAAAACAGGTGCGGGAAAATCCACCGTCAGCGCTTATCTTAAAGAAAAAGGTGCATATATTATTGACGGGGATATTCTTGCAAGAGAAATTCTCACAATAGATAAATCTCTTTTGCCAAGGCTTTGTGAGTGCTTCGGATATGATATTCTTGAAAGTGACGGTGTTACGCTTGACAGAAAGGCTCTTGCACGAAAGGCGTTCTCAACCCCCGAAAACACAGCCTTATTAAACTCCGTTATGCACCCCGCAATTAACCGTGAAATGAAAAGCCGTGTTGAAAAAGCATTTTCAAAGTATGATACCGTGGTTGTTGATGCGGCGGCGATAATTGAATCGGGCTTTGCAGACGAGTGTGACGTTTTATTGGTTGTTCACGCACCCGAAAATGTGAGAAAAGAGCGCATAATGAAAAGAGATAATCTCAGCGAAATGGATGCTCTTGTGAGAATGAACGGTCAGAAGGATGACGGATTTTATCTTAAAAAAGCCACATTCGTTATCTCTAATTATTGTGACCACGACTACAAAAAACAAATTGATTCTTTGGCGAAGGAGTTATTCTGATTGGCAGTTTCGCAAAAAAAGAATGTAGTAAAGCTCGGCGGTATTCTGTTGATATTGGCTGTAGTTTTGTGTATAATTATCAGTAGCCTGGGTTCAATAGTGATGCAAACGCTGTATCCTGTCAGGTATTCTGAGCTTGTTGAGCAAAATGCCGACAGCTTCAATATAGAAAAGGAGCTGTTATATGCTCTTATCAAAACCGAAAGCGGCTTCGATAAGGAGGCGGTTTCATCCGTTGGTGCAAAGGGCTTGACCCAGATAACGCCCGATACATTCGAGTGGTTGCAGACAAAAACGGGTGAAGCTTATGAAGATGACGCTTTGTTCGAACCGGAAATTTCTGTTTATTACGGGTCGTTTTTTCTTGATATGTTGCTACAGGAATTTGGCGATACAAGAACGGCTCTTGCCGCATACCATGCGGGCAGAGGTATAGTGAACCAATGGCTTGCCGATGAACGGTATTCAAAGGATGGTAAAACTCTTGACGAAATACCGTATGGTGACACCGCAGGCTATGTTGAAAAGGTTATAAAAACCTACGAGAAATATAAAAAATTATATTAAAAAGGGGTTTTCTTATGAAAAAACTTGTCAGTTGTTTACTTTGTGTTGCAATGCTTTTTTCAATGCTTTCACTCACGGGCGTTGCTGCGAGTGAAAAAAGCTATAAAATAGTTTCACCCTATGAAAACGTTATCTGGGACGGTGACGGAGCCTGGGGTGCGTATAAAGGTAGTCTGCACTCTCACACAACCTATAGCGATGCGAGCACAGATTTACCCACTATGGTTAAAGAATATTATGAGCAGGATTATGATTTTCTCGCTAACGCAGACCATGGTGTAACAGGTGTTGAGTGGAACCGTGAGCCCACAAAGCTCTGGCTTTACAGCTTCAGCGCAAGTAATCAGCGTTGCCTCACAGATGAAGAGTTTGAAGCAATCACAAACGGCACGTATCCCCTTTATGACGGCACAATCAGAAATAAAAAGCTTGTTTGTGTAACAGGCGCAAACGAGCTCAATAACCTTACCATTACAAAATGCCACGTTAACGGCTATTTCCTTCCCGAAAAGGTGGGTGACGGCTACGCCGGTAAAGAAAACGGTTATGATGAAGCGTTGCAGTTTATTGAAGACAACGGCGGTATTTCGCACATCAACCATCCCGGTGACTGGCTTAACAGCAACAAAGACATTAAAAATGTCAGCGACCCCGAAAATATTAAGTTTTTCGGCGACCTTATTCTCAAATATAAAAGCTGTTACGGTATGGAGGTTTTCAACGAAAACAACGGTACAACGGGTTATGACAGAATTTTGTGGGATAATATGTTGATGTACACGCTCCCTTATGGCAAAACCATTATCGGCTACAGCAACACAGATGCTCACGATGTGGAAAACGTTGACTCCTCGTTCAGCATTTTTATGATGGAAGAAAATAACGTTGAAAATATCCGTGCAACTATGGAGAGCGGAGCTTTCTTCTGTGTGTCCAGAAATTTGCGTGTAAATGACATTATCGGACCCGAAAAAGAAATCAATGTTATGAATACAGATATTCCTTATCCCGTGTTCACAAGCGTTAAAGTAAATGACCACACAGTCAGCGTTACTGCAAAGGACGCTCAGACCGTTCAATGGATTGCAAACGGCAAGGTCATTGCATCGGGTAAAATTAAAGATAATGAGCCTGTAAAAATCAACCTTGATGAAATTGACGGCGCTGAAGATTTTCAGTATATAAGAGCGGAGGTTTTCGGTGAGGGTGGCATCTGTCTTACACAGGCCCTTGTCATCGATGACGGAAGCGAAGTAAAAAATTATGAAGAACCCTCAGGTATCGGTGCCTGGTTTGAAAAGCTGATCTTTGAAATTAAAAGCACACGCTTGTGGTGCCTTATTGAAGAGCTTTTCTGAACAGTTAATTAAAAATACAGTTTTTAAGGAGTTATTATGAAAACAGCAGACGAACTCAAAAAAGAGCTTTTTTACAAACCTCAGCACGCAAGTGCAGTTGTTTCTGAAGACGAGGTTGTAAAGGCGGACGCATTTGCAGAGGATTATAAAAGGTTTTTGGATAACGCAAAAACAGAACGAGAAGCGGTTTCGGTTGTGCTCGAAGATGCAAAGAACAACGGCTTTGTGGAATTTGAGCCCGAAAAGCAATACAAGGCAGGGGATAAGATTTATTACGTAAATCGTGAAAAAGCAATTATCCTTGCGGTTATCGGCAAAAAAAGCCTTGCAGAAGGCGTAAAAATTGCCGCCGCTCATATTGATTCACCAAGACTTGATTTGAAGCCTAACCCCCTTTACGAGAGTGACGAGTTAGCGCTTTTCAAAACACATTACTATGGCGGAATCAAAAAATATCAATGGGTTGCAATTCCCCTTGCGCTTCACGGTGTTGTTGTTAAAGCAGACGGCTCAAAGGTAACGGTTAAAATCGGTGAGGAAGATGGCGAGCCCAGATTCGTCATTTCCGATATTCTTCCCCATCTTGGTGCCGAGCAGGGTAAACGTACCCTTTCAGAGGGTATTCAGGGTGAGGAGCTCAACGTTATTGTTGGCAGTCGTCCCTTTAAAAGTGATGAGGGCAGCGAGCTTGTTAAACTCAATATTCTCAAGCTTCTCAACGAAAAATACGGAATTGTTGAAAGTGATTTCTTGAGTGCAGAGCTTGAGGTTGTTCCCGCATTCAAGGCGGATGATATCGGCTTTGACAGGGGGCTTATCGGTTCCTATGGTCATGACGACAGAGTTTGTGCATACCCTGCAGAGCAGGCGATTTTCAGTGTCGAAACCCCCGACTATACAGCTATTACTGTTCTCACAGATAAAGAAGAAACGGGCTCTGATGGTAACACGGGTCTTCAGTCTTCTTATCTCGAATACTTTATTGCATATCTTGCAAAAGCAAACGGACTTGAAGCATTTCAGGTTCTTTCAAAGAGTGAATGCCTTTCTGCAGACGTTAACTCTGCATATGACCCCACCTTTAACTCTGTGTTTGAAAAAAATAACACCTCGTATCTCAATAAAGGTGTTGTAATTACAAAATATACAGGTGCAAGGGGCAAGGGTGGCACAAGCGACGCTTCTGCAGAATATATGGGCAAAATCAGAAATATGCTTGACAAAGCCGGCGTTGTCTGGCAAATCGGTGAGCTTGGCAAGGTTGATGCAGGCGGCGGTGGAACGGTTGCAAAATATATTGCAAATCTCGACGTTGACGTTGTTGACCTCGGTGTACCCGTTCTTTCAATGCACGCACCCTATGAGGTGATTTCAAAGCTTGATTTGTATATGGCATACCGTGCATTCAGCGAGTTCTTTAAGCAATAATTATCTGTAAAGGAAATACATTATGAAAGCAGTTAAAAAGATTTTATCTGTTGCACTTTGTGTTGTGTTTGTTTTTTCTTCGATGGCACTTTCTGTTTTTGCAGAGGATGAAGCCACAGAGCCCCTTTTGGGCGACGTTGACGGGAACGGCAAGGTTGACACGGTTGATGCAAGAAAAATTCTGAGAATGGCGGCAGGTATCGAATACGTTGATGATGAAGTTCTTGCTGTGGCAGATATGAATGCAGACGGTGTTGTGAGTATTGATGATGCGGTGCTTGCATTGCGCCAGGCGACTGATATCGGCGGTGTTGTTATCCCCGATAAAAACGGTGATAACTTCCTTTCGGATGACCCCACCAACGAGTTTATAAAATTGATTGCCGATAAATACGACCTTGACCCCGCTTCATTGGTTGCTATTTATTCGGTACCCGATTCAGGAACAAACTACGTTCTTGAATTCAAGGGTAGTGGGCTTCTTGGCAATAAACCTCCCTACGAAAAGAGCGTTGATAACCTTAAAAAGGTTTATCAGATTGGTTTAGCCCCCGAAAGAAAAATAGCTTATACAGACGGCAAGCTTATTCTTGGCGACCATTATAACTGCGAGGCGGCGGAGGGTGTTCTCGTTTTCAATCTTGTTCAGACAATGGTTATGGAGCAATATCCCGATTATTTCTCGGGCACAGGTAAATAAAAAATGAACCCTTGGTAACCGATTGGTCACCAAGGGTTGTTTTTTAGCCTACCATCCAATGATAAAATTCTTCAAAGAATGTGACAAGGAGCTTCATAATTGACATAAAGCTCGGTATTTGTGCCGCTTGTGCGGCGGCATTTTCAAGGGGAGTTCCTTTTAAGGGAAGAACCTTAACGAATGTCTGATTAACGGTGTCGTTCTGCATAAACTGCGGATATTCTTCCATATCAAAAACAGTTAGCTGTTCTTCGCTTTCGTGGAGTATGCGGTAGAATTTATCGTGTCCGTCGTGGGTTGTGCTGTGGAGCATATCCTTGATAAACCATGTGTTTTCGGGGAGTATGCAGGTTGAAGCGTCAATCATTCTGTCGGGTGAAATGTACCAGGTGTCTGTGTGCTCTGCCTGTTTGTAGCCTTTGGGAAGCTGCTCACCGATATTGGCACACGTAGCACCAAGGGAAGCGTATTTTGTGTCAACAGTTCCGTCGGATGTGTTAAGATATGCAGTAACAAGGGGAGTTCTTTGCATATTATAACCGGCAACAATGTAAATGTTTGTGCCGTCTGCCTTTGCCTGTGTGAGTATCTCTTCTGCACTCTGCTGAACGTCGTAGTGATAGAAATCAAGTCTTTCAACAAGAGCTTCGTGCTCGCCGTCGTCAATACCCATAAATATTTTACCCGTTTCGTAATATTCATCGGGAACAAAGCTCCATATACCGGGCATAGTTGCGAAAATAGGGATAAGAGCCTCGTCAAAAACTCTGTCTTTAAGGTTAGAAACAAGGTTATCTGCAATTCCTACAAGGCCGTCTAAAACACCGCCTGCATCGAGCATTTCGAGAAGTGCATAAAGGAATGCACCGAAGAAGTCGCTGTCCATTGAGGGGAGGGCACATTCAGCATATCTGAGAAGTGCATCTGCATCAATGTGAACAAGACCGTTGTATAGCTCGCCTGCAACCGCCGTGCCCTGTAAGGGGCAGTTCTGGAAAATGATTGTTTCAATATCCTTTGAGCCGTAAAGCTTCAGGTATGCCATCAATGTGACACCGCCCATGCTTGATGCCCTGCAGCGGACTGTGCTGTGACCAGTTATTTCTTTTACTTCTTCAATATATTGGTGAAGAAGCTTTGCATTTTCAATGGGGTCGGCACGGAAGTCGTAGCCGAAATAGTAGCTGTAATCAATTCCGTGGTCAGCGGTATCAGGGTGAAATTCCTCTGTGGTAACTCTTTCTTGTGTGTTTCCCTCGCTGTCCATAGCAAGCATACCGAAAGCGTTATTAACGCATGTAATAAGTGAATCACCGAAAGCATCGTAGTTTTTAGTGTTTATGAGGTCAACTGCCGCCGGAATAAGGGGAACAAATTCACCAAGCATTTCACCAACATCGGGTCTGAAAAGCTGTTTTTGGTTTTCTGTGCCCTCGTCGAGGTAAACTGAGCCGCTACCCAGCGCCGCAACGTAAATTATTGGTGTTTGCCCGCAACCGCAACCGTTGTTTGCCGCAAAGCAGGGAAGCATACAGCCCGCAACAATTATCAAAGTGAGAATTATTGAAAGAACTTTTTTCATAAAATGTCCTCCTTATAAATGTTAACACAATATTAACATATATTTCCATTATATGTAAGTGTGCAAAGTTTATAAAATTAAATTAACCTTTTTATCACAGTTTACATATCGTGAGCGATGTGTTAAAATATAAAAAAACAAATAAAGGGGTATGTATGGCATATTCATCTTTCGCCTCGGTCTATGATGAATTAACCGGGAATGTAGATTATAAAAAAAGAGCAGAATACATTATGAGTATTCTCGCAGACAATGATATTCGTGGCGGCTTGCTTCTTGATCTTGCCTGTGGCACGGGGTCGCTGAGCCTTGAGTTTTCGAAAAACGGCTTCGAGGTTATCGGAACGGATGCTTCACCGGATATGCTGATGCAGGCGCAAAGCAAGGCTTGTGCAGAGGGTGAAAACATACTTTTTCTTTGCCAGAAAATGCAGGATACCGATTTATACGGAACAGTAAAAGCAATAGTTTGCTCACTCGACAGCATAAACCATCTTGCTGATGCTGAGGAAATGCGAAAAACCTTCAACGTTCTCAAAAATTTTATAGACGATGGCGGCATAATGATTTTCGATGTGAACACAATATATAAGCATAAAGAGATTTTAGGTAACAACACCTTTATCTACGACGAAAAGAACGTTTATTGTGTCTGGCAGAACTCACTGTGTGCCGACGGCGTAACCGTTAATATTAATCTTGACTTCTTTGTCAAAGAGGATGACGGCTTATATACCCGTTTTTCAGAATCCTTTAAAGAAACAGCATTTTCAGACGAGGAGCTGACACAGGCGGCACAGGATGCGGGCTTCAGTGTTTTGAAGCGTTATGCGGAGCTCAGTTGCGCTTCACCCAAAGCGGATACACAACGAGTATATTATGTTTTACGGAGAGAGTATTAATGGATAATTTAATGTTTTTAAAAAGCGGCACGGATATCAGGGGCGTTGCTCTTGAAAAAGACGGTAAAGATGTTGAATTAACAGATGAAAGACTTGTCAGAATAACCAAGGCTTTTGTTGATTTCCTTAAAAATAAATTGGGTAAAGACGATTTGAAAATCGCCGTTGGTTATGATTCAAGGGTTTCATCACAGCGGATTTTTGAAACAGTAACCAAAACACTTTGCTCTTTGGACGTTGACGTTTTCGATTGCGGCTTGTCTTCAACCCCCTCAATGTTTATGTCCATTATTAATTTTGATATGGATTCTGCTGTTGAAATTACTGCAAGCCATCTTCCCATGGAGATGAACGGGCTCAAATTCTTTACTGCCCAAGGCGGCTTTTCGGGTAATGATATAAAGGTAATTCTCGAAATTGCAGGGGAGAAAACCGCTGAACTCACAAAAACAGACGCAACTCCCGAAAAGCTTGATAATATGGGGCGTTATTGCTCGGTGCTGCGTGATATGATTAAAACGGGCGTTAATGCAGAGAACTATGACAAACCCCTCGACGGTCTTAAAATAGTTGTTGATGCAGGTAACGGTGTTGGCGCTTTTTATGCGAAGGATGTTTTAAATGAGCTTGGCGCAAATACTGACGGTAGCCGTTTTCTTGAACCTGACGGTACTTTCCCCAATCATATTCCTAACCCCGAAAATAAACAGGCTATGGAGTCAATCTGTGAAGCGGTTAAAGAATCCGGTGCAGATATGGGTGTTATTTTTGACACCGATTGCGACAGAGCCGCTTGTGTTGACGGCAATGCCTGTGAAATAAACAGAAATAAATTGGTTGCTTTGGCTTCCTTTATCGCACTTAAAAA
Organism: Acutalibacteraceae bacterium; assembly: GCA_045649005.1. Classification (GTDB taxonomy): domain Bacteria; phylum Bacillota; class Clostridia; order Oscillospirales; family Acutalibacteraceae; genus DTU089. Next base: position 31,543 of record JAZRPC010000084.1, read on the forward strand.
TTGTGAGGGCGGTGTTATTGTTACAGACTCCGTCACAAGTGACGGTCTCGAAGAATTTATTACAAAAGACCTTGGCGGTGTTCACCACCGTTTCAAACGTGGCTATAAAAATGTTATTGACGAGGCAATCCGCCTTGAAAATCAAGAGAATAAAAATGCACCCCTCGCTATTGAAACGTCGGGTCACGCCGCATTCAAAGAAAATTATTATCTCGACGACGGTGCATACCTTGTGACAAAAATCATCATTGAAGCGGCAAAGCTCAAAGCAGAGGGTGGCTCCATAGACGATATTATAAGAAATCTCAAGGTGCCCAAAGAAGAAAAAGAAGTAAGGTTTACAATCAAATTGGCAGATTTCAAGGATTACGGTCTTTCTGTAATCAATGATTTTAAAAACCTTTGCGAAAAAACGGACGGCATAAGCGTCGCCCCCGTAAATCACGAGGGTGTAAGGGTCAATTTTGATGCAGATAACGGTGACGGATGGCAGCTTCTTCGTATGAGCGTTCACGAGCCGTTGCTCGTTCTCAACTGTGAAAGCAATATCGTCGGCGGAGTCAAAAAAATGTTAACCTTTTTCAAAGCGTTTATTGAAAACTACGACGACGTAGATAAATCAAAGTTGGTCTTATAAGATGTAAAAAAGACTCAGTCGGTTGACTGAGTCTTTTTTACTTTTCTGTGGCTTTTTGGTTTCTTTCGGCTATTTCTCTGAGATTTGCATTGAATTCTTTCTTTATCCACACAAAAGAAAGAATCCATGCGCCGATAATTGCAAGAACAATATCAATTCTGCCCAAAGGGAAAAGCGAAACAATAAAGAAAAAGGTTCTTGTTGCGGTGTTGCTGATTCTTAAAATCATCAATAACCACTCAACAACAATTATCATTCTGCAGAATGGTAAAACGCAAACAACCGACCAACAAAGGCAAGCGGTCTGCGGTGCCCAGTTTTTAGGGAGCTTCCACATCATTGGAACGTAATTATCTGCATTGCCGTAGTTTATAAGCGCCATATAACGCTTTAGATCAGTTTCGTTGGTAACAGGGGGTTTGTATTTCACAAACGCATAGTAAGACATAAAAACGTAGCCCACAAACGTCACAAGGTTTATAGCAATAAGACCAAACCAACCGAACCCCAGCATATCATAAAGCGGGTTGCCCTCAAGCAAAAGGTTGGGCGTTGCGATGTAAGTAAACAAAAGGTCAAGAACAATAGTAACAAGGTAGGCAGAGCAGGAAAGATAAAATTTCTTTTTTCCGTTCATAAAATCACCTCTTAGAAGATTTTAACATTTTTTTGTTTTTTTTCAATACCTTTTCACAAACATAGTATTTCCTCATATTATATTGAGAGGTGATACGCATTGAAAACGTTAGATTCTGTTAGAGTTGGCGATTGCGCCGTGGTTATAAAGGTTGATACGTCGACAGAGCTGAAGCAACGCCTGTTTGATATAGGTCTTCTTGAAGGAACAACCGTTAAGGTGCTTCACGAAAGCCCCTCGGGAAACCCCAGAGCATATCTCATAAGAGGGGCTGTAATAGCAATACGTAACAAGGATGCCGGGTGCATCACCGTAAAGGCGGTGGAAGAATGTCTGTAAATAATGAAGTAACGGTAGCTTTAGCTGGTAACCCGAATGTCGGTAAAAGCACGGTTTTCAACGCTCTTACGGGTATGCGACAGCATACGGGTAACTGGACGGGTAAAACGGTTGACCTGGCTACGGGTGTTGCAGAATATAATGGAGTAAGCTATAAATTTATTGATATTCCGGGTACTTATTCTTTGAAACCCCATTCTGCAGAAGAAGAGATAGCAGATGATTACATCTGCTACGAGGGTGTTAAGAAGGTTGTCAGCGTGTGTGATGCGACATCACTTGAAAGAACTCTGTATCTTGCACTCCAGATTATTGAAACCAAGCGAGATACCGTGGTGTGTCTAAATATGCTTGATGAAGCAAGAAAAAAGAAAATTGTCATTGATATACCCTTGCTGGCACACGAGCTAGGTGTGAAGGTGTGCGCAACGTCTGCAAGGAAAGGAACGGGACTTGATGAATTAGTTTCGTGTATTTCAGAAAAATCAACAGAAAAGCCGATTAAAATAACCTACCCGTCACAAATTGAATCTGCTTTGGGGTTTCTTGTGCCTGTGCTGAAAAAGGAACTTTCGGGCGATGTTGATGAAAGGTGGCTTTCTTTACGTCTCTTAGAGGGAGATAATAAGGCTGAACGGTATTGTCGGGATAATGTGGGTGATAAATACAGCGAAATTGAAAATGCAGTAGAAAATGCAGAAGAGTTTTTATCTTCGCAGGGTGTGTGCCGTGAAGACGTGCCCGAAATGATTGCGGCAAGTCTTTACGAGCTTTCAAAGGAGCTATGCAAAAAAGTGATTGTGCATAGCTCTGAGAAGGATAACAAAGGCGCAAAAGATAAGATTTTTACAAAAGCAATATACGCATATCCTGTAATGTTCGTTGGTCTTTGTGTTGTGTTTTATATAACAATTACCTTTGCGAATTACCCCTCACAGCTACTGTCAACACTATTTGTGAAATGTGAAGAGCTGTTGATGATGTTTGCCGATAAAATCGGCTTGCCGCAGTTTTTTAGCGGTGTTTTCATAACAGGCGGTTTTCGTGTTATGGGCTGGGTTATCGCCGTTATGCTGCCGCCTATGGCTATATTTTTTCCTTGCTTCGCCTTTCTTGAGGATTTGGGTTTGTTGCCACGGGTTGCTTACGTGTTAGACAACACTTTTGAAAAGTCCGGAACATGCGGTAAACAGGCACTTACAACCTGTATGGGTTATGGCTGTAACTGTGTGGGGATTGCAGGTGCAAAAATAATAGATTCACGCCGTGAAAGGCTTATCGCCATTCTCACAAACAGCCTTACACCGTGTAACGGCAGATTCCCGGCAATTATTGTTGTACTCAGTGCCTTTCTTGTGGGCGGTGGCGGTATTCTTTCAGCGGTGGCTTTGGCGGTTGTTATTGTGGGTAGCCTCGCTTTGACTTTAGCCTGTGCGAATATACTTTCACGCACCATTCTGAAGGGTGAGCCGTCACACTACATTTTAGAAATTCCGCCATACAGAAAACCGCAGATGTCAAAAATCATAACTAATTCATTAATTGATAAAACCCTGAAAATTATCATAAGAGCCGCCGTTGTAGCTTTCCCTGCCGGTATGGTTCTTTGGTTTGTTTCAAACACGTTTTATGGGAATCAATCGTTGCTTTTCATAATAAACAGTTTTTTTGACCCCGTAGGCAGAGCAATAGGTATGGATGGCGTTACGCTTTCGTCATTCTTTCTCGGAATCCCTGCAAACGAGATTGTTTTACCAATAGCACTTATGTCGTATCTGCAGGCAGGGGAGCTGGCGTCTTTTGAAAACGTGTCATATATCAGAGAAATACTCGTTGCAAACGGGTGGGATATCTGGCGTATGGCTTGCTTCGTGGTTTTTTGTGTTGCTCATTTCCCTTGTGCCGCTTCTCTTATGAGTATTTACAAAGAAACAAAGAGCATAAAATGGACGATATTGTCATTTATTATTCCCTTGTGTGTGGGTGTTATCCTTTGCAGTTTTATAACTCTCATAAAGGTTTTATTTTAATTTTAAAAAAATTGCAGAAAACACTTGCTTTTTTCGTCGGGGTGTGGTATCATTCTTTCGCTAATGTGTTAAAATTATTAAAGAGGTGAATACAATGAAAGAAGGACTTCATCCCAAATACGGCGCAACACAGGTTAAATGTGCATGCGGCGCAGTTCTTGAAACAGCTTCCACTAAAGAAGGTATGCGTGTTGATATCTGCTCAAAATGCCATCCGTTCTTCACAGGCAAACAGAAGCTTGTTGACACCGGCGGACGTGTAGAAAGATTCAATAGAAAATATAACCTCTCAAAGTAAGTTGTAAGTGCTTTAATGCCGGTGAGTTATCACCGGCTTTTTGCATTATTAGGTGGTGAAATTATGAG
>JAZRPC010000085.1:0-3897 GCA_045649005.1 Acutalibacteraceae bacterium
AAATGTTTTCTCTGAAAATTGTAGCATAAAAGAAAGCAAAAATCAATTATTCATTATTCAATAAAAAATCGCAAGAGTTCAAATGAACAGTGAATGATGACTAATGAAAAATGAATAATACAAAAAAAGTCGCAAACTTACGCTTGCGACTTTTTTGGCAGGGATGGCGAGGTTCGAACTCACGGATGACGGAGTCAAAGTCCGTTGCCTTACCGCTTGGCTACATCCCTATAAAAATAGTCAAACCGCAAACGAATCGTCTGAAGTTTGACATACTTAAAAATTAAATGGGGTGGATGATCGGAATCGAACCGACGACCTCCAGGGCCACAACCTGGCACTCTAACCAACTGAGCTACATCCACCATATCATGGCACGGTTGGAGGGGCTCGAACCCCCGACCTACTGCTTAGAAGGCAGTTGCTCTATCCAACTGAGCTACAACCGCGCATTGTGGAGCGGGTGATGGGAATCGAACCCACACGACCAGCTTGGAAGGCTGGGATTCTACCATTGAACTACACCCGCGTGCTGTCACAACAACAGATATATTATCACAACACTATATTATTGTCAAGGATATTTTTTGAAAATCTCACGAATTTTTACACAAAATTTCCTACGCAACAATCTTTTTCTGAGTCTGTTATTTTCACATTCAGAAATTCACCTTTGCAGGCTTTGTTAACCTTAACTTTTATGGGAGTATAGTTCTTTGTGTAACCTTCGCAAAATCCATCCTTTTCAGTTTCAAAAAGAACTTCAACGGTTTTTCCGAGTTGTTTCTTTAAAAATTCCTGGCGGATTTTGTCGGTTACCTCAGAAAGACGGGCAGCTCTGCTTTCCTTTACCGCTTTTGTCAGCTGCTCCATTTTTGCTGCTTTTGTTCCCTCACGCACAGAATAGGGGAATACATGAGCTTTTTCAAAGCCGATTCTTTTTACAAATTCCACAGTTGTGTTAAAATCTTCTTCTGTTTCCGTGGGGAAGCCTACAAGAACGTCTGTTGTAATTGTTGCGTCGGGGAAGGTTTCTCGCAATTTTTTTGCAAGATGCTCATATTCATCTGCGGTGTAGTGGCGGTTCATTGCTTTCAGAACACTGTCGCAACCACTTTGAACAGAAATGTGGAATTGTGGGCAAAGCTTGGTGATTGATTTTAACTGTTCAATCATTTCGTCTGTGATGTGGTCGGGCTCAAGGGAGCCAAGACGAACTCTTTTTATTTCATCGTATTTCTCTGCAAGGCGTAATGCATCCGGGAGAGAATATGGTGTGTTTTTGCCGTAGTCGGAGAGATTAATTCCGACAAACACGATTTCAGAATAGCCGTTAACTGAAAGCGCTTTTAACTCGTTATCAATATCAGCAAGGCTTTTTGAACGTGAACGCCCCCTTGCAATTGGGATAAGGCAATATGAACAGAATCTGTCACATCCATCCTGAATCTTTAAAAACGCACGTGTGTGACCGTCAAAACGAGTGATGCCTGTTCCGCAGAATTTGTCGCCTGTGAGGTGCTCAATTCGTTTTGCGAGCTTGCGCTTATTTTCGATGTATTCATTAAGAGCATCAACAATTTTCGTGTTGCTTCTGTTACCCATGAAAATGTCAACTTCGGGTAAGTCGTTAATGATATTTGGCTCCGCTTGTGAAGCACAGCCCGTTAATACTATTATAATATTAGTATTTTGTTTTTTGAGCTTTCTGATAATTTGTCTTGTTTTTCTCACACTTTCGGCGGTAACGGTGCAAGAGTTGACAACCGCAACATCAGCAGTGGATGCAGAATATATAATAGTATAGCCGTTCTTTTCTAAAAGTTCAGCCATTTCCTGTGTTTCATATTGGTTAACCTTGCAACCTAAAGTGTAAAAATAAACCTTCATTTCAAACCTCAAAAAAATCACTCCCGAATAACTTCGGGAGTGAAATTATATCACATATAAATGCTATGCGCAAGTGATTAATTATTTGTTGGGGAATGCGCCTGTTTTACCGATATCGGAGAAACCGCCGCCACCGAAGATTGAGAAGATTGTGTCGTCAAGGAACTTGCAAACCTCTTCAAGGAGTTTATCTGTTGTTTCGTCTGCAGCTTCGCCTTCAACACCAACACGTCTGAGAGCATTGAGGAGTCTGTCTGAAGTAGCTTCAGCAACTGCAGGGTCACAGATTGTTGTGTCAAGGAGGAGGAGAGCCTCTGCATATGCATCCTGAAGCTCTAAGAGGTCAGCCTCTGCATACATTGACTGATCTTCTGCGAAGAGTACTTCTTCAGCTTCTTCAAGGTACCAACGTCTGATGTTTCTTGTGTTACGGTTACCGTTGAACTGAGGATAGTCGTCAGACAAATCAGCAGTTGATTTGATTTCGCCTGTGATAAGTTTACCGATAAGGCTGATAACAACGTCGTTTCTGCCAACCTCGTGATGCTGACCGTGGAAGAGCCATACGTTCTCGGGGAAGAGACAGGTTGAAACATCGATAGAGCCATCGGGTGAAACTATAGCGTTGTCATCGAAAAGGATTTCATCAGCAAGAACTTCACCGGCTTTTGCATATCTTGCACCGAGAGTTGTTGAGTCGATGTCGATGATAGCGTCACTATTTGTTGTTTTTGAGGAGTTCATAATTGCAAAGAAGCAATAATCCTGTGCACTGTAGTCAAGGTCGTAGCCTGCAACGTTGTGAACAAGGTTAGCGCTGTCTGCATCTACGAATGCCTGAAGGTTTGTTTTGAGGTTTGCTCTTGCTTGAGCGAAAGCATCGATTTTGTCTGCAAGAACAGAATACTCGTCATCTGTCCAGATGTAGTTGTATTTTGCCTTGATTTCTTCAAATCTGTCTGAGGGAACCATTGCCCAGAACTGAGGACAGTTAAGCATTAATGTATCAAGGATACCGTCAATTGCAGCTGTAAGAAGAGTGTAAACCACTTGTTTGGGGAATATCTTGAGTGCTATGTTAATGAGGTGACCGAGAGTTGAGAAGCCTTCGGTTTCTTTCATAATCATAGGAATGTACTCGTGGAAAAGGAATTCGTCAGAAATGTCGAAGTTTCTGAGGTAGAAGTCACCCATAACGTCTGTACCGTCAAGGCAGGCAACAACGTTAACAATTCTGTTAAGGTCGGGATAACCTGTATCCTTGAAGAGCTCAAGGTAAGCTGTGAGGATTGTGCCACCGAGAGAGATGGTAACAATGTTAACCTTGTCAACGCCCTTTTCGCCTTTAACGAACTGAATGTATTCATCAAGACCTCTTGCAGATTCCATGGGGTCGCCGATAAGCGGGAATGCATAAAGATAGAGGTTGTCTTCGCCAACGTCATCTTTAATGGATTCCATAGGAATCATACGGTAGAAATAATCTCTGTCGTCCTGGCTCATACCTGCAACTGAAGTTTCATATTTAACAGTTTTGAGATTGTTAACAGGGTTACCGTTTTTGTCAGAGGACTGGATAGCAAAAAGGTCTGCAACTGTGTTATAAACACCGCTTGCGAGATTTTTGTTAGGTCTCTGGTAAATAAGAGAGTCGATGAGGGGAGATACAAGGTTGTTGGCGATTGTGGGGATAAGCTTTGAATCGTCAATAATAAGAAGTCCGCCGGAGAGCTCTGTGCCGTTTGAGTTAACAGCCGGGTCACCGTTTTCATCAGCAAGGTAAGAAATAGACTGGCTGATACCAGGGATGACGATTGTGGGATAAATTACACTATCCTTTGCATCATAGGAATCAACGCTGCCTGAAATTTCTTCGCCGAGAATTTCGGGGGAAGCTTCCATAAGTTCAACTGCTTCTTCAACGCTGTTTGCATTGATGATTGTTGAACCGTCTGCTTTGATTGTCTGGTTTGAATTGAAGAAACTTGTGAGAGCCACAGCGCCGAC
>JAZRPC010000086.1:0-23001 GCA_045649005.1 Acutalibacteraceae bacterium
GGAGCGTCGTTAACGCCGTCACCTGTCATAGCAGTAACGTAGCCTTTGTTTCTCCAAGCGTTAACAATTCTTGTTTTGTGTTCAGGCTGAACACGAGCATAAACGAAGATGTTTTCAACGATTTTCTCGAATTCTTCGTCAGAGTATTTATCAATGTCAGCACCCATCATTGCCTGTGAGTCATCCTTGAGAATACCAAGCTCACGTGCAATAGCCTTAGCGGTGTTGATGTGGTCACCCGTAATCATAATGGGTGTGATACCTGCACTGCGGCACTCAACGATAGCGTCCTTAACCTCGGGACGAACAGGGTCAATCATACCTGTAAGACCGATGAAAATCATATCATATTCAAGAGATGCTGAATCGTAAACCTCGGGAGCTGCTGAATATTCTTTGAAAGCAACTGCAAATACACGAAGAGCTTTGTTACCCATTCTTGTGTTTTCCTCTGCAGCCTTTGCAAGAATGTCGTCTGTCATGTCAACAATCTGACCGCCGACAAGAGCTTTTGTGCATTTCTTGAGAATTTCGTCGGGAGCACCTTTGGTGTACTGAACGAATTTGCCGTCAACTGAGTGAACGGTTGACATCATCTTTCTGCCTGAGTCGAAAGGAACTTCGCCTGCTCTGGGGTTGGCAGCGACAAGGTCAGCCTTTTTAAGACCGAGTGTTGCGGCGTAGTTGATAAGAGCAACCTCGTCGGGCTCGCCTGTGCTTTTGCCGTTTTCCTCAACCTCAGCATTGGTGCAAAGCGCCATTGCTGTTGCAAGAACTTTTTCGTCCTCAGCGTAGTGGTCAACAACAGTCATAACGTTCTGTGTGAGAGTACCTGTTTTATCTGAACAGATAATCTGAGAACAACCGAGTGTTTCAGCCGCATTCATTTTACGGATAATAGCGTTCTTTTTAGACATATTTGTAACGCCGATTGAAAGAACAATTGTCATAACGGCAACAAGGCCTTCGGGGATAGCCGCAACAGCAAGAGCAATAGCGGTGATGAAGGAGTGAAGTGCTACGTCGAAAAGAACAGCGTTTTCTGCAAGGAAATACTGTGTAACAAGATTGTATGCAAAAATGATAACACAAACACCGATAACGAGCTTTGTAAGGATTTTTGAAAGCTGTTCAAGCTTGATTTCAAGAGGTGTTTTGCCTTCTTCTGCAAGAGCAATAGCGTTTGCAATTTTGCCCATTTCGGTATCCATACCTGTTGCAACAACAACAGCTTTACCACGGCCGTAAACAAGTGTTGAGCCCATATAAGCCATATTCTTACGGTCACCGAGGGGAACTTCGTCGCCCTTGTCTTTTGAAAGGGTGAGTGCTTTAACAAGCTTATTGACGGGTACAGACTCACCTGTAAGAGCCGCCTCTTCGATTTTCATGCTGGAGCATTCAAAAATTCGGCAGTCTGCGGGGATAGCGTCACCTGCGTCAAGAAGAATAACGTCACCGACAACAAGGTCTTCACTCTTGATGTTTTCAACCTTGCCGTCACGCAGAGTCTTTGTTGTTGCCGCAGCCATCTTCTGCAATGCTTCAACAGCCTTTTCTGCTTTGTTCTCCTGAACAACACCGAGAATGGCGTTGATAAGAACAACAACAAGAATGATAATTGAATCAGTTGGGGGAACGAAACCGCCCGCTTCAATCATTTCTGTAGCCGCAGAGATAACGGCGGCAACGAGAAGAATGATAATCATCGGGTCTTTCATCTGGTCAAAGAACTTTTTGAGTGTAGAATCCTTTTTTGCTTCTGCAAGCTTGTTTTTACCGTTTTTTTCAAGTCTTGCGGCAGCTTCTGCGGAGGATAAACCGTTTTCGTTGGAGCTTACTTCCTGAAATACGGCTTCAGCAGATTCAAGATAATGTTTCATTGTTTCTATCCTTTCTGTTTTTATCAAAATCGGAGTAATAAAAATAAAAGACCTCTACCGTGTGTACGGTAAAAGTCTCACTCTTTAAGGTATTGGCGGGCAGTTTCTGCCGGGAATGACGCCAACACCACGCTATGCGCAAGTTACTCCCTTTTGTCCAAGACATTATACAATATTATAATAGCTTTGTAAATACTTTTCATATATTTTGACATTTACTTCAATTCTGTTGTTTTTTACAAAAAGGCTTTGGTTAATATATGCATATTCAGAACAATGATATTGTTGAAGAATTACAAAATAAGTCAATATTTGTAACTGAACTTGTAAAGCTTTTTTTTGTGTGATATAATCCCTAGTGTGTAAGTCTGTGTAAAACAGATAATAAAATATGGAAAGGGTCTTTCTGTAATGAAAAAAAGTATGAAAAAACTCATAGCACTTGTGCTTTCGCTTATTCTTGCAGTGAGCGTAGCAGTTGTTCCTGTCAGTGCAAACCTTGATGCTCCTTTTGAAGCATATGAATCAAGCTTCGAGCTTATTATTGATTTTTTCAAAAGGATTTTAGCACTTTTCGGCAGCACAAACGAGGCATCTAACGTTTCAATAGTTGAAATGGAAACAGGTGAGGTTGTTTCAAGAAAAGCTAAGACTGATACAACTCACGCTTCAACAATTGCAAAGCTTAACAATGGTGACCTTATGTCCGCTTGGTTTGGCGGCAGCGGTGAGGGCGATGCAGATGTAAGAATCTGGTTCTCTGTTTACAGTGACGGTAAATGGTCGGAAGCAAAACAGGTTCCCTCTGAAGATACTGTTGCCCATTGGAATCCTGTTCTTGAGAATTTTGGTCTTTTCACAAGACTTTATTACAAAGTCGGTGAAGATACAGAAAATTGGGTCACAAAATATGTTGATACATATAACAATGGTAAAACTTGGACTTCTGCAAAAGAGCTTGTTGAGGGTGATACATCAGGTGGCAGAGGCCCTGTGAGATGTAAATTACTTACAACATCAAAGGGTGTTGTTATTGCTCCTTCTTCAACTGAACAGGGCGAATGGAAATCATACTTTGATATCTCCGAAGATGGTGGCAAAACTTGGACTAAAACAGATTATATTGAATCTGATGCCCAGATGATTCAGCCCACTCTGTGGGAAGACCTGGACGGCGGAGTTCACGCATTCTTCAGAACAAAATCAGGTAAGATTTACCGTAGCGATTCTACCGACGGCGGTTACACATGGTGCAAAGCATACCCCATAGATCTCCCCAACAACAACAGCGGTATTGACGTTGTTATGAGCGATAATGGCTGGCTTTGGCTTGCATATAACCCCATAGCAATCAGCGGTATGAGGAACACACTTATGCTTTCTGTTTCCAAGGATGGCGGCGAAACATGGAAAGACGTTGAGGTTCTTGCCGATAACATTCTTCCCTTTAACGAATATTCTTACCCCTCAATGATTGTTGACGGCAACACACTTTACATTACATTCACTTATGAACGCCAAAGAATTGATTACGCAATAATCGAATTTGCTGATTAATTTAATGCATTTCAGGAGCGTCTGCTTAGCAGGCGCTCTTTTTTGGCCTTTTTTTTGGTTTCGCAAAAGTTTCGATTTGTTTCAGAACGTGAATAACGGTTGTTTATAGTGTAAAACGGCGGAGCAAAAGGGTTGTTGACAGTGCCGAAATTGTTGCAGATGCACAAATATTATCCGTTTTTCATTGATAAAAAATAACAAATGTGTTATATTATCTCAAGAGATTTTGTGAATTATTCATAAAATCTCTATAAATACATTTGCATTTATTAAGGGAGATAATGAAATGAAAAAAACAAGAAAAATCCTTTCATTTGTTCTTTCGGTTGTTATGCTTTTAAGCATTGGCTTGGTGCCTGCTAATGCCGAAACCGATTATAAGATTGAAAAAGGTTCAATAGTCGGTAGCGGTGACGTTACCGATACCACGCACGCTTCAACTATCGAATTGTTAAGTAACGGTGACCTTATGGCTGCTTGGTTCGGCGGCAGCGGCGAAGGCGACGATGATGTAAGAGTATGGTATTCAGTATATTCAAACGGCGGTTGGGGAGAGGCAAAACAAGTTCCCTCCGAAGATACAGTTGCCCATTGGAACCCTGTTCTTCAGAATTTTGGTGAATATGTAAGACTTTATTACAAAGTGGGTACAGACACAAAAATCTGGGTTACAAAATATTGTGATTCTTATGACGGCGGTAAAACCTGGACACCTGCAAAAGAGCTTGTTGAAGGCGACACCTCCGGTGGCAGAGGTCCCGTTAAAAACAAATGCCTTGTAACAAAAGACGGAACAATAATTGCCCCCGCATCCACAGAGCAAGGCGATTGGAGATCATTTTTTGACATCTCAGAGGATGGCGGCAAAACGTGGACAAAAACTGATTTTGTTGTTTCTGATGCACAGATGATACAGCCCTCACTTTGGGAGGATGCAGACGGTAACATTCACGCATTTTTCAGAACAAAATCAGGGAAAATCTTCAAAAGTGATTCTTTCGACGGCGGTTACACTTGGTGCAAAGCCTATAAAATCGATCTTCCCAATAACAACAGCGGTGTTGACGTTGTTATGAGCGAAAATGGTTGGCTTTGGCTTGCATATAACCCCATTTCCGTTAACGGTTTAAGATACAAGCTTCGTCTTGTCGTTTCAAAGGACAACGGCGAAACTTGGGAGAAGGTTACAGAAATTGATTCATCTGCAATAATCTGGCACGAATTCTCATATCCCGCAATTATTGCAGACGGCAACAACATTTACCTTACATACACATACAAAAGAAGCAAAATTAAATATGTATTTATTGAATTTTGAGTGTAAAAAGAAGTCTCGTGAGAGACTTCTTTTTATTTCGGTTCGATTATTATTGGTTGAATTTGTTTACCTGTGAGCGCCGCATCAAGTGTTGCGGGGATTAGTGTGAAATCTGCAACCATTGACGTGGGCTTGTTTTTATAATTATCCTGGCCAAATGGTACAAAATAAATATTTTTATAGTTGAGCAAAGCGCCTATGTTTTTTGATGCGTTTGCAAGAGCATCGTTTGTTGAGGGTGCTATAATAAGCGGTCTTGCATTTCTGAGGTGAGCCTTTGCCGCCAATGTTACACAGGAGTCTGTAATGCCGTAGGCGAGCTTTGCAAGGGTGTTACCTGTGCACGGTGCAATAATCAGCGCATCAAGAAGCTTTTTTGGTCCGATTGGCTCAGCGTCGGGAATGGTGTGTATGATTCTGTTGCCTGTAATTTCTTTTATCTTTGCAATCCAATATTTTGCATCGCCGAATCTGGTGTCGGAGGAATATGCGTTTTCTGACATAATCGGAACAACGTTGTAACCGCAAGCTGCAAGATTTTCGATTTCTGCAAAAACCTCCTTGAAGGTGCAGAATGAACCGCAAAGAGCAAATCCAATTGTTTTCAATCCGAGAACCTCCTTGCTTCAATTATTGGAAGAATAGAGCGACCGATTATTTCTCCGGCACTTTTCGGTGCAACCTTGCCGGGGAGCGAACCGGCTTTTATAACGTTAAGAGCCAGCTCCTTGGCGGCTTGAAAATCTATCCCGAAGGGAGCCGAAGCGGTTTCAATGATAAGGCAATCGGGTTTAAGGTTTTTTAATTCAGATAATGACAGAACTTTTGCGGGGACTGTGTTTATTATAGCATCGTAATCTGACTGTTCGTTTTCGAGTTCATAATAATGTTTTGGTATTAAAGACTTTGTGTGTATGTCAGCAAAGTCTTTTTCTTTTCTTGCAAAAACCGATACCTCAGCTCCAAGTGCTTTGAGAGCAACGGATAAATTCTTCCCGACCTTGCCGTTGCCGAGAACCGCACATTTCATACCGTGGATTGTAATCGGAAGTTCCTCCAATATGATTTGGATAACGCCTTCTGTAGTTGGCACAGCGTTATATATTGCAAGCTCCTCAAGGTTAAAATAATCACAGAACGGAACACATCTTGCTGAAAGCTCTTCGCAAAAGCTGTTGGGTAGTTGTCCGCCAAAAAACATTTTATCGGGGGTTGCAAGGGCATAAATATCCGATATGGGAATTTTCTCATCAAACAGCGGAGCGTTCAGAGTTATTCTGTCACGTGTGAAGGGGAGTGGCAAAATGATATAATCTGCGTCATTCACCGCTTCACTGAGGCTTTTAAAACAATCAGCCTGATTGAATGCGTAATAGCAAGTCTTTAGACCGTTGTTTTCCAAATATTCACCGATATATAACGAACGGTTATCCCCGCCGAGAATTAAAAACACGTTTTCTTTCATAAAATAATCAGTCCTCTCGGTATATAATATTCCGCTGTTAAAAACTTGTGATTAATATAAAACAGGCTGTAAAAACTTTCGTTTTTACAGCCTGTTAAAGAGTTGTTTTTGGTTTTTTATTTTGCCTTTTTGGGCTTCATCATCAACATACCGATACCCATAATTACACCGAATACAATAAGGTAGAAGAAAGCAGGACATGTAAAGCCCTGGCCTGCTTCTTTAGCGGTGATGTAGGGGAGGTAGCCGTGTGAATAAAGAGCGGCGAATACCATGAAAGCGGAGCCCACGATGCCGAGAGTCGGAAGAACGAATCTCTTCAAAACGGGAAGCTCTTTTTCTTTTCTCATAAACTGAATGAACATAGGAATATAAAGAGCATAAATTGTGATAATTGGAAGCTCTGAAGAGTCAAAGCTGAATTTGCCGAACCAGGGTGTGGCGGCGAGGTTTGCACCGTAGAAATATACAAGCCATGCGGCGACTACAACCAGACCGACGATACAGGAGTTTGAAGGCATTCCTGAGCCACCGTCAATCTGTTTCATAAGATTTACCTTGGGACCCATGTTACGAACAGAAAGCGAATAGAGTCCACGGATACAACCGATAAGAAGACCGTTAAGTGTACCAAGACAGGAAACTGCAACGAAAAGGTTAAGAATGTTGCCGAAAACATTACCGAAAACAGTTACAAATGCCGGAGCGGTACCTTCGTCGATAAGTGTCTGAACGGGAGCACCGCCCGCAACACCTATATAGTAGAATAAGTAAATTGCGATAATAATGAAACCGCCAAGAACAAGAGCTATGGGAAGATTTTTCTTGGAGTTTTTGATTTCGGAGTTGATTGATGTAGCGAGAATCCAGCCCTCGTAAGCAAACGCCGTAGCAACAACCGCACCGAAAAGGGGTGAAAGCTCGCCTGAGCCTGTGCCGAAGTTTGAAGAAAGAATTGAAACGGATTCACCTGCAAGGTTGTGTGTCAAACCATAAACTGTGCCCACAACCGCCATCAGAAGAAGGGGGATAAGCTTGATGAAGGTTGCACTGATCTGAAGTTTACCCGCAAGCTTTGATGAAAGTGTGTTGACTGCGAAAACGAAAATAAGAATGAACCCGGCTAAAAGGAATGTTTCAGAGCTTGTAACAGGGTTGCCGTTAAGCTGAAAATCGGGGTTGACGGAAGTTAAGAAAACAAGGAAATATCTTGCAGTGAGCCAGGCAAGAACAGAAGTCATTGCAGGAGTGTAAATAACTGTTGTGAAAAATCCCATAAAGTAAGCATATTTACTGCCTATAGTTGCTTCTGCGTAGTCAACGAGACCGTTAACCTTCTCGTAGCGCTGAGCCATAACACAGAATGCAAGCACGCAGAAAATCATAACAAGACCGCCGATTATCCAGGCAAGGATACCCATGGGCATATCGCCGTTTGTTTTCTGAAGAATTGCCTGTGCTTTGAAGAAAACACCGGAGCCTACAACAGTACCTACAACCATGCAGATAGCCATCAATAAGCCATATTGTTTTTTCAATCCGTTTTCCATAAAATCACCTCTGAAGATTTTAGTTGTTGAAAAAGTGTTTGTCGAGAATTTCGGAAGCCGTAATTACAAAACTGACGCAAGGTCGTGTTTTATAATACTCCGCAGTCCTCGGTGATGATACAAATGAAGATTTACCGATTGTTCCCAAAAGCTCACGGCAGATATACGTCGTGTGAACGGCTTTGAATTCATCTGCAAGTTGTTGAATTAACTTGTAGTGGTTGTCCTTTTTTTCTTTGTCGTCTGTGTCAGAATAACCGCAGAGAAGCCCGGCAACCATAAACATTCCCGTAACTGCTCCGCAAACCTCACGAAGACGCCCCATACCGCCACCAAATGAGGAGGAGAGCTTCAATGCTGTTTCAAAATCAATTCCGCAATCTTCGGCGAATGCGCCGAAAACAGCCTGTGAACAGTTGCAGCCCGAAGAAAAAAGCTCAGCCGCTTTTTCAGAATGGCTCTTCAAATAAATCACCTCACAGTTCACAGTATAACACAAATTATGCAATGTTCAACAATTTTTTTGAGGTTTGCAAAGATTTGTTGAATAATTTTACCGAATGTGGTATATTAGTAAAAAGTCAAAACAGAAGGGTAAAATATAGTTTAATTATGAAATTGTCACTTGTTGTTCCTTGTTTTAATGAAGAGTCAAACGTGCTTCGCTTTTTTAAAGAGGTTGTTTCTGTTTTCAAGGGTACCGTTTCTGATTATGAAATTGTTTTTGTTAATGACGGTAGCACCGATAACACTCAGAATGAGCTTTCTGCGATATATAACAATAACCCCGAGCGAGTTCAGGTTCTTTCTCTTAGCCGCAATTTCGGCAAAGAGGCAGCGGTTTATGCCGGCCTTTCTTATGCACAGGGTGATTTAGTTTGCATTATTGATGCGGACTTGCAGCAGCATCCGGAGGTTGTTATTGAAATGCTCAGAACAATGGCGGCGGATGACAGCGTGGATTGTGTCGCCGCATACCAGGAGAACAGAAAAGAGAGCAAGGCGATGTCTGCCGTTAAATCCTGCTTTTATAAAGTCATAAATAAAATTGCAGACGTTGATTTTGTCAATGGTGCTTCCGATTTCCGACTTATGAAACGCAAGATGGTGGATGCGGTGCTTGATATGAGTGAATATCACCGTTTCTCAAAAGGTATTTTCAGTTGGGTTGGCTTTAACACGATTTACGTTCCATATACAGTCAAAGAGCGTGAGTTCGGCGAAACGAAGTGGAGCTTTGGCAAGCTGTTGAAATATGCAATAGACGGCATTATTTCATTTTCAACCTTTCCCTTGAAATTGGCTACGGGAGTTGGTCTTGCAACGTCATTTGCGTCGGTAATCTATCTTATTGTTGTTATAATTCAAAAGCTTTTCTTTGGAATTGACGTCCCCGGTTACGCAACAATAGTTGTTCTTGTTTTATTCTTGGGCGGTATGCAGCTGTTTTGCCTCGGTCTTTTGGGTGAGTATATTTCAAAAATTTACGTTCAGGTTAAAAACAGGCCGATTTTTGTTTTGAAGGAGCATTTGGGTAAGAATGTTAAAAAAGATTAAAATACTCGCCACGAAATACAAAGAACTGATTTTGTACGTTGTATTCGGTGTTTTAACAACGCTTGTTAATTTCGGTGTGTTCTGGGTTTTTACAAAAATCCTCGGCGAGAATCTCTACCTTTTTAATAACGCTGTTGCGTGGATTGCGGGCGTGATTTTTGCATTTGTAACAAACAAGCTTTTTGTGTTTGAATCAAAAAGCTGGCACTTTAAAAAGGCGGGTAAGGAGCTTGTTGAATTTTTCGGTGCAAGGCTTTTCAGCTTCGGCGTTGAAGAGGGCGGAATGTGGCTGTTTATCTCCGTTCTCGGCTTTGGTGCAAAATCGCTTGAATTATTCGGTGTTGCCTTTTCAGGGCAGATGATTGTAAAGCTTGCACTTGCGGTTATAGTTGTAATACTCAACTATTTCTTCAGCAAATTCATTATTTTTAAAACCAAACAAGGTGACAGATGATTCTGTCACCTTGACAAATTTTTTCTGTTTGTTATAATATCAATCGTGTCAAAATTGAATATGCCTCCTTAGTTCAATGGATAGAATAAATCCCTCCTAAGGATTAGATGTGGGTTCGATTCCCGCAGGGGGTGCCAAAAAATTCCGCTCACGTAAGTGTGCGGGATTTTTTACTTATTCACTCTTCACTAATAAACTTTATGAAGCTTAATGATGTACAATATTTTTCATACACCAAGTTTATTCCCTCCTTTTTCGGCAAAACTGTTACAAAGGAGAGATATGTATGCCAAAAGAAAACGATAATATAAAAAATGGGAGTTTTCACGTTAATCCCGAAGAAATGTCTGTAAAATCAGCGGTAAACTGTCCGGAGGATTGCGAAGAAATGGTTAATTCCTACGGAACCTACAACATCCAACCGACGGCTAATAACGATAACGATTTTCCCGCAATTGCTCAGGGCACGCCGCCCTATATGGCAAAGCGCTCCCGAAAATTTTACAGAGGTGCCCGTGACAGGAACCCTGCCGCAGACACCTCAGATAAGCATTGTCTTTAATTTGTAAGCTCAACCGACTCGTTTGTTTTATTTGTGTCGGTTGGGGCTTTTTCTTTTGAAAGGGGGAGCTTTACGGAGGCTGTGAACATATCACCGTCTATTTCAATAACGAAAATGCCGTTTTGTAGCTCTGTGAAGCTTCTTGCAATTGAAAGACCAAGACCGCTTCCGTCAGTTGTTCGTGAATTATCGCCCCTGACAAATCTTTCGGTCAGTTCATCCGGTGTTATGTTGAGCTTTTCCTTGCTTATATTCTTTATTGCAAAAACACCAAAGCCGTTCTCTTTGTATATGTCAACATAAACACGTGTGCCGGCTAACGAATATTTCTTCGTGTTTGAGAAAAGGTTGTCGATTATTCTGAAGGTGTGCTGGCTGTCTGCATCAACGATTATGTTTTCTTGCTTTTGGTTGAGAACGACGTCAAGCCCCACGTTTTCAAGCACATCGCTGTTTTCACCAACGGCTTGCAATGCAAGTTCATTAAGGCATACTGCACGGGGAGTCATTTTTATGTTACCGGAGCTTGCCTTACTCGCTTCTGTCAGATCCTCAATAAGACGTTGTAGCTTTTTTGATTTGTCATCAAGAACGTCAAGATATTTGTTTGCATCATCCCCTTGAATGTCGCACATTTTAAGAAGTGAAACGTAGTTGATGATAGACGTTAACGGTGTTTTCAAATCGTGTGAAACGTTGGTGATAAGCTCGGTTTTCAGGTGCTCTCCTTTGATTGCATTCGTAACAGCAGTTTCAACATTGTCACGGCAAGCACCCAAATCGAGGGCAAACCTGCGAAGAGGCTTTACGTAGCATTCAGGGTTGATAATAGTGCTGTAGGTACCTTCTTTTATTTGCTCGGCTATGTTTGCAAGGCTTGCAACACCCTTTATGAATCTCAAAGAGTAGATAACGCATATACAGTTGAAAACAATAATGAGTATAATTGCGTAGACAAAGAAGCTGGTGAAGCAAAGCGCTAAAAGTAACAGGTTTAATGCAAGGTGGAAGAAGAGTGCAAAGGTCATCTGGCGTTTCAGACTTTTGCCGGTTACGTTTAGTGGAGCAAGGCTTTGGCTGAGGGCTTTGCATTTGTTTACCGTGAAGCCGATGAGAAATCTGTTTTTTAACGTTCCTGCATTTCTGTTGTGAGCGATAAATAAAACGAAATCTGCAATTACCCAGGCGAACAAGCTGCCTGCAAGGCTGAAAATCAATTTAATTGTGTTGTCGGTGACAATCCACAAAAAGCTTGTGGGAAGAATTTTCGGGCAATAGTCTGCACCAAGTGAAGCGACTAACGCAAAGCCGATTCCGACCAGCAGAATTAACGTGAATAAAAATCTGATGACAAATGGTGTTTTGTCTATGGTTGAAATTATTGCTGTGCCGTCAGTGGCTATTTTGCTTACGTTGCAGCTTATTGCAAGTGAGGCAAGCGCCAGAATAGCGAAAATGATAGCGAACACAAGATAAAAATCAGCGTTTTTGTTTTTTACCGTGTTGAAGGAATTGTAAAGATTAAAGTAACTGTCGCCCTGCTTTATATCTGAATTCAGCTTTAAAAGGAGCGTGTAGCCCCTGAAGCGTGATTCAAAAAAATCCTCATCATAGGTAACGCTGTTTATTATATCCGTTCCTACAAGGAATTTGAAAAAATTCGACTCCGTGGGAGTTTTCGGCACAGGCGATTTCAAATCATTGCCGTTGAACTCAATGCTGTAAAGCGAATCCTTGTAAAGAAGGTCTGAAAAATTGTTTTGCTGGCTTTTGCTGAGATTAGAAATAACTGAACCCGTTTCGTTGTCTCTTAACACAAATTGAATGTTAACAAGGGAATCAAGTAATTCGTTTATATAAGATAGTTCGTCGTAATAAATATTTTGGAGCTCTGCTTCAAGCTTGTTTTCGAGCTCGTTTTTTATTGTATCGTGGCTCGTTGCGTCGTTAACTATAGTGAATAATGCAGAGCGAAGCTGATTGTATTTTTGCTCCCATGCTTCAATTGAGGGATATGATTTTTCAAGTTTGAACAACTCTTCGTCTGCGGGAATGCTTTCAGAAACACTTGTTGCCTCAATTGTGTTTTGATTGCTTTCCCAATCATAAACTATGATGTTTTTGCCGGGGTAGTATTCCTCTAGTTCCCCCATTGTTGCCCACGTGTTGTTTGTGGGGTTGAAATAAAAATGGGTATCGGGATTGTAATAAACGATAAAATCGCCTGATTCGTGGGCATTATCGTCGGGCTTTAATTTTTTAAGCTCCTGAATTGTGTCAAAAAGCTTGATTGCACGGTCTGTATACTCTTGCCAACGGACTTTTATGTTTCCGGCCTCCTCGGTTTTTAAAAAGTCCTCATAGCTCATATCGGGTGTAAAAGTGTTCAGATATTTTTTTAAGTAAGAGATGTTGTAAAAGTCTGATTCAAAAGCCTCGTGAAAAGCGGGAGTGTTTTTGAAGTCATTGTTTTCATCGGCAAAGAAAAGCACTTTTCTTGTGTAGCTTAAAATGTTTGTTGATGCCAGAAAAGCAAAAACACCAACAAAGAATATTGAGAAAAATCTTACGGATAAATTATATTTATACTTTTTCGATTTTGTAACCAATTCCCCACACCACCTTTAAATATTTCGGTTCCTTTGGATTAATTTCAATTTTTTCACGGATTCGTCTTATGTGAACAGTAACTGTTTTGTCGCCTGCCATACAGGGCTCGCCCCATACGGCTTCGTATATCTGCCCGGCAGAAAGTATGCACCCGAGGTTTTTCATAAGATATTCCACGATGCCGTATTCTGTTGCGGTGAGCCTTACGCTCTCGCCGTCAACGGTTACCTCGTGGGCTATGGTGTCAACACACAGACCGCCCGTTGTAATGGTACCTTTTTTTATTTCACGGCTACCCAAAGAGCAGAAGCGCCTTATCTGACTTTTGATTCTTGCGGTCAGCTCCAAGGGGTTAAAGGGCTTTGTAACATAATCGTCGGCACCGAAGCCCAACCCCGTTATCTTGTCGGTGTCCTCACTTTTTGCCGAAAGCAGAATTATGGGAGTGTTTTTGGTTTTACGGATTTGAAGCGTTGTTTGTAATCCGTCAAGCTCCGGCATCATTATATCAAGCACGATACAATGAATATCGTTGTTTTCAAGAATCTCCAATGCCTGTTTCCCGTTTTCGGCAAGAAAGGGCTTGTAGCCCTCCAAATTGAGATAAATCTCAATGGATTTTAAAATTTCTCTGTCATCATCGCAAATTAAAACGTTATACATAAAGCATACCTCCTGATAGCTTGCAGTTTGATTATATTTCTTCAATGTTAAGAAAAAGGCAATAAAATTATTACGAATTTCTTACAAATTCAAGTTTTTGCTTCATATTTTCTTTTTTCTTCAAATTATATCAGAAAAAACTAAAATAATACAGCGCACAACGACTCTTTTTTTATATGCCATTTATTAAAATAAAACTATCAATGTTTAGGAGATTATGTATGAGTGTAAAACAGGCAGTGGGTGTGCCTGAGAGAAAATGGAAAATTCAAAAAACCAAAATAAAGAAAGTAACGCTGGTCAAGCATTTAAGTTGCTTTGTATTAGGCTTTCTTTTCAGCTTGTGTGAGCTAGGGGAGAGTTTTTCACCATTCGGTGTGGCGTTTGCTTCGGCAGTTTCGGGTCAATTTTCTCTGAGTGCCTGTGCGGGCTCGGTTCTTGGGTGGCTGACCATAACCGATTCCGTTTCATCCTTGCGCTATATTGCTGCGGGGTTGGCGGTTTGTGTTGTTAAAAATGCTCTTAAATCCTTTTCGGGAATTTATCAATCACGTGGTGAAGCGGCGGGCGTAGCCTTCTTGTGCCTTATCGTTACCGGCTTTGCGACTGTTCTTGCTAACGGGCTGAGTTTTTATTCTGTTGCATTTTGCTTTGCCGAGGGGGTTGTGGGGGCTACAGCAGCATTTTTATTATATAAAGTGAAATCATCCTGCAACATAAAAGGTGGACTTAGTCTGCTTTCGCCGTCTGAAATAACGACTCTCGGTGTTTGTGTTATGCTGTTGCTTCTTGCTTTGCGTAATTGGAGCATTTTCGGTGTTTATCCCGCTCACGTTATCTGCGGAGTAATTGTGAGCCTTTGTGCATATTATAACCGTGAATCAGGCGGATCTGTAAGCGGTATATGTGCGGGTGTTACCATGGGCTTGGGCACAGGTAACATATATCTTCTTGGTGTTTACTCTTTGGGCGGACTTGCTTGCGGTGTGTTCTCACAATTCGGTAAAATCCCCGGGATAATATCCTTTGTTCTGGCGGGCTCTATAGCGGTTGGGGTGAGCTCTGTGACTGATTTTGTGGGAGTTTTTGCAGAGTTGTTATTGATTTCTGTGATTTTCTTTGTTGTTGTGAGTCTTTTCGGCAAGCGTATAGAGCTGTTTATGAAGCCTGCGAAAGCCTCTCCCGTAGCCGAATGTGTAAAAAATGAGGTTTACAGCCGGCTGAAAAATGCCTCTGAAATTTCTGCGGAAATTTGTTCGTCTCTTACGGGGGTTAATGATGCACTATCAAAATCAGAGAAAGGTGACATAAGAAACGTGTCACAAAAAACAAAGGAGAGAATTTGCGGCTCCTGCGGACTCTATGACGTTTGTTGGGGCGAAAATCTCAGCGAAACACAAGATGTTTTCAATACTATGCTTAATATGAAAAAAGAGGGCACGTATCTTGAATATAAAACAGTTCCCACCCATTTTGCCGCAAGGTGCATAAGAACAGAGAGTGTGGCAGGTAGCTTCAACAGGCTTTACAGCGATTATTCCGCACGAAAGAAAACAGAAAACAGGTTGAAAGAGATGCACAACCTTGCGGCGGAGCAATTTGTTAACGTTTCGGGCTTGCTTGATTCTTTGTGTGAGAAAATGAACAGGGAAACTGTTTTCGATGAAGGTCTTGCATCTAGAATAACCGCAGCGGCGAAAAGCTGGGGTCTTGAGGTGTTGGGGTGCAATTGCGTTATTAATTCATTGGGGAAAATGACGGTTGAGCTGAAAATAAAAAGCGAGGATAAAAAAACAGATTTTTCACGACTGTGTCAAAAAATACAAAGCCTTGCTCTTCGTAAATTTGATTTACCCGTCTTTTACAGGGATGACAGAAAAAACACAATCATAACCCTTAAAGAGAAGCCTGAATTCAGGGTTGTTTGCTCGGGTATTCAGTATTGTGCCGATGACGAAAAATACTCCGGTGACACCTTTTCAACCTTTGAAGATGACAATGGTGTGTTTTATGCGGTTATATGCGACGGTATGGGAACAGGGGGTAAAGCGGCGGTTGCTTCAAGCCTTGCTGTAATGCTTCTTGAAAAACTAATTAAGGCGGGTTTCGGTGTTGTTGCGGCAATAAACACCGTGAATACGTCGCTGATTTCAAAAAGCGGAGAAGAATGCTCCGTTACGCTTGATTTGGCGGTTGTCGATTTGTTCACGGGTATCACGAAATACTATAAAAGCGGTGCATCTGAAACAATAGTGAAAAGAAACGGGAAAATATCGAGTGTTAATATGCCCTCGCTACCCTTGGGTATAATAAGCAACACCGAAATAGGGTGCACAACAAGTGTGCTTGACAGCGGCGACAGCTTTATTATGTTTTCGGATGGTGTCCGTGACGAGGATAAGGATTTGCTGAAAAAAGGCATAAAAGCATTCGATTGCGAAAATGTGAAAAGGCTTTCAGCGGATTTTTGCAAAAAAATAAGAACGCAGCAAAGCGGTAAAAAAGACGATCTTACTGTTTTGTCTGTTTATATTGAGGAGAATGAGTGAATTTGTATAGGTTTACAGGCTTTACCGAAAGTGCAAACGGTGCTTTAAATTATGCCATTGAGGCGGCAGAAAACCTTGGTCACACCTATATCGGCAGTGAGCATCTTCTATTGGGTCTGCTTTCGGATAACAGAATGGTGTCGGCAACTGTATTGTTAGGCAAAAAAGTAACCATAAAAAAGACAGAGGAACAGATAAAAGCCATGGTTGGTCTTGGTATGCCCACAACATTGACACCCGACGATATAACGCCCCGATGCCGAAAAATAATAGAAAACGCTTTATCAATGGGTAGCGTTCAATCTGGTGGGGAAGCGGGTACGCAACAGCTTCTGTTGGCGATGCTCCGTGAGGGTCAATGTTCTGCGTGCAGAATTCTCAAGTCTATGGGGGTCGCCGTGTATGAAATGAACGGCGAAATTACAAGTGAAAGCGAAATTCCGGGTGCAGGATACGGTAAATCCGGCGACAATAAAAAGAGCAATATTGATAAATACGGCCACGATATCACCGAGGACGCCGCTGCGGGACGTATCGACCCGGTAATCGGCAGAGATTCCGAAATTCGCAGGGTCATAGAAATTCTGTGCAGAAGAACAAAGAATAACCCTTGTCTTATAGGTGAGCCCGGTGTGGGTAAAACGGCTATAGCAGAGGGCTTGGCGTTAGCAATTACTCGCTCAGATGTGCCTGATTTTTTAAAAAACAAAAGAGTTATAAGCGTGGATCTGACTTGTATGGTAGCAGGCACAAAATACAGGGGCGATTTTGAGGAAAGAATAAAAAGCATAATCGACGAGGTTTGTAAGGATGGCAATATCATATTGTTTATTGATGAACTCCATAACATTGTCGGTGCGGGCTCCGCAGAGGGTGCGGTGGATGCTGCAAACATCCTTAAACCTACTCTCGCAAGGGGAGAATTGCAGATTATCGGCGCCACAACCATTGACGAATACAGACGTTATATAGAAAAAGACGCCGCTCTTGAAAGGCGTTTTCAGACAATAAGCGTTGAAGAGCCCACAAGAGAAACAGCCCTCGAAATGCTTGGTGGACTCAAGGAGCGTTACGAAAAACACCACGGCGTGAAAATAAGCGAAGAAGCAATGACGGCGGCGGTTGATATGGGCATAAGGTACATCACCGACAGGTTTCTTCCCGATAAAGCAATTGACCTGATAGACGAGGCATCATCACGGGTTAAACTGAAAAAATCAACTCCCCCCGATGACCTTAAAGAGGCAGAAAATCAACTGAAAAAGATTCTTGATGATAAGAAAAACGCAATAAAAATGCAGGATTTTGAAAAAGCCGCAGCGTTGCGTGACAGGGAAAAGGAAGCAACAAAGCTCCTGCGTGTGAAAAGACAGGCGTGGGACGATGCCTCTCGTAACGAAACAAAGGTTATAAAAGGGGAGCATATTGCCGAGGTTGTTTCGTCGTGGACAGGGGTGCCCGTTTCACAAATCACACGAGAAGAAAGTGAAAAGCTGTTGAATCTTGAAGGAATTCTGCACCGAAGTATCGTCGGGCAGAATGAAGCCGTTGAAGCGGTAGCACGGGCGGTAAGGCGTGGCCGTTCGGTTTTCAAAAATCCCGTAAGACCCATAGGCTCGTTTTTGTTTTTAGGCCCCACAGGTGTGGGGAAGACAGAGCTTACAAAGACCCTGGCAGAATGTCTGTTTGGTAACCGCCAACAAATTATAAGATTTGATATGTCAGAGTATATGGAAAAGCATTCGGTTTCTAAACTTGTTGGTTCGCCACCCGGGTACGTGGGCTTTGATGAAGGTGGTCAGCTGACTGAGCGTATTCGCAGGCAGCCCTATTCCATTGTTTTGTTTGATGAAATCGAAAAAGCCGACGGGGACGTTTTTAATCTGCTTCTTCAGATTATGGAGGATGGGGTTCTGACCGATTCAACAGGCAAAAAAGCAGATTTCAAAAACTGCGTTATAATAATGACGTCAAACCTGGGTGCGAACCTTATTGCAAGCAATAAAGGTTCAATGGGCTTTACGGGTGACGATAAAACCAAGGACAGAAAGAAAAGGGTAAGAAGCCTTGTTGATGATGAAATAAAGAAGTTTTTTAAGCCGGAGTTTATTAACAGAATTGATGAGATAATTGTTTTCGATATGTTGAGTGAAGCTGAAATCAAAGAAATCTGCAAACGAATGCTGGAGCAACTGAAAAACAGGTGTGAGCAAGCGGGGATAGCGCTTGAGTTTGATGAAAGCGTGGCAGAGCATCTGAGTAAAGCGGGATTTGATTCGGTTTATGGTGCAAGGCCGTTGAGAAGGGCAATGACCACCTTTGTTGAAGATAATTTATCAGAATTGTTTTTGCGTGGGGTGATAAAAAAAGGTGGTAAATATACAGGTAGTGCAGAAAATTCACGATTTGTAATAAAAGAACGGTAAATTTTAGGCAAAACAGGTGCAGAAGTGCATCTGTTTTGTTGACTTTTAGTAAAAAGAATTTTATAATACTATATATCAAAAAATGGGGGTGTGTTTATGCGTAGAGTTATTTCTGTTTTTTTGAGTATGCTTATCGTACTTTCTGTTGTTTCTTCGTTGACAGTTAACGCTTCTGCGGGGCTTTTTGATGTAACAAAAAGCGGCGAGATGGTGGATAGCTCTGCTGACGATAACGGCTCCGTTTTTTGGGAGCTGACATATAACACCTTCTCGGGGGAGGCAAAGCTTGTTATCAGCGGTGACGGTTATATGCCCAATACTGCTGAGGATTCCTGGCTTACCTCATTGTATCTTAGCGGCTGTTATCTGACAGAGCTTGTTATTGAAGAGGGCGTCAGAAGCATAATGAGCCAGGCTTTTTACGGTGAAACCGAGTTAAAAAGCGTTACTTTGCCCAAGTCTTTGGAATTTATAGGTGAAGCGGCGTTTAAAAGCACGGCTATAACAGAAGTCACACTTCCTGAAAAGCTTGAGTATTTTGACGGCACAATTTTCAATACACCCACGGTGCTCAATTATAAGGTCGATAAAAATAATCCATTCTATAAATCAGTTGACGGCGTTGTTTATTCAAAAGACGGCTCTGAGCTTGTTGCATACCCTTGCGGTAGGTTTACCTCTGAGAAAAACCACAAGCTTTCAATTCCCAAAACAGTTAAAAGCATCGGCAGATATGCTTTTTTCAACAGCAAGGCAAAAAGCATAACTATCCCGGGTCACGTTAAATCTGTTGGTATGCAGGCTTTTGCAGGCAATTCTAAATTAAAAGAGCTGAACATCGAAAACGGTGTTGAGGCTTTTTATGACGGTGCTTTCTTAGCTTGCTCATCATTGAAAGAAATTCATCTTCCCCGTTCCGTCAACTACGTTGGCTATTGTGCATTTGCCCATATATATAAAGTGGATTACGAAACGATAGAATTCTTTCTTGATTCTGCGGGCGTAGCCCACGATGGTGTGAATGAAGAAAACGTGGCGTATTATTTATCCCTTGAACCGTTGTCCCAATACACAATAGACAGCTTCGTTATTTGTGTTGTTGATGAATCCGCTAAAATTTATGCCCCCGAAAACTCAGCGGGGCACAAATACGCAAAAATGTTTGAGGTGGGCTACGTCAAGTCTGAGGCGTTAACACCAAGGCTTATCAGCGCAACCAATGTCAATGGCGGCGTTAAAGTGAAGTGGTCAATGTCGGGCGATGCAACGGGTTACTATTTATACAGAAAGAATAAAGACGGTAAATGGGAACGCATAAAAGAGATTTCTGACAAAAGCACAGCTTCTTATGTGGATAAAAAGCCCCTTGTCAAAGCCACAAACACCTATACCGTCAGAGCTGTCAGCAAAAGCGGTTTGAGCAGTTATTATAAAAAAGGCGTTTCCACACATTACCTTGCTACTCCAAAGCTTGTTTCCGCAAAGCCCACCACCTCCGGCATAAAGGTTACGTGGGAGGCTGTCAAAGGTGCAGAAAACTACAACATTTACAGAAAACAGCCTGCCGATACTACATGGGAATATATCGCTCAAGTTAAGGGTAGCAAGACAGATTATTCTGACAAAGACGTTAAAAACTCCGTGAAGTATTGCTACACAGTCAGAGCCTGCGACAGTGAAGGTATCAGCTCATTTGATTCTGACGGTGTGAGAAAAACCTTTGTTCAGGCCCCCGAAATAATCGATGTGTCAAACAAACAGGCGGGTGTCAAAATCAAGTGGCAAGAGGTTAAAAAGGCTGAGACCTACCGTGTGTATCGCAAAGCGTCAGGTGGCTCTTGGAAGAAGCTTGCCGACGTGGATTCGGGTGTTCTGAGCTTTACAGATAAAACGGCAAAAAGCTCGGTGAAGTATGAGTACACAGTAAAGGCGTTCAACGGCAAAGCCTGGAGCAGTTACTATAAAGACAACGACATAATGCGTCTTTCCACACCCGGCAACATTACCCTTAAAAGCACCAAAAACGGTGTTGCGGTGAAGTTCGGTCAAGTCAGCGGTGCAGAAAAATACCGTGTGTACAGAAAAACCGTTGACGGTAGCTGGGAAAAGCTCGCAGACGTGAAAACGACTTCATTTACTGACAAGACTGCTAAAAAAGGAACTACATATTATTATACCGTTAAAGCCTTTAACGGCAGCTATAAAAGCGACTATTTAAAAAACGGCGTCAAGATAAAGGATATTTATTAAAATGTTTGGAAGAAAAAAACAACAGCCTCAGGGCTATGCATTCAAACCTCGCCAATACGACAGGGATGAAAAAATAGCCATACAGAAAATTGTTTCGTCAATTCCTGTAACAAGAAAGCTTCTTTCGCAGGATTTGCTTGTTACGGCAATTAATAATTACGTTGTGAAAAATATCAAAATCGGCGCAAACGCCGCAAGAAACGTTAACACAACAAAGCACCCGCAGGTGTTCTTTTCATCAATGCGGGATTTGATAGAAAGCACAGAACGGCTTGTGCAGATTGAACCGTATTGGCGATTTGAGGGCAACGGCCCCACGGACCAGATGAACGACCTCAACGAACGCCGTGACAGAATAATCAAGGGATTTATAAATGAAACCTTCAATGAGCTTATTGAAGAAATAGAGAAAAAGAAAAATCCGTCACAAAAGCAAAAGCTTTTTGACGATTATCAGAATTCTTTGATTAATAATATGGATATCTGCGGTGAAGAAAACTTTGAGTTTTTCAAAGAGCTTTGCCGTAAAAAGTTAAATATTCAAGAATAATAAATGGGGGAGAAATAAAAATGGCTTATCTTACCGACATTGAAATTGCACAGAGCTGCAAAATGAAGCCTATCACTGAAATTGCAGAAAAAGCAGGTGTGGGCAAAGAATACCTTGAACCCTACGGCTGGTACAAGGCAAAAATTGATTTATCATATCTTAAAAAGAGCGAAAAGCAGGGCAAGCTTGTTCTTGTTACCGCTATCACTCCCACTCCGGCAGGCGAGGGTAAAACAACAACCACAATCGGTCTTGCGGACGCAATGAATCTTTGCGGCTACAACACCTGTGTTGCTCTTCGTGAGCCCTCTCTCGGCCCGGTGTTCGGTGTTAAGGGCGGTGCCGCAGGCGGTGGCTACGCTCAGGTTGTTCCTATGGAGGATATCAACCTTCATTTCACAGGTGACTTCCACGCAATCGGTGCGGCAAACAACCTTCTTGCCGCAACGCTTGATAACCACATTCAGCAGGGCAATGCCCTCGGTATCGACGTTAAACGCATCACATGGAAGCGTTGCGTTGATATGAACGACAGACAGCTTCGTAACATTGTTGACGGACTCGGCGGCAGAATGCAGGGCGTTCCCCGTGAGGATGGCTTCGATATCACGGTTGCAAGTGAAATTATGGCTGTTTTCTGCCTTGCAACCTCTGTAACAGACCTTAAAGAAAGACTTGCAAGAATTGTTGTTGCCTATGATTATTCCGGCAAACCCGTTACTTGCGGTGATATTAAGGCGCAGGGCGCTATGACAGCTCTTCTCGTTGATGCCGTAAAGCCCAACCTTGTTCAGACTCTTGAGGGTACACCCGCATTTGTTCATGGCGGCCCCTTTGCTAACATTGCACACGGCTGTAACACGGTTCTTGCAACAAAAATGGCAATGAGCACAGCGGATTATGCTATCACAGAAGCCGGCTTCGGTGCAGACCTTGGTGCAGAGAAATTTCTTGACATCAAATGCCGTGCCGCAGGAATTAAACCTAATGCTGTTGTAGTTGTTGCGACTGTAAGAGCACTTAAAATGCACGGCGGTCTTAAAAAAGACCAGCTGGGCGAAGAGAATCTTGAAGCACTCGAAAAAGGTATTCCCAACCTTCTTCGCCACGTTTCAAACATCAAAAATGTTTATAAGCTTCCTTGTGTTGTTGCAGTTAACCGCTTCCCCACAGATACAGATAACGAAATTGAATTTATAATCAATAAATGTAAAGAGCTCGGCGTTAACACAGTTCTTTCAACTGTCTGGGCAGACGGCGGCAAAGGTGGCGTAGAGCTTGCTAAAGAGGTTGTTCGCCTTTGCGAAGAAGAGGATAACTCAAGCTTTACATTCTCATACGAAACAGAGTCTCCAATGGAAGAAAAAATCGAAGCTGTTGTTACAAAGGTTTACGGCGGTGACGGAATTGAATTCACAACAAACGCTAAAAAACAGCTTGACCAGCTCAAGGCAGACGGCTTCGGGAATCTTCCTGTGTGTATTGCGAAAACACAGTACAGCTTTTCAGACGACCCGTTGAAGCTCGGTGCACCCGAAAACTTCAGAGTTACCGTCAGAAATCTCAAGGTTTCTGCAGGTGCGGGCTTTATTGTTGTTCTCACAGGC
>JAZRPC010000087.1:0-1884 GCA_045649005.1 Acutalibacteraceae bacterium
AAATCACTTGTTGCGTTCATGCAACACTTAACACTTACTATGTAACTGAACTTCGCGGTTACGATAACTGGGATATGGTTGCATCCTGTCCTTATTTTGATGTATTCTCAACAACAATTATCAACTGGTCTTTGCCCGAAAGCTTCTTCCGCGAAATTACTGAAAGAACTGTTGCTATGGCTAAGAAGTATGGTAAACAGTCAGAACGTTGGCTTATGGGCTACAACAATCGCCCTGACGATTTTGCTCAGATTGACAAGGTAGTTGATATGTACGAAGAATTAGGTGTTGACCGTCTTGCAACCTGGACATACCGTGGCGGTTACGGAACAAGCGTTGCTGCTAAGGATCCAATTGAGCTTTGGGATAACATTGGAAGAAACTATAAGAGAGTTCTTAAAAAATGATTTTTGAAAAATACTATTTTGAAATAATAAATATTTTAGAAAAAATCAAAACCACTCAAAAAGATAAGATAGAAGAAGCCTCGAATATGGTAGCTAAAGTAATCGAAAATGATGGTATAATCTATATTTTCGGTTGCGGACATTCGCATTTAATAGGGCTTGACTGTTTTTACAGGGCAGGTGGACTTGTTAATGTTTCTGCTATGCTTGATACCGATTTGATGTTACATAACGGTGCGGCAAAAAGCAGCAAGATGGAGAAGATGAGCGGTATTGCAGAAAGTATTTTTGAAAGATATTGCATAACCGCAAATGACATTTTAATTACTGTTTCCACAAGCGGCAAAAATGCTGTGCCTTGTGAAATGGCATCTGTTGCAACAAATAACGGTATCCCTAATATTTCTGTTGTTTCAAGTGCTTATTTTGATGATAAAACAGAAACGCCAAAGTTATACGAATGCTCTGATATGTATATTGATAACTGTGTACCGCACGGTGATGCAGTAATGGATATTACAGGTACAGATGTTAAAATGGGTAGTGTTTCAACTGTGGCAAGCTCTTTTATTCTGCAAGCTGTGTTGTTAGAGGCAGCTGAAATTGCCGCCAAAAACGGTGCAGAACTTCCGATTTATAAAAGCGGAAACGTTGAGGGCGGAGCAGAGTTTAATAAAAAGCTTATAAAGAAATATTTGCCGCGTATTAAACATCTCTGAGGTAACTAAAATGGCTAAAATTTCGGTTATTGGAATTTGCGGAAATTCCATTTTTATGAATGTCGATCATTTTCACGAAAAAGGCGAGACTATAGCTGCCAAAAGTGTCTTTGAAGAAATCGGAGGCAAGGGTATAAACCAAGCAGTAGCTTGTGCCAAAATGGGCGCGCATGTTTCTTTTCTTGGTGCTATAGGTGACGATAGTGATGGTGAAAAATGCCGGCAGACTGCGAAAGAATTCGGCATTAATGGTTGTTTTGCAGTTAAAAAGGGAATGAGAACTACCTTCGCGGTAATTTTAACCGATAAAAACGGTGAAAATCAGGTAACAGGTTTCAGAAGTGCTCAATTAGAAAAGCAAGACGTTTTAGAGTTTGAGGGTGAGATTGCAAATAGTGATATTTTGCTTTTGCAACACGAAGTGCCCGAAGAGGTAAACGAAACAGCGGTTGAAATTGCAAACAAGCACAATGTTAAGGTGATTTTAAATCCTGCACCTATAAGATGTGTGCCTGAAAAAATTGCAAAATCAGTTTTTGCAGTAACACCAAATGAGCAGGAACAGAAATCAATAGAAATAAACCGTTTTAACAATGTTATAACCACACTCGGTAGTAAAGGCTGCAGTATCGGTGATGGGATTTTTATTGATGCAATTAAAGTCACACCTGTTGATACTACGGGTGCCGGAGACACCTTTAACGGTGTTTTGGCGGTATGTCTTGCAGAGGGTAAAACACTTGAAACTTCTTGCAGAT
>JAZRPC010000088.1:0-11766 GCA_045649005.1 Acutalibacteraceae bacterium
TTATTAGTATATAAAGCTTCCTGTGTGTTAGCCATTTTAGGTTTCCTCCTTAGAACTCGTCATCCCAATCATTGTCTTCTTCAAAGTCTGCCTTCATAACTTCACGAACAGCTTCAATAATACCGTTGGAGTCGATGCCAAGGTAGCTCATAATATCCTCGTGAAGACCGATGGGTGCGAATGTATCCTGAACACCAAGCTTTTTGAATGCGCAACCCTTACCGGATTCAACAACAACCTCTGCAACAGCACTGCCGAGACCGCCGATAACTGTGTGGTCTTCAACTGTGATGATGCGGCGAGTATCCATAACAGCTTTGAGAACAGCCTCTTTATCAAGGGGCTTGATTGTGTGCATGTCAAGAACACGAACCTTGAGCCCGTCTGCCTTTTCAAGGAATTCTGCAGCCTGGAAAGCCTGGAAAACACAAGAACCGCAAGCGATGATTGTGATGTCGGAGCCTTCGTGAACTTCAACAGCCTTGCCTACCTCGAAGCCGTAGTTTGCATCCTTGTAAAGAACACGGTCAAAGCCACGGTTGATTCTGATGTAGAAGGGTCCGGGTGTGTTATATGCTGCCATAACTGCGTTGTAGGTTTCGTAACCGTCAGCGGGGCAGATAACTGTAAGGTTGGGGATAGAGCGTGTAAGAGCAAGGTCGCAGATTGCGTGGTGAGTAGAACCGGCCTGACCGAATGATGTGCCTGAATGTGTAGCAATAACCTTTGCGTTAATATTCTGGTAGCAGAGGTCTGTGTGAAGCTGGTCTGCAGAACGGAATGATGCGAACTGTGAGAATGTTGAAAGGAAGGGAACGAGGCCTGCCTTTGCCATACCTGCGGCAACACCGAACATATTCTGCTCAGCGATACCTACGTTAAAGAAACGGTCGGGGAATTTCTTCTGGAAATCACCGATTTTTGTTGATTTTGCAAGGTCAGCGGTGAGGGCAACAACCTCGGGATGTGCCTCTGCCAACTCAACGAGAGCCTGACCGTAAATTTCGGCTGTGGAGAGAGATGTTGATTGTTCAGCTGTGTAACTTAATCCGCCTGCCATAATTATTCAGCCTCCTTTTCTGCACGTGCAACACGTTTCTGATAAGATTCTTCAAGAGATTTTTTGCCGTTTGCATATTTTTCATCGTCAAATGCACCGTAGTGCCATCTGAAGTCGCCTTCGATAAAGTCGATACCGCAACCCTTAACTGTGTCGCAAAGGATAAGAACGGGCTTGTCGGTTTCGTTTTCGTAAGCAAAGTCAATAGCTTCGCAAAGCTCTTTGATGTTGTTACCGTCAATTTTCTTAACGATAAAGCCGAATGCTTCCCACTTGTCTGCAAGTGGCTCGAGAGCCATAACGTCTTCTGTGTTGCCGTCAATCATATTGTGGTTACGGTCAACAAAGGTGATAAGGTTTGTGAGCTTGAAGTGAGCCGCACTCATTGCTGCTTCCCAGTTAGAGCCTTCGTCAAGCTCGCCGTCACCGAGAACAACGAATGTTTTGTAGTCTTTCTTGAGGAGTCTTGCGGCAAGAGCTGTGCCGACACCGATTGAAAGACCGTGGCCGAGAGAGCCTGTTGAAGCGTCAACGCCGACAACCTTGTTGGAGTCAAGGTGCATACCCATTTTTGAACCTGAAAGGTTAAATGTTTTGAGCATTTCCTTGTCGTTGAAGCCAAGGTCGCAAAGAACGGGTGCATAAGCAATACCTGCGTGACCTTTGCTGAGAATGAATCTGTCACGATCCTCCCAATTGGGGTCTTCAACTTTAATGTGCATATATTTGTGGTAGCACACGGTCATAATATCCATAACGCTCATACCGCCGCCGATGTGGCCGCTGCCTGCCCAGTATGTTGTGTCAAGGCAGAGGTTACGGAGTTCGTTAGCTTTCTTTTCAAGAGCAAGCCACTCCTGTTTTGAAAGAGCCATTGTTATTCCTCCTAATATAAATTACCGAAAACTCGGTTTGATTCCTTAGCCTAATTCGGGATGATTCTTTTTAACAGCCTTGAAAGCATCCTCTGCAATTTCAATTGAAAGATTAATATCTTCTTTTGTAAGAGATGCGTTGATGAAGTGGTTGTGGTGAGAGGTGATGAACAAGCCTCTGTTAACACACTCTGCAACCCAATCCTGGTGAAGAAGAAGAGAATCATCGTTTGCTATTCTTAAATAGAAAAGAGCGGGAGCACCGGAAACAACAAGGTCGAATCCGTGTTCAAGACCTGCTTTTTTGAAGCCGTCTGTGAGCTCTGTGCCCATTTCCCTGAAGAGCTTGGGTGCATCAAGCTTTTTGAGCTTGTTGATGGTTGCAATACAAGCGGCAAAGGGAACTGCACTCATCCAGTAAGAGCCTGTGTATGAAAGGCTTGATGCGGCATTTCTGAGAAATTCCTTGCCGCAGAAAGCAGACATATTGTAGCCGTTCGCAAGAGCCTTACAGAAGCAGATGATGTCAGCCTCGAAGCCAAAGAAATGGTCGCTACCCGCAAGGTCAAGACGGAATCCGCAACGAACGTCGTCAACAATAAGAACGATTTCTTCCTCTGTACAGAGTTTTCTTACATCCTGCCAGAAGCCTTCGATGGGGAAGGAGTTGTCATTGAAGTTGCCGTGGTTGTAGGGCTGAGCAATAACAGCGGCGATTTCACCCTTGTTATCCTCAAGAAGCTGTTTGAATGCCTCAATGTCATCCCAAGGGGTATAGAGATTGTTAGCAACATCTTCAGGGGTAACACCGGGGTAGTCAAGCTTCTGAACCATTGGTGAAACGCCGTGGTAGAAGCCGTGGAAGAAGATGAGCTTCTTTCTTTTGGTGTGTGCACGGGCTGTAAGGATTGCGCCCTGTGTAGCGTCGTTACCGTTTTTTGCAAAGAATGCCCAGTCTGCACAGTTTACTGTGTCAACGAGAAGCTCTGCGCATTCAACCATGATTTTGTCGGGGGAGGTTACGCAGTTGCCTTTTTTGATTTGTTCAATGGCGGCGGCGTCAACGTCTTCGTCGCAATAGCCGAGAACGTTGGGGCCGTAAGCACACATATAGTCAATGTATTTGTTACCGTCAACGTCCCAGAAATATGAGCCCTGTGCTTTTTCAGAAAAGCGGGGCCATCTGTTAACGGGGATGAACTGACCCTCTGCAGGGCCTAAGTGACCGTAAACACCTGAGGGGATTACCTGGGCAGCACGAGCATACCATTCATCCGATTTTGTTGTTTTGTATAATGGAAATTTTTTACTCATTTTGCTGCCTCCTTATGCAAGATATAATGCAACTCTGTCAAGAATACGGTTGACGTTGTCAAGCATACTTACAAGACCGTGCATTTCAATTTTACCCGTACCGATGCAGGTGAGAGCATTTACGTTGCCGTCAAAGAGGGCACGAGCTGTTTCGATTGATTCGAAAATCATAGCGGAACGGTATTTTTCGGGAGCTTTTTTGAGTGTTACAAGGCGATGGTCCTTGCAGACAATTTCAACAGCGGGGCCGTTTTTGATACCCACAAGAATGCTGCCGTCTGCAATATATTTTGCGCTGAATTTACCGACGTGGTCGTTGTTTGCAATCTGTGAAATTGCAACACCGATTGTGTAGAGCATAAGTGTTGTGCTTCTCTCAAAGAAAACAGGGTCCTTGAGGTCTTCTTCGCTTGCTCTCATATACTTGGTAAGTATATCTGTGAGAGCGGTGAACTCCTTGAGAAGGAATTTGATATGTGTGAAGCCCTTTGAGGGGATAGGTGTAACGGTTCCGTCAATAAGACCGTTGAATTTTTCACAGCTACCGAAGGGGAGTTTAACGTCACAGTTGCTGCAGCCCTGCTCCATGCGGCATTTGCCGTTTTTGAAGAAAAGTGTAGCCGAAGGGCCGTCTTTTACTTCCAAGCCGATTGAAATAGGCTTTTTACCCTGCAGAAGCTCTGATGCTTCCGGAACAATTTCGCAGAGATTTTCCAAAGTACCGAGAACTGCATACATGTTGATGTAGGCAAGAGTTTTTGTATCCATGAGATTTTGCAAAGCAAACATCCTCCTTTACTTGGTGTATTTTGATAGATACAACTAATCCATTTTATTTTAGCAGATGGTTAGTACAAAGTCAACAAACACAGCAAA
The DNA here is from genome assembly GCA_045649005.1 of Acutalibacteraceae bacterium. GTDB lineage: Bacteria > Bacillota > Clostridia > Oscillospirales > Acutalibacteraceae > DTU089. Next base: position 4,126 of record JAZRPC010000088.1, read on the forward strand.
AAAATTGGATGGTATATAGTGAAAAATAGCTCAAAAACGATAAATCTACGTAAAGTTATGAAATGTTCATAAAAGTTGCCGTTTTATTTTGTTGAGTTTAAACATTTGTTAATTATTTGTTGCGCTTGACTTTTTTATATTATAATGTATAATTAGAGTGAACACAAATTCACCATTTAGGAGGTTTGAAAATGGATACAAGATTTGCAATCAGTGAGTATCATGATGCAGCGGCTGTTACAAAACAGCTTGATGAACTCATTAAACAACCCATCTACACTATTAAACCCGACGTTCTTCAGAAATACGAAGACGAATACTACGGTGTAAAATGCGCTAAAAGTAAGGAAATGATCGAGGAGGCTAAAAAGGTTATCCCCGGCGGTGTTCAGCACAACCTTGCTTTCAACTATCCCTTCCCCCTTGTTTTCACAAAGGCAGAGGGTATGAAGCTCTATGATATTGACGGTAACGAATACTTTGACTTCCTTCAGGCAGGTGGCCCCACAGTTCTCGGCTCCAATCCTCCCGTTGTAAGAGAAAAGGTTATCGAGCTTCTCAACACTTGCGGTCCTTCAACAGGTCTTTTCCACGAGTATGAATACAAGCTTGCAAAGAAAATCTGCGACAGTATGGAATCTGTTGAAATGTTCCGTATGCTCGGTTCAGGTACAGAGGCTTGTATGGCAGCTATCCGTGTTGCAAGACTTGCTACAAAAAACAAAAACGTTGTTAAAATGGGCGGCGCATACCACGGCTGGTCAGACCAGTTAGGCTACAGCATCCGTGTTCCCGGTTCAAAATTCACACAGGCTCACGGTGTTCCGCTTTATCTTTTCAAGCATACACAGGAATTCTTCCCCAATGACCTTGACTCTCTTGAAAGAGTTCTCAAGCTCAACCAGTTCCGTGGCGGTACAGCAGCCGTATTTATGGAGCCCATCGGCCCCGAAAGCGGCACACGTCCCCTTGATTTCGATTTCAACAAGGGTGTTGAAAGACTTTGCCGTAAATATGGCGCACTTCTCGTGTTCGATGAAGTTGTTACAGGCTTCCGTATCGGTATGGCAGGTGCTCAGGGCTACTACGGTGTTTCTCCTGACCTTACAATTTTCGGTAAGGTAATCGCAGGTGGTTATCCCGGTGCAGGCGGGATCGGTGGTAAGAGAGAATATATGAAATACCTCGGTGCAGGTCTTGACTCCAACGGCGAAAAGGTTAAGAAGGCATTCATGGGCGGTACTATGGCTGCTACACCTCTCTCTTGCGTTGCAGGTTACTACACTCTTGAAGAGATTGATAAACAGAATGCTTGCCAGGTTGCAGGTCAGATGGGTGACAGACTCACAAAGGGTCTTCAGGATCTTATCAAGAAATACAACCTTCCCTTCGTTGCATTCAACCAGGGTTCAGTTTGCCACATCGACACAGTTGGCACAATGCACTACTCAATCAACTGGTCAAAGCCCTGGACAATTCCTTCAGTTCTTTCCGCAACAAGCGAAAGAAAGGCGGAAATGCAGCACATGGGTGCAGCTTATATGGCAGAGGGTCTTGTTACTCTTGCAGGTAGCCGTCTTTACACTAGTGCCGCATACACTCCCGAGCTCATCGACGAAGCTCTCAGAAGATTCGACAGAGTATTCGAGAATGTTGCAAAGAAAGTTTAATTAACTTAAAATTTAAAAAGCCACGGTTCGCCGTGGCTTTTTTAGGAATAAAGAATTGAGAAAGGAGTTATCAATTTATGGATATTTTAGAAGCAAAGCAAATTGTTATAAAAGCGGGTCACGAGCTTTTGGAAGCGGGCCTTATCGTAAGAACCTGGGGTAACATCAGCTGTCGTATAAACGAAAAGCAGTTTGTTATCACTCCTAGCGGTATGGCATACGATACACTCACTCCCGATGATATTGTTCTTGTTAACATAGCAGACCTTTCTTATGACGGCGACGTTAAGCCCTCCTCGGAAAAGGGGATTCACGCATCCTGCTACGAGCTTCGCCCCGACGTTAACTTTGTTATACACACCCACCAGAAAAATGCTTCAATTGTGAGCACACTGGGTCTTGATATCAACAACATCACAGGTGCAGATGCTGAAATAATCGGCACAGACGTTCCTTGTGCATCATACGGTCTCCCCGGTCAGCCTAAGCTTCGCCAGGGTGTTATCGGCGCAATCACACGTTCAACATCAAAGGCGGCTATAATGAAGCACCACGGCGCTGTATGTATGGGTGAAAGCTATGAGGATGCTTTTGCAGTTGCAAACGCACTCGAAAGAGTTTGTGAAAAATTCATTGTTGAGCGTTGCTGTGAGGTTTCCGGCAAAGCTGTTGATACCTTCACAGGCGTTGTTGATTATATTACAGAGGTTTTCAAATCCGACAGCAAATACAAAGCGGCAAAAGAATTTGCTCCCTGCGACAGCGAGAGAAAGGGCGATTGCTTCTTTGTGGGTGAAGAAAACAAGACGGCGGCAATTATTGACACAAAGAGCGGTGCCTGGGTAGGCGGCGGCGACATTCCCGAAAGTGCAGATATGCATTGGGCTATTTATAAAAAGAGATCCGACGTTAACTACATTCGCCACACAAAGAACGAGAGCGTTGTTGCAATGTCAAGAAAGGGCAAGAAAATGAAGCCCCTGCTTGATGACTTTGCTCAGCTTTGCGGTCCTGTTATCAAATGTGCAGTTTTTGACCCCGCAAGCACACTTAAAACAAGTAAAAAGGTTGCGAAAGCACTTGGCAACAAAAACGCAGTTCTTGTTAAAGATAACGGTGCTGTTTGCGTAGCAGGTAACCAATACGACGCAGAGGCTGTTGAGCTGGTTATGGAAAAAGCCGCAAAAACGGCTGTTGGTGCTGAGCTTTATGCAGAGGTTAAGCCCCTGAGTGCTCTTGATTCAAATCTTATGAGAATCATCTACAAGCTGAAATATTCAAAAAAAGCAGGCAAATAAGTCGGTTTTCGGGCAAAAAATCCCCGGGAGTGAAAAAACTCCCGGGGTTAATTTTTATACATTATACATCGTTATAACAACAACCATAGTTGCGATGAAGCCGACGGCGAAAATAACCGCAAGAAGGATTCTTAGTGCAAAACGGATTTTCTGCCACGTGGTTTCTCTTTTGTAGCACTTAATTGTGTTAATTAAAAGAATAGCTGCAGAGAGAAGAGCCATGCTGATAAAGAAAATTATCACGTTAAGGCTGGCATCTGTGGTGAGGTTATAGCCTATCTGGTTAATTGATTGTGCATAAAAGTCTTCTTTAATAATAACGAATGCACAATAAGCCGTTGCAATAAAACCAAGAATAAATGGGGTGATAACCATTTTGTTTCTGTTTTCTTCAGCTTCATTTTTATAAAGCTTTGAGCGTTTCGGCACAAGTATTCTGCGAAGAAGCCTGTTTTTTACCGTGATGTTCTTTTTAAAGAGCATGTTTGGGTGGTAAACAGCGCTCCTTCTTGCAACGATGCTGAAAATTATAAGCAAAAGTAAAATTACATCCATTTTAATTTACCTCGGTGATTTCATAAAATACAACTGCGTGGGGGTCAAGGGTTGTGTTGAGTGTTATTTTGCCGTCCTTGACAGTTGCGGTGCTTTCTGTGGGAGTGAGCTTTGAGCATTCCGCATATTTTTCATAAAGCTCGTTGAAATAAATATCTCTTGCTTTTTCATCCATCAAGGTGGTTGTAGCATCAATTTCGGGGTCGTCGGGTGACCAATCAAAGCAGTCGTCACCGATTCCGTATTTTTCCCTATCCTTAACCCATTCGTCAAAATAGTTGCAGTCATCATCTATTGTGTAGGTGGTGATTTTCACTTTTTTATTGTCGAATTGGGGTGCGTTTATTTCAAAGGTAAGCTCCGCATTGGTTTTGTATTGAAGGTCATTTTTGAAGTTGTATGCCATAAGGTGGAGGGTTTCTGTTTCGTCGTTGAATGCAGAAACGGCATCAATATCACCGCCGAGAATCAAGCCGCTTTTTGTTTTTTCTGTAAGAGTTCTTGTTGCCCCCGCCATTTTAGCGGCATTTTTTGCAACGTGGTAGCTCACTGTGGGGTTGCCGCTGAAAAACCCACCGGAAAGATATGACCAAGCGGAGAAATACGCAATGTCATTATTGAACATCTGGGCGATTAAGCGGGCATCGTAAGCCGCCTGATAAGTGTAGCCACAGGTTCTTGTCAACAACTCGTCATTGTTTGCACCGCTGTTGACACCGCAGAGAAGTCTACCCTCGTCTATGCCGTAAATCAGGTCTGTCAGACCGTTCTTTTCAGCGACGCCCCTGATATATTCAATGGTTTCGGGAAGGGTGTAGCCGTCTGTGTATTCCTCGGGGGTTGAATCATAAAAAGAAGCGGAAAGGTATTTGAGAGGGGAGCCTGTTTTGCCTGTTTTATAGTTTTTGCCTTTTGCACAATGCTCGATGAAAATTGCTTCATCCCATAAGCCCTCGGTTACGCTCATTGAGTGGGCGCCAACGAAAACATCCTCTCCGAGAACGTCCACAAGAGCTTGTGCGGTATAGTCATAAAGCTTGCAGTAGCTTTCGGCACTTTCTTTTGCGAGGGTTTCTTCATCCTCGCTGTCGGAGCCAACAAACCAATCGGCGTTTTCGTATTCGGTCATAACACCGAAGCGCCACGAAAGAACCTCTTCCTTGCCGAATTCTTCAACAAGTGCTTCTGCGATTGCTTTTATGTAATTATAATAAACGTCGTAATCATCGGGAGGATAGCGGTTCATACCGAAGCCGGCATCCGTTGCAGCTTTTTCTGAATATTTAAGTGGAACGCTGCCCAGCTTGAGCATTGGCTTGGCACCCGCTTCAACAATGCCCCTGCAGTTGTCAATAAGAACTGTGAAATCGTAGTCGTCAAGCACACTTCTGTCAAGGGGATTTTTGAACAAATCACGTGTTTCGGTGCCGCCTGTGCATTGCATAAACTGAAAATATTCAACAAAATCGAAAATATTATTCTCTTTGTTTGGCGTAATGCTTACAAAGGGGTTACCCTCAATAGACCAGACGTTGACGTTGTTTACAACATTGTAAAGCGTGTTATAGGTTTTTGTGGTGTCAATGGTGAAGGTGTATTTGTTGAACACACCCGATGCGATAACACCGAAAACAGAAAGCCCCACAATTATAAGGGGAAGAGCTATGCAAAGAATTTTTTTAAAAAGTTTCATAAATACCTCAGAATAACCTGCCTTGCCCTTTCAAAGGGGCAAGGCGAATTAATTACCATTTATTCTCAACGTATTCGCAGAATGCGTACATATCCTTGATTTCAAGCTTTGTTCCATCGTCAAGAGTAACGTCACCGTTCCAAAGACCGTGAACCTGATGAGTGTGCATTCTTGCAACACCAACATTCATATCTGAGTGTTGGTCAAAGAACGGAGTCATAGTCAGGTTGAATCTGCCGTCCTCGGAAACAAATTTCCAAGGATTCATATATTTATCGGGCTTGGGGAAAACCTCAACGTCAACTGCGCCGAACTTGTGTGCCTTGCCGTCAAAGAAAAGGCAGGTTTCGGTAGCGTTGCTTTCGTCGCCGATAGCCCAGGTGATTTCAAAGCCGAAAATGTGCTTGTTGCCAGCTTCATCATAAAGGTATGTAGAGCCGTTGCCCCAATACCATACCATACGGTAGGGGGTGTTTACTCTGCCCCAGTCAAGTGCGCAGAAGGTGTTTTCTTTTGAAAATTCGTAAACGTCGTCACCGTATTTGAAGGTGCCTTCGCAGGGCATACAGTTCTGCTTTGTTGTCATAAAGTATTTGGTGGGCTCGTTTTCAAAGGGCAGAACGGTTGTGATGTTTTCAAGGCCCGGCATAATATCCATCTGGAAATTGCACTCAACAATTTTACCCTTAACAGGCATTTTGAAGTAGAGTGTTCTTGAGTTTTCCTGCGTGTTGAAGTCGAGCTCAGCCTTGCCGACCTTTGTTTTGAATCTGTTGGGTACGTCACCCTTTGCCGGGAGAATGTATTTATTGTCACCGCCAAGGAAAAGAGCGAAGGCATCGGCAATAACCTTGCCGTTTTTTATGTCGATGAGCTTGGCGGCGGCATAGCCACCGATTGAGATATTAGCAAAGCTTATCTGAACGGAATAGTCCTTGTTGCCTAGCTGGTAAAAATCCCATTCTTTTTTTCTTTTGTTGGGTTTTGAAAAAGAACGCTCGTAGTCGAAAACGTTGTGTCTTGCCCAGCCTTTAGCAAGAAGCGTTCCGTCAGCGGCAAGAAGCCTTGTTTTTTCTGTGTATTCGGTTTGCTTGGAGCTTTCCTTCCATTCGCCATAGGGGATATAGGTTCTTTTTGTTTCGCTCATAGTAAACACTCCCAATAATTTTTATATATTACATTGTAACAGATATTACCAATAAAAAGCAATACAAAATATTAAAACAACAACCATATTGAGTTTTATTATGGTTGGCTTGCCCCAAAATTTGCGGTTTGTGACTTTTAATTTGCAACTTAAAAAAAACTCTTGCTCCGAAAGGGAGCAAGAGTTTTTTCTATCAATACATTCCGCCGCCCTGAGCTGCCATTGCGGCTGCGTTTGCAGCATCTGCTGCGGGGTCGGGCTTGTCGGTTACAAGGCTCTCTGTTGTGAGAACCATTGCGGCAACGCTTGATGCATTCTGGAGTGCAGAGCGTGTTACCTTTGTGGGGTCAAGTATACCCGCTTTAGCCATATCGGTGTATTCCTCTGTTGCGAAGTTGAAGCCGTAGCCTGTTTTTCCCGAGCGAAGAATACCGTCGATGATAACTGAGCCTTCAAGACCTGCGTTAGCGGCAATCTGGCGAACGGGCTCTTCAATAGCCTTGCGAACGATTTTTGCACCTGTTATTTCGTCGGCATCGGTAAGAGATGCAATGTATTCATCAAGAGCGGGGATTGCGTTGAGAAGTGCAACACCGCCACCTGCAACGTAGCCTTCTTCAATAGCGGCTTTTGTTGCGGCAAGAGCATCCTCAATGCGAAGCTTCATTTCTTTCATTTCTGTTTCTGTTGCGGCACCAACACGGATAACAGCAACACCGCCTGAAAGCTTAGCGAGTCTTTCCTGGAGCTTTTCTCTGTCAAAATCTGATGTGGTTGTTTCAATCTGGGCTTTAATCTGGTTGATTCTTGCCTCGATTTCGTTGTTGTCGCCTGCGCCGTCAACAATAATTGTGTTTTCTTTTGAAATCTTAACCTGTCTTGCACGGCCAAGGTGAGCAACTGTTGCATCCTGAAGAGAAAGACCGAGCTCCTCTGTGATAACCTGACCGCCTGTGAGGATAGCGATATCACGGAGCATTTCTTTTCTTCTGTCGCCGAAGCCGGGAGCCTTAACACCAACACAGGTGAAAATACCTCTGAGCTTGTTGAGAAGCATTGTTGCAAGAGCGTCGCCCTCGATGTCTTCTGCAACGATTACGAGCTTCTGACCGGGAAGTGTCTGGTGCATATTTTCAACAAGGGGAAGAATCTCCTGGAAGTTTGTGATTTTCTTATCTGTGATGAGAATGAAAGCATCATCAATTACAGCTTCCATCTTGTCTGTATCTGTTACCATATAAGGGGAGATGTATCCGCGGTCAAACTGCATACCCTCAA
>JAZRPC010000089.1:0-2917 GCA_045649005.1 Acutalibacteraceae bacterium
CACCTTGTAAAAATCCTATCGTATCAAGTATAATAGAATCTTTAAAATTAATCAATATTTATAAACCAAAAAGAATTCTCTTGCAAGCTTTATAAGTTTTGTGGTAAAATATAAAAAAGGAGTTGAAATTATGGAATTTGAAAAGCTTATCAGAGAACGATATTCTGTAAGAAAATTCAAAAATGAACATTTACCGAAAGAGATTGTAGAAAAAATACTTGAAGCTGGTCACCTTGCACCTACCGGTTGCAATAATCAGCCCCAGCGAATACTTGTGCTTAATAACGATGAATCAATCGAAAAGCTCAAAAATTGCACCAGATGTCATTTTGATGCTCCTACAGCAATGCTTGTGTGCTACAACAAGGACGAGTGCTGGACAAGAAAATATGACGGTAAAACCTGCGGTGTTGCAGATGCCTGTATAGTAACAACCCATATGATGCTCGGCGCATTCAGTATGGGTGTGGGCTCAACCTGGGTTATGCACTTTGACCCCGAGGCCATGCGTAAAGAGTTCAATATCCCCGAAAACGTGGAGCCTGTTGCGTTGCTTGTTATGGGTTACCCCGCTGACGATGCAAAGCCTATGGAGCTTCACTCACAGTTCAGAAACATTGAAGAAAATGTTGTTTATGATACTTTTTAAATAAAAGACTCACGCTGATGGTTAAAACATCAACGTGAGTCTTTTGTTTAGATTTGATTTTTAATCCCATTCAGCACCTGTTACTGAGTCCAAATCTATTCCACGGGTGTCGTGAGTTCTTTTGTAAAGTGTGATAAGTGCGGCGATGAAGCCGGGTACAAGCAGGCAGAATGAAACAATGCCGGTTACCTGATTTCCGAAAATTGTCATAAGGGGAAGGCTTACGATGTATGAAATAACAACGCCGACACCGGTAACGATAAACTGTGCAGACATACATGAAGAACGCAGATTTGTGGGTGAGGATTCACCAATCATCATTATGAGAACGTCGTTTGTGGAGTAGAATCCGCCGATGAACATACCGCACAATGCACCAACGACGTATGGATTCCAGTTAAGGTTTGCACCGATTGTGAAGCCGATGAAGCCTGTAAGGCAAATTGATGCCATAGTAATTGCAGAGGCTTTTCTGCCCTTGGAGTCAGAGATGAAGCCCATTACTACCTGTGCAACGGCACTGCCGATGGGGAACATAAAGATGGCGGCTGTTATGGGGCCGAGACTTACGGAGTTGAGAACCTCCGAACTGACGTCGGCAAAGAAGCCTGCACCCATTTCGTTTTGTGCGTAGCCATAGGTCATAATAACCTGGTAGTTGATTGTGCCTATAAAACCGAGGTTTGTCATCGCTGATGTTATGTAAAGCCAACGCAGCTGCTTGTGCTTTAATGCGAATTTCAAAGCAGGAATCAAGCCGCCTTGTGCATTTTCAACGGCTTTCCGCTCTTTTTCAAGGCGAAGGTCCTCAGGCGTTTTGCGAAGGTGAGCAAGCCTTGAATCAATAAATGCATCTGTTTCACGGGCAGAAAGCAAAGCCACAAGGCTTGTTACAATGCCTATTATTGCGGGGATAAGGTAAACGTTTCGCCACTCTGAGGCATTCGCCATAAGAAGACGTCTGAGAATGGGGATAACGAGAACCCCCATATTGGCAAAGAATTTTATTGAAGAATAAACCCTTGCACGGTGCCGGTGGGGTGAGGATTCCATAATATAAACAACGTGCATATCGTGGGGAATAAAGAACTGAACGAGAATAGCGCCCACAAAATACATAAGAACGTTGTTTGATAAATATATTACCAACAGTGCAAAGCTCATTCCGAAGGTGTTGATTAACAGAAACTTTTTTCTGCCCCAACGGTCTGCAAGGGGACGGTAAACGAGCCCCAATGCCTGAAACGGCACAACGAGGGCTGAAATTATATCAAGCACACCAACAGAGCTTTTACCGAAATTCGCAAGAAGGTCGTTGGCAATTTCTGCTTTCATCAGCATACCAATCTGCGATGCGATTTCGTCGGTGGCGTAGATAAGTGAAATTATAAGAACAAGGTATGCAAAGTAAAATTTCTTTTTAGGCTTTGCTTTTTCTTTTTCCCATTTCTTGATTTCTTTTAGCCGTTTTTCATTTTGATTTTTCAGGTCTTCGGGAGATAAGGCTTTTTTTGACATAAGTAAATCCCCTTATTGAATTTTTAAATATTATATCATACCGTATTATCAAAAACAAGTTGAAATAAACGTTGAAATATGGTACTCTAAAATAGGTAAAATGTGGTAAAAAAGGGAGTGTTTTTGTGGATCTTTACATAAAGCAAAAGGTTTTTTCATGGAAGGATAAGTTTTCGGTTTACGACAGAAACGGTGAACAGCGTTACTATGTAGAGGGTGAGGTTTTTACAATCGGTAAAAAGCTTCATTTATATGACTCTGTCGGAAATGAATTGGCTTTCGTCCATCAGAAGGTTCTTTCTTTCCTGCCAAGGTATTTTATCAGCATCAACGGTCAGGATGTTGCCGAGGTTGTCAAGAACATTACTTTTTTATCCCAAAAATATGAGGTAAGGGGCTTTGGCTGGACTGTTACGGGCGATTTCTTTGCTCACGAATATGAAATCTATGCGGGTAATGCGGTCATTGCCTGTGTTTCAAAGGAATGGTTTACTTTTGGCGATGCTTACCATATCGCTATTGCAGACGGTGTTGATGAAAGAGCCGTTCTTTCGGTTATTCTAGTTATTGACGCTTGCCTTGCAAATCAGAAAAATTCAATCTCTATAAATATCGGTAATTAAAAGAGGAAACAAATTATGGATTACAAAAACCCTGCATTAACGCCTGAGGAGAGGGCGGAAGCTCTCCTTTCATTGATGACCCTTGAAGAAAAGGTTGCACAGATGGATATTATAAGAGGTGTTGAAT
>JAZRPC010000090.1:0-9206 GCA_045649005.1 Acutalibacteraceae bacterium
GTGATATTGTAAATATACAAACCGTTGAAAACGTAAGCTACCATCACCTTTCAACATCCTATGTCCGCGGAAAATGGGCAAACAGTAAAAAATGCCATACATCAATGCTTCTTGCAAAATGTTGCCACGACCTTGACCTTATGATGTGGCTTATGGGTGACGATGAGCCTGTTTCAGTTTCGTCCGTGGGTTCAAAATTCCATTTCAGACCCGAGAATGCACCGGAAGAAGCGGGTACACGTTGCCTTGTGGACTGTCCCCGAGTTGATTTCTGTGATTTCAGTGCAAAGCGTGTGTATCTTGACCATCCCGACAGCTGGCAGGTTTACGTCTGGAAGGATTTGGAAGATGTGGAAAACCCCACGGACGAGCAACGCTTTGAGCTTCTTAAGAATAGCGATTACGGCAGATGTATGTTCAAATGCGACAACGATGTTGTAGACCACCAGAGCGTTATGGTCAACTTCAAAAGCGGTGCAACAGGCACCCACAACCTTGCAGGCGGTGCAGCAGAGTCCTTAAGAACAATTCGCATCATCGGTACAAGGGGCGACATTTACGGAGAGCTTGAAAACAAGTTTGTGAGAGTCAAAACCATCAACCCCGAACCGGGCAAGTATTTTGATGAAAAACTCATTGACTTAAGCGCCACACCCGATGAAGGTCACGGCGGTGCAGACACTGCACTTACAGCCGATTTCATTAAATACATCCGCGGTGACAACCCCTCCCTTTCCTGCACCTCAATTGAAAACTCCATTTCAGGACACAGAGCCGTTTTCCTTGCCGATAAATCAATGGCACAGGGCGGACAGATAATGTACATATAAATAAAACACTCTTGCAGGAATGCAAGAGTGTTTTTTAGTGAAATCGGGACTGCGTCAGCATTATAATCGGCTTCGCCCCTAAATTATTCATTTTTCATTAATCATCATTCATTATTCATTCAAAAACGCCCCTTGCATTTTGCAAGGAGCGTTTTTATTACATCTCAACGGCTGCTCTTTCAACTGAAAGACCTTTTTTGTAATTGTCCATAAACTTATTGAAGCTTGCAAGAATCTTTTCATCGGGAGAAAGCGTTGTCATTTTCTGTGTTGCAAAAATCTTGTTATCAAGATAATCGGGAAGAGTTTCAGTTTCTTCCTTATTTGCCGAGAATGCTGCAAGAACTGCAACACCCCAGGCACCACCTTCACCGGCAGTTTCCATTACGGAAACGGGGGCATTCATAGCCGCTGCAAGCACACTCTGACCAATAACGGGAGTTTTAAAGAAACCGCCGTGACCGAGAATTTTATCAATGGCAACATTCTCTTTTTCAAGAATATCCATACCGATTTTAATACCGCCAAAGGCTGTGAAAAGCTGAACTCTCATAAAGTTTGCAAGTGAGAATTTGCTGTCGGGCTCTCTTATGAACAAGGGTTTACCCGTTTCAAAACCTGTAAGGAATTCACCGGAGAAATAGTTGTAAGAAATAAGGTTACCGCAATCCTCGTCCGCCTCAGCAGATTTTTTGAAAAGGGCGGTAAACAAATCGCCCATTGAACATTCGGCTCCCATAAGGTCAAGAACCTCTTTGAAAAGGTATGTCCAGGCATTGATGTCGGATGTGCAGTTGTTGCAGTGAACCATAGCAACGGGTGCACCGTCGGGTGTTGTTACCATATCAATTTCACGGTAAAGCTTTGAAAGAAGCTTTTCGAGAACAATCATAGCGAATACGGAAGTGCCTGCGCTGACGTTACCTGTTTTAACTCTTACGCTGTTTGTTGCAACCATACCTGTGCCTGCGTCGCCTTCGGGGGGGCACATGGAGATGCCCGCTTTGAGGTCGCCCTCTTCATCAAGAAGCTTTGCGCCCGCTTCTGTAAGGGTGCCTGCGTTTTCACCTGCAACAAGAACTGTGGGAAGAATGTCACGGATTTTCCAGGGAAAGCCCTTTTCTTCAACAAGTGCGTCAAATTTATCAAGCATTTTTTCGCTGTAATTGTTGCCCTCCATGGGGAACATTCCCGATGCTTCGCCGATGCCGAGAACCTTTTTGCCTGTGAGAAGAGTGTGAATGTAGCCTGCGAGAGTTGTGAAATATGCAATATCCTTAACGTGCTCCTCGCCGTTTAAAATTGCCAGATAAAGGTGGGCAATGCTCCAACGGTCAGGAATGTTGAAACCGGACGCCTCTGTGAGCTTGCTTGCGGCTTCGCCTGCAAGAGTGTTTCTCCATGTTCGGAAGGGACAAATCAATTTGCCCTCTTTGTTAAAGGGGAGATAGCCGTGCATCATACCGCTGATGCCGATTGCTTTAAGGCTTGTGAGAGTGATGCCGTATTTTTCTTTAACGTCTTTTTTAAGTGAAGAGTAGCATCCCTTGAGGCCTGCAAAGAATTCTTCCTCTGCATAAGTCCAGATGCCGTTTATAAGACTGTTTTCCCAATCGAAAGCACCAACGGCAAGAACCTCACCACAGTCGTCAATAAGAACCCCTTTGATTCTTGTTGAGCCAAATTCAATACCGAGTATTGCTTTGCCGTCGAGGATTAATTGTTTTTTGTCCATAATTATATCTCCTTTAAGAGTTTATATTTCAATATTTAATTCTTTTATTTTATCTCTGAGCCTCTGGAAATCCGAGAGTGCATCGGGCTTGTTAAGCGGGTTTCTGAGAAGTGCGGCGGGGTGAAAGGTGCCCATAAAAAGGATGTTGCCTTTTTGAATAAATTCACCGTGCTGTTTTGTAACACGAAAATCCTCGGAAATGAGCTTTTGAGCGGCTATTCTGCCAAGGCACACAATTATTTTGGGTTTGATAAGTCTTGTCTGATTTCTCAGCCATTCAATGCAGACTTCCTGTTCCTCCGGTTTCGGATCACGATTTTGCGGCGGTCTGCATTTGACGATGTTTGCAATATAAATATTCTTTTTTCTGTCAAGGTCAATTACATTAAGGTATTTGTCAAGCAACTGACCTGCCTTGCCCACAAAGGGCTCGCCCTGTAAATCCTCGTTTTCACCGGGGCCCTCGCCGACAAAAAGAATATCGGCATTTTCATTTCCAACGCCAAAAACAAGATTTGTACGTGTTTCGCCTAAGGGACAGCTTTTGCAATTTGAACAGTCTCTTTTCAGTTGTTCAAAGTTTTCGTATTTCAAAGAATTATCAACTCCTTGGGGGCGTTGGTAAGATTTTCGTAACCATTTTCGGTTATAAGCGCCATATCCTCGATTCTTACACCGAATTTGTCGGGGATATATATGCCCGGCTCAACCGTAACAATGTTGCCGGCCTCTAAAACGGAATCGCTTCGGGGCGAGAGGTTGGGGAGCTCGTGGATTTCAACACCCACACCGTGACCTGTTCCGTGGCCGAAGCAGTCGCCGTAGCCTGCGTTTTTTATAATATCTCTTGCGGCACTGTCTGCATCCTTGCAAGAGACACCTTTTTTAAGACTTTCCAACGATGCTTTTTGGGCTGAAAGTACGATGTCATATATCTCACGCTGTTCGGGGGAAGCATCACCCACCGCAACAGTTCGTGTCATATCACTGTGGTAGCCTTTATACACCGCACCGAAATCCATTGTGACAAAGTCACCTTTTTTAACCACGTTGCTGTCGGGCACGCCGTGGGGCATAGAGGTTTTTTTGCCTGCAACGGCAATAGTTTCGAATGAAAGGGCTTCTGCCCCGTGTGAGAGCATATAAAAATCAAGCTCCAGGGCAATCTCTTTCTCTGTTACACCGGGTTTTATGAACGTGAGAATATGCTTGAAAGCATCCTCTGCAATTTTCTGAGCCTGTTTTATGGCTTCAACCTCTTCGGTTGTTTTAACCATTCTCAGCTCGTTTATTTTATTTTCTAGTTTTTTTGAAGGGGTCACACGGCAGGGAAGAAAAGCAGTTTTGAAAAAATCTGCCATGCTTACTGTGAGGCGCTCCCTCTCTGTGTAAGCCTTTAAAATGCTTTTTTCTTTAAGATAATCTTTTATTTCTATTGATGCTTTTGTAACAAGCCTTGCTTTACATAAAGCGGTTTTCTGCGCTGCCTCAATATAGCGACTATCCATAAAAAGAACGGCGTCGTTTTTGGTGACTACAAGGTAACCGTCGCTTGAGGGGAAATCTGTGAAATACCGCCTGTTTTCGGGGGAGTGTATAAGAATTGCCTCGTGGGAGTTTTTGAGAAAATCCTGTAGCTTTTTAATTTTCTCCATAATAACCGTGCTCCTTTAAGAACGCCTCTCTCAGGGGTTGTTCCTTTAGTCTGTTTTTCTTGTAGTGGTTTTTCCAAAACCATTTATTCTCAACCGGGTCAACAAGAAGCGGAACAGCTCCGCAACGGTTGGCGGAGGCAACATCGGTAAACACCTGGTCTCCCACCATGCCGATTTTGTTTATATCGACCTTTAATTTTCGTGACATTCTGAGAAGCCCCAGGGGAAGTGGTTTTTTTGCAAAAGCGTGAAAACGCACGTCAAAGGTTCTTGAAAACCAAAGAGCTCTGATGTGGGGCGTGTTTGTGACAATGGCAACCTTTATGCCGGCATCCTTCAAGGATTTGATCCAGGCGATGGCACCGGGGATTGTGGAAAGGGTAGCATCCTTGACGGTTGTGTTATCTAAATCGAAAAGTATGCCCTCAAGCCCCAACTCACGTACAACCTCGGGCGTTATGTCGTGAATTTCACGGAACATGTATTTTATTGTAGTATCTTTTTCTCTCATAGTATCGCCTTCAAAATAATGTCAAATTACTACATCTACCATAATATCACAAAAAAACAAAAAAGAAAAGAGATGAAGCCCCTTTTTGAGGATTCATCTCTCACTTTTTAATAGAATTTACGTTTACGAGCAGCTTCGGATTTTTTCTTTCTCTTTACAGAGGGTTTTTCGTAATGCTCTCTTTTACGTACTTCCTGGATAACGCCGTCTCTAGAAGTCTGTCTTTTAAATCTGCGAAGTGCGCTATCTAAAGATTCGTTTTCTTTAACTTTTACCTGACTCATTTATAGTTCCCTCCCTCCGCTGTTACCAACAAAGGTATAATCATCAAAATACACGATACATTATACATTGTCAAATGTGCTGTGTCAAGGGGGAATTTATTAAATATTTGTAAATAAGAGCTTATTTGTTTTCGCTATCGCTGTATTTTTCAGCCTGCAGGCGGAACATATATGAATATTTACCGCCCTTTGCCATCAATTCCTCGTGGGAGCCGTGCTCGATTATTTCGCCTTTTTCAAGCATAAAAATCTCATCAGCCATAACTGTTGTTGAAAGTCGGTGTGAAATGAACACAACGGTTTTTTTGTCTGCCGCTTTTGACATTGACTGGTTAAGAGCGTGCTCTGCAACGGGGTCAAGGTTAGCGCTTGGCTCGTCGAGAATTGCAAAGGGGCAATCCTTATAGAAGGCTCTTGCGATTGCAATTTTCTGCGCCTCGCCACCGGAAAGGGAAACACCATCGTCATCAAACTCACGCAACAGGATACTGTCTGCACTGTTGGGGAGCTTTCTGTCGAAGTTTGCCGCTTTCAGGGAGATGGCGACCTTTTCCTTGTCGGGTGTGTCATCCATTGATACGTTTTCGCCGAGAGTTGCACCGAAAAGCGAAAAATCCTGAAAAACAGCGGCAAAGTTTTTGTGGTAGGATTTTATATCCCACTCCTTGATGTTGACACCGTCAATGGTTATAGCGCCCTCGGTGACGTCATAAAGGCGAAGAAGAAGATTTGTGAGCGTAGTTTTGCCCGCACCATTGTAGCCGACAAAAGCAATTTTTTTATATGGTGATATTTCAAGATTGATATTTTTGAGAACGTATTTTTCCGTTCCGGGGTATTTGAATGATACGTTTTCAAATTTTATTACGGGGGGATTTGTGAATACGGTTGTTTTATCTCCCGAAATCATTTTTTCTTTTGCGTTCATAAATTTGCGAAATTTATCGACGTAAAGACCGTTTTCTCTCACGTTTATGGCAAGCTGGCTCGTGAGGGCAAAAACGCTGTTGCTTATTGAGGCAGCACCGTTAAAGGTTGCGGCAAAATCACCCATAGAGACATCCTTTGTGACAATAGCCTTGTAGCCCATAAATATGGTTATACCGAAATATATGAGCAAGGTCATTGGCAAGGATTCCTGACAGAAATACAGCTTCCATTGTTTTGTGAGATATGGTGAAACTGTTTTTATTCTGTCAAAAATATTTTTATTGTAGCGTGCTTCAATCATTTCACCCGCACCCGAAAGGCGCAATTCTTTAGCGTAATCCTGCAAATAAAAAACTCTGCTGAAATAAAGATTTTTTCTGTCAAGGGGTGTCATTGCCTCTGTGCGTTCAACGTTGACCTTCGCTATACGTCTGCCGATAGGTGTCATTATTGCAACACAGACCACAACGAAAATAAGGCACATAGGGTCAATTGAAACAATAACGGAGCCGATTGTTAAAACGCTTATGACGTTTGTGAGAACCTCCTGCGTGTCGGCAAGGACTGAATATGCACGCTCGTTCATTGCCGTCATGGCAAGAACAAGGTCATTGTAAAATTCGGGGTTGTCGTATGCCTCGTAATCCATTTTTGCCGCTTTTTCATAAATGGTTTTGTAAACGGCAAAATACAGCTTTTGTTTTTGCTTTGGCATTGATATTTCATAGAAAAGGGTAGTTAGCAGGTTTGTTATGAGAACAAATACAACGAACACGCCAAGAGCGACCAGAACCCTGTAATAATCTCTGCCCTCGCTGGCAACATCGATTATGTATTTTAGCAAAATAACGTTTGAAAGAGTCCAGGGAAGGTTTGCAAGCACATCAAAAAACAAATACCCGAAAACCATAAACGGGGTGTGCTTGAAAATAAATCTTAGCATATAAATATTGTTTTTTAACGTGTTAGCTTTTTCTTTTTTGTTATGCATTTTCAGTCACCTCCTTGTAGCCGGAAGCCTGAAGAGTAAACATTTCACGGTAATAACCGTTGTTTTCCATCAGCTTGCTGTGGTTGCCTTGCTCTGTTAACACACCCTTGTTGAAAACTAAAATGTTGTCGGAGCGTGTGGCACTTGACAGCCTGTGTGAAATATAAATAACGGTTTTGCCCTTTGTACCCTCAAGAAGTGCGTCATACATTTTGCTTTCTGCAACGGGGTCAAGAGCAGATGAGGGCTCGTCAAGAACAGCAACGTCAAAATCCCTTGCAAAAAGGCGGGATATTGTAACCTTTTGTGTTTCGCCGCCCGAAAGAAGAATGCCATCCTTGTCAAATTCTTTTGTGAGAATTGAATCCTCTTTGTTGGGAAGCTTATTGATTTTTTCAGAAACACCCGCCATCCTCAAAGCATTTACGGCAGTTTTTCTGTTTTCTTCTGTAACCTCTTTTGTGAGAACATTTTCTGCAACAGTCATTGCGAAAACTCTGTAATCCTGGAATACACAGGCGAATTTTTCACGGTACAGCGAAAGGTCGTATTCCTTGATGTTTAATCCGTTATAAAGAATTTCACCGTCTGTAACGTCGTAAAGACGCATTAAAAGCTTTGAAAGAGTTGTTTTGCCTGCGCCGTTGTGACCCACCACAGCTACAGTCTGCCCCTTTTCGATTTTAAAGGAAATATCCTTTAAAATGTAGTCGCTGTCTTCTTTATATCTGAAAGAAACGTTTTTGAATTCAAGGCTTCTGAAATCCTCGGGGATAACGTCGCCGCCCTGTATTTTCGGCTCATAATCAAGAAATTCTCGGAGATTCTGCACCCACAGACAATGCTTTTGTTGCATTGCAAAATATCTTGCAAGCTGATTTGTTTTGTTTCTGCAGGTTGTGATAGCCGAAACAAGAACCGAGAACTGTGAAATGGGCAGATTTTGTGCAACAAGAAGCCTGTAGCAGCCATAAACAAAACCGCCCGTAACAGGGATAATTTCTGCAAAATAGTCTGAAATACATTCAAGAAGCGCAATTTTCCAGCCGTATTTTTTAATTACGGCAATATTTTTCGAAATAGCGGATTTAAACCTTTTCTCAAGCACAACGAAAATGTTGGTGGTTTTGATTTCTTTTGCAAAATCCTTGAGAAGAATTGTTCTTCTTACATAATCCTTTTCCCTTTCATAGGGAGTCATATCCTTTTCTTTTTCAAGCTCGACGTTATTTTTGATGACTCTGAACCACATAACAACAACGGGGCAGAGAATGAATATGAGAAGCCAAGGGTCGATTGAAACAAGGTACATAACAAGAAAGATAAGGCTGACTACTGAGCCGAGTGTCCAAGCGGAGCCCTCGATTATTCTTTTGAAGCCGCCCAAATCCACAACCCACGTTGCACGGTTGTATTTGTCGAAAAATTCGGGATTTTCATAGCAGGCAAGCTCAACCTCCTGCGCTTTTTTAAAAATCAGGGAGTTTATGTAGCTTTCGCATTTTATTTCAAATTTGATTCTTACTGTGTAAACGTCAATATAGCCGATTAAATCCACCAGAAGCTTGCCCAGGACTATTATGCCCATTCTTATTGCGAAGTCTTGAAAGCTACCGTTGTTTTCGATTATTGAAAGAGCTGTTTCAAGAAACATAACGTTTATGACAACCGCATAGTAAACGTTTTCTGCAAGGTAAGAAAAATATATTATAAAAAGTGACAAGGGGGCGCACTTCAACGCACAGCCCAGCATAAAGGCTGTGTTTTTTATGATGTGCGCTTTTTGGCGAGTCTTTTTTGCAGTAGCTTTCATTACTTTCTCCATACAATATTATATTGATAATAAATTGTATATAAAAATCCAAGGATTGTCAATAAAAAAAGACTACAAGCCTATCTTTTAGATAAGTTTGCAGCCTTTTTTCTTAGAATTTACTATTATTTTGCCATAGCGCCGATTTCCATCATATATCCGCCGATTTGTGCACCAAATTCGGGGGCACCGTCCATAATGAGCTTGCCCTGCTGAACAGATTCAAGCATATCGTCGATTGACATAAGAATACCGAGTGCGCTGTCAAGATTATTGAAGCGCATTGTAAAGAATGGGAGAGCACGCTTGTATTCGCCTCTGCCCGCTTTACTCTTGCCGGCTTTTATTCTGATATATGCAGAAACTGAGTCTTCGCGGTCAACCTTCCATGCATAAACACGGTCGGGGCTCTTTGAAGTCCACTCGTGGATTTCGGGGTGACCCATTTTGTTGAGTG
>JAZRPC010000091.1:0-16714 GCA_045649005.1 Acutalibacteraceae bacterium
GGCGTGGTACCGCTTTAAAAACCACACTTTTAAAAATAACTGACAATAATAAAACAGTTTTAGCAGCTGCTTAAGTCAGCTGCCGTTCTTACCGGGAGTACCACGGCCCGGATAAGAGCGTCATTTAGTGGTGCACGTGAACAAAGAAGAGCCCTGTACTTTGTCACGGTCTAAAGGGCTACCGAGGGTTAAAGCCTGTTTATCGGCGTTTTCCCAAGGGAATTTTAAAAGATAAACTACGCTCGTAGAAAGTTTCGGGAATAGATTTTCGGACGCGAGTTCAAATCTCGCCATCTCCACCAAAAATCGACAGGTTTCGACCTGTCGATTTTTTATCCATTGCGAAAGCAATGGTATATCATCACGCGTCAGCGTGTATATCATCAAAGGCGGCTAGCCGCCTTTGTATCTCATCACACCGTAGGTGTGCATCAAAAACCTTTCGCAATGATGATATGCAATTCCCACGGAATTGACGATATACAAGACTTCGTCTTGATGATATACACGGCTTCGCCGTGATTTTTACGAGGGTTCGAATTTATGCGTAAAACTGCGAAAATATCTTTTTTCGTAATCCACAGACATACAATCGCAATCTTAATACAAGTTGCGGTTATTTTCTTTTTATGGTATAATTCAGAAAAAGGCGGTGAGCACATGCCATTTCCCATATCAAACCTAATATTGCTATTATTGGGATTATTTATATATATGCATTTTAGAAGTGGTGTCTATGCGTATTGCAGAACATCAAAAATGAGCAAAAACTATATTCGAAAGAACACAAAAGGAGCCTCAAATTTTTGGTTGTATTCACAGCTCCATAAACATAATAATCTCGGAGCGTTATATTACCTCAACTTGATTTATTTATTTTGCTTGATTGCATTTCTGATTGCTTTTCCTTTTTCGTGGATCTCGTTTTTGAGAATACCTGTTATGCTTATTGGTATCTTATTGGGAATAGCTTCCATTCCTGTATTTTTTACGTCTTTAATCTATACAAATATTG
This sequence comes from Acutalibacteraceae bacterium, assembly GCA_045649005.1. Taxonomy (GTDB): domain Bacteria; phylum Bacillota; class Clostridia; order Oscillospirales; family Acutalibacteraceae; genus DTU089. The sequence continues at coordinate 1,016 of JAZRPC010000091.1, forward strand.
AAGACATTGGGCAAGCTTTCGTGTTCTTTAAGGTATTCAAGGGATTCAATGGAAAAAGCCGAAGATTTGCCACAGTATTTGATTGGCTGTTTTGTATTCTTCCACTTGTACTATATATTTTCTTTTTGACGAGATAAATTAGCTTTGTTTTAGCAAAATGCACTTTCCTAAAATGACTTTGCACCCCCTCACCTCAAAAGGGGGGGCATTTGTATTAAAATAGGGTTAGTCTTTAAAAATCGACAGGTTTCGACCTGTCGATTTTTTATCCATTGCAAAAGCAATGGTATGGCCGTGATTTTTCTTGCGCCATCACACTCAATATGCTATACTACCCGTATCAACTCAAAGGAGCAACAATATGTCCATTGAAAAAGTGAGAGAATATTTTAAAGGCCACGGCATTGAAGATAAGATTTTAGAATTCCCTGTTTCAAGTGCAACCGTTGAGCTTGCGGCAAAGGCTTTGAACACCGAGGGGTGCAGAATTGCAAAAACACTTTCGTTTTCTGTTAATGACTTGCCTATTCTCATTGTGACTGCGGGCGATGCTAAAATTGATAACAAGAAATACAAGGCTTATTTTGGAGCAAAGGCGAAAATGCTCACCTTTGATGAGGTTGAAGAAAAAATCGGGCATGCAGTCGGTGGTGTTTGTCCCTTTGCTGTAAATGACAACGTTAAGGTTTACCTTGATGAAAGCATAAGGCGTTTTGATACTATTTTCCCCGCTTGCGGAAGCAGTAACAGTGCCATCGAGCTGACACCCGATGAATTAGAGAAATACTCCGCTTTTTTTGTTGAATGGATTGACGTTTGCAAATTGCCTGAATAAGATTAAAAATGAACGGGAGCAGTTCACAAGTTTCAGCTTGGAATGCTCCCGTTTTTTTATTTGTATTTTTCAATTTTATTAATCATTTTTCTTCCGATTATTTCGGAAAGCTTGAGCCCTGTTTTCATTTCTTCCTCGGTTTCAAAGGAATCGAAAAAGTGATTTGTTTCGAGGGTGAAGTCACCTTGATAATCCACCTCTGCCAGAGCCCTTGTTATTTCTTCCCAATTCATTTCGCTGAGGCCGGGAAGAGTGTGCATATCATCTTTATAATCATTATCGTGAACATGGAGAGCACCTAACCGTTTACCGAGAACTCTGATTGCATCCTGGGGCTCTCTGCCTGCGAGAGCTGTGTGCCCCATATCGAGGCAAGCTACAAAAAAGGGACTGTTTATTTCGTCAACATACATTGCGTGCTCATAGGGGTTACTGCATATACTGCCCCTTGTGACACCTCTTTTTTTGTCACCACACCACATATTTTCACAAGCAATTTTAACACCATATTCTTCGGCATAAGGAAGAAGCGTTTTAAAATATCGCATATTCCTTTCAAAGGTTTCCTGCTCGTTTCCGATGTATCTGCTTGTGCCGTATGGGTGAACAACAAGTGTTTTCATCCCCATAAGCCCTGCAACCTCGAGACATCTGACATTCTTCTCTGCAAGGATTTTTACTGCAGTTTCGGGGTCATCAACGCCAACACCCGTAACGGCATGGCCCTGATTAAAAATTATATTACTTCTTTTTGCTGTTTCGCATAGCTCATTGACATAAGCTTTATAAGTGTCGCAATCAAGCGCATTGCCGTCTTTAGCTATGTTCGACATTGAGTAATCTATAGCATCAAAGCCTGCTTCTGCAATCAATTCAATCGCCCTATACTCACCAAAAAGCGTAGCACAGTTGTTTTTCTGTGATAAAATCATTTTTTACTCCTGTTATTGTTTAAAAATCTTATCATATTTTTCTGCCCAACTAAAAACCTTTTCTTTGTCATACTTTTCGGGGAGAGCGGTACAAAGTGCCATAACCTTGCCCACATCCGCAACAACCCTTAAAAGCTTTTTCAAAAGGTCTTTGTCTTTTAATATTGCCATCCCACGTTTGGGCATATCAATTGATGGGTGAGCAAAATCCGTGATGCTTGTAGTATCAGCTGTAATTGTCATTTCTCGCCACGTAAGAATTTTGTTTTCAAAAATAAAATCAAGCTGCTTGGGGGTTATTTTAGTCAGCAACAGTTTAACAACCGCAAGCGGAGCAAGACCTGCTCCCCATTTTTTATAGAAATAATACTGATATTGCCAGAGTGATTCTGCGGTGTAATTGTGCCTTGTGGCATCCATTACGGCTTTGGCAAGAATCGGGGAGGCTCGCAAGGAATTGGCAATACCCGAGCCGATAATGGGCACAGTCATAAAGGCGCTGTCGCCAATTGCGGCGTAACCGTCGGCTACCATAATTGAGATGGGTTGCCGCACGGGAATCTCAACAAATTGACCGCCACGCACAAGCTCTGTGCCAAGAGATGGATTTTTTGCCCTATAATAATCGGCTGTGCGCTCAACCTCTTTAATATCAATTGGTTCAAATCTGCCGATAAGTAAATCTGTATACTCTTCCTCGGTTGCTACCCAACCGATGCCAAGCTTACCCTCAGGAAGAAGGCAGACCTTATATTTATCCTCAACGTAATCATCGGTTGCTTTGTTATAAAAACCACGGTAAACATAAAACTTTTCGTTAACAGACGGGTGCTTCTGAATACCAAATTCAACAGGCAGACTGCTTCTTACAGGTGACTCGCAACCGCAGGCATCAATTACCAACGAACCGTATATTTCACCCATATCGGTTTTTATACCAACTACCCTGTTATCTTCGATTATTGCACCCAGAATATTGCAACCGTAAATAAACTTAACTCCGTTTTTCTCTGCCTCGCAAACAAGCAAATTATAAATATCTTTACGTTCCATTTTAATCTCAAGCTTATCTTGCGGAACACGTTGCCTTATAGCAATTTTCTCGTTGGGGGAATAAAAGGTCATATCTGTTTTGTATTCAAACAGACTTTCATCAGGCATAGGTATATTCGCCTTTTTAAGCGCCTTGGGGTCAAAAATATCTGTCCAATCATAACCCATATTTTCTTTCGAATTGCGTTCATAAACCTCAACATCAAACCCCTTTGCCGCAAGAATGGACGCCGCTGCTATTCCGCCGTGGCCACCACCGGCAACAATAATTTTACCCGACACCTTTATCCCTCCTAAATATTATATACCTTAATATATCAAAAAAGATTTTAAAAATCAACAAAAAAACTCCGTGAGAAAATCTCACGGAGTTCATAATTTTAATTAGCCGATAAGGTTACCGATACCAAGCAACTCTAAAAGTTTTGAGAACAAACCAAAGATAAGAGTGAGGATTGTGTTAGGCATAACGATTTCCTGCTCTTCTTCAGCTGTTGTTCCAACTGTGTATTCAAAAGTTTTCTCGTCAGCTTCACCTGTTGCCTGCCATGAGCAAACATGGTTTTCGGGATCGATAAGAGCGTTGCCGCAATTTGTCTGACCGCAGAATTCACAGGGATATGCTTCTGAAGGATTACCACAAGTGGGGCAAGTATCACCATCAACAATTTCACCGCAATCGAAGCAAACCATTGTGGGCTCAGCTTCGTTGTCGCAAGTGTAAACCTGCTCAATGTAGTTGATTTTCAATGTGTATTTGCCGAAAACTGTGTGGGTGAAAACTACGTCGAATCTACCGTCTTCAAATGTGCCGTTATATTCCTCGTTTACATACCATGAAACAGGAAGATATCTCTTTGTACCAACAACAACTTCCTGGTTATCGCATCCGCTACCGAAAGCTGTGAAGCGAACTGTTCTGTGGTGAATGTACTGATCTGCAAGACCAACCGCAGCGTTGTTATCTGCAGAATAAATCTTCATGCTACCAACGTCAGTAATTGTATCGCTAGCGCCACAGCCGTTAAGACAAACAGCTGTTTTTGTACCGTCTGCACTGTATGTTGCGTCGTTATTGGAAACGTATTTGCCATATGTGTGGTCTGTTACAGCGAAGTTAACACTTACTGTAATGCTTGCTTCTGCTTTATCGCAAGCAACAACAATATCTTCAGCATAGCTACCGATTCCGAGACCTGCTACGGGCTGAACAGAGATTGTCAAAGACTCACCTGCTGCAAGCTTGAGGTCGCCTGAAACGAGAGCTACTGTATAGTTTGCGCTTGTGGGAAGAGTATACTGAAGAGTAGCGTTACCAAGGTTTGTGATTGTGAATGTTTTTGCCTCGGGAACCGCATAGTTCAAACAAGCGTAACCAAGATTAACTTCGTTAACGTCAACCTGAGCAGCGAAAACTGCCTTTTCCCAAACGGGGTAAAGTGTGAGGCTCTCTGTCATTGCGGGGCTGTCCTGACCAAGTTTGTAAACGAGGTCGCCACCGTCAGTTGTTGCCCAACCGATCTGAACGTAGCCGTCACGTGTGAAAAGAGCACCCTCGAGGGTAACAACTTCGTTGATTTCAACTTCAACTCTTACATCGGCACCGATACCGTCTGCACCGGGTTTGTAGGTAATTGCGTTCTTGGCAACTTCCCAAGAGGGATAAAGTGTTTTGTTACCTGTTACACGATATTTGGCGCCAAGGTTGTAGTTTTTGCTTGAACCTTCAGCGTAGTTACTCCAACCGTTCTGAACGTAACCGTCACGGGTATATGTAACATCGGGAAGGTCAACCTGTTTGTTACGGTCAACAGGGCCGAGTGTTACAACAAGGTCTGTTTCTTTACCGTAGTTACCAGCTTTGAGTGTAACTGTGTACTGAGCGGCAATTGCGCTGACCCCAACAACAGAGAGGAGCATAAGCGCTGCCATAAACACAGCCAAGGATTTTTTGAAGTTTGTCTTCATATGTAATTCCTCCAAACTAAAATGCATATAAACTTATACAAATGAATTATAGCACATTTGTCAAGACTATGTCAAGAAATACATTGCAACATATTAAACAAATGTGACTGCAAAAAACTGTTAAAGTTACTAATTTAATCATTCGTCAATAGGCATACTTGCCACAGCATTCAGCGACATGTCGTGAAACTCAGCTTCACGCCCACCTTTAATAAATTCAAAGTAGCCCTGTGCGGCTATCATTGCCGCATTATCGCCGCAATATTTGAGCTCAGGCTTGTAAAGCCCGATACCTTCACAGGCACATTTTTCTTCCATTATTCTTCTCAATCTTGAGTTTGCAGAAACACCGCCGGCAAGAACAATCTTTTTTGCACCGTATTCCTTCGCCGCCGCCATGGTGTGAGATGCGAGAATATCTGTAACAGCTTTGATAAATGATGCACCCAAATCCTCTGCTTTAACCACCTCACCCTTCTGTGATGCGTTGTGCACAAGGTTCACCGCAAAGGTTTTGAGCCCGGAAAAGCTGAAATCATATTTGGAATCCGCAAGCTTGGGAACGGGGAATTTATATTTATTCTCGTCGCCGTTTTTTGCAATTTTGTCAAGATTCACACCACCGGGATACGGAAGACCAACGGTTCGGGCGGCTTTATCCATCGCCTCGCCTGCCGCATCGTCACGTGTTCTGCCGATAATTTCAAAATCGGTGTAAGATTTAACGTTTATGATGTGACTGTGACCGCCCGAAACAACCAAAGCCATAAATGGCGGTTTTATATTCTCATCTGAAATGTAGTTTGCGGCGATGTGTCCACGAAGATGGTGAACGGGAACAAGGGGCTTTTTTGCAGAATAGCAAAGACCCTTTGCATAGTTCACACCAACGAGCAACGCACCGATAAGACCCGGGGCGTAGGTAACCGCAACTGCATCGATTTCGTCCAGAGTACAGTTTGCATCTGCCAACGCTTTTTGCACCACAGAGCATATAGCCTCGGTGTGGCGCCTTGATGCAATTTCCGGCACAACGCCACCGTATATTTTATGCTCCTCAACCTGTGAAGCAACAACGTTTGAAAGCACCCTTCTGCCATCTTCAACAACTGCTGCCGCAGTTTCGTCACAAGAGCTTTCAATTCCTAAAATTTTCATAAATCCTTCTCTTTTCGATTTTCAAAATAATATGTCATCAACAGGGCGTCTTCGACGGGGTTTTCATAAAAACGCTTTCTTTCACCCACAACGCAGAAGCCTGTTTTTTCATAAAGCGAAATGGCGCCAATATTGCTTTTTCGCACCTCAAGGGTAACAAACTCAGCATTTTCTTCTTTGGAAACAGATATAAGCTTATTAAGAAGCAATCTGCCCACACCCTGTCTGCGATACTCCGGTGAAACGGCTATATTTGTGATACCAACCTCACCGAGAACGTTATGAGCACCTATATAACCGACAATCTCGCCACACTTTTGTGCAACGTAAAACCGGGCAAATCTGTTACCGAGCTCCGTCTTCAAACCGTCACAGGTCCAGGGAACGGAAAAGCATTCCTCCTCCAGCCTTGCAACACCCTGAAGATGCTCTTCGCCAAACACCTTCAACTCAATATCACTCATTTTGTATCGTACCACGTTTTGCCGTGAGCCACTTCAACCGTTAACGGAACAGAAAGCTCACATGCACTTTCCATTGTATTTTTAAGAAGCTCTGCAACCCTCTCAGCCTCCTTTTCGGGGGCTTCTATTATAAGCTCGTCGTGCACCTGTAAAATGAGCTTAGCCTCGGGACATTCTTCTTTTAGTCTGTCAAATACTTTTATCATGGCGATTTTGATTATATCTGCCGCTGTGCCCTGGATAGGCATATTCATAGCAACTCTTTCGCCGAAGCCACGGCGGATTGCATTTTTCTCCTGCAGCTCGGGAAGATATCTGCGTCTGCCGAAAATGGTTTCTGCATAGCCCTTTTCTTTTGCAGAGGATTTTGCATTCTCCATAAAAGCGGCAACACCGCTGTAATTTGCAAGATAGCTTTTTATATATCTGTCTGCCTCAACAACGCTGACACCGATGTCGTTTGAAAGGGAAAATGCACCGATTCCGTAAACGATACCGAAGTTAACAGCCTTTGCCTTGCGCCTGTCGGCGGAGGTGACCTGCTCCAAGGGAATATTCATAATCTGCGAAGCGGTTATTGAATGAATATCGTCACCGCTCATAAATGCATTTATCATATTCGTGTCGCCCGACATAGCGGCAAGCACACGAAGCTCAATCTGAGAATAGTCAGCATCAACAAGAACAAAGCCGTCACGGGCATTAAAGAATTTGCGAAGCTCTCTTCCGAGCTCTGTGCGCACGGGGATATTCTGCAGATTGGGCTCCGCAGAGGAGATTCTGCCCGTTCTCGTTTCTGTCTGGTTGAGGGTTGAGTGAATTCTGCCGTCAATATCAATAACCTTTAAAAGCCCCTCACAATAGGTGGATTTAAGCTTTGACAAGGCTCTGTATTCAAGAATAATATTGATAACGGGATGTTTATCCCTCAGAGATTCAAGCACCTCGGCATTTGTTGAGTAGCCTGTTTTTGTCTTTTTGCCATGGGGAAGATTGAGCTTATCCTCGCTGAAAAGAACGTCACCCAGCTGTTTCGGGGAATTAACGTTAAATTCGCAAGAGCACATATCATAGATTTTTGCAAGACACTCTTCGAGCCTTGCAGAAATTTTTTCGTTGTAGCCTTCAATACCCTCCCTGTCAACAGAAAAGCCCTCAAGCTCCATTGAAGCAAGAACTCTTGCAAGAGGCATTTCGATTTCATTGAGAAGCTTTTCCTGACAATTCTCTTTAACTGAAGCCAAGAGCTTAGCGCAAAGTGATTCAAGCACAGCAGCAGATTCCACCGCTGCTTTTTGATCGTTTAAAAACTCAGCTAAATAATCTGTTGCTTCTATTTTTACCGACGGCACACCGTAGGCGCCCGCAAGACTTTTTATTGAATAGTCGCTTGAATTGGGGTTGAGAAGATACGCCGCAAGCTCTGTGTCAAACACTATGCCTGCAGGCTCAATTCCGTTAACCATACAATATGAATAAAGCTCTTTTATATTGTCGGTATGCTTTTCTATTTTTTCATCACTCAGAAACGAGTTAACAAAAGAGATAAATGAAAAATCGCTGTTTGAAACGAGGGCAACTCCCTCGGGAGTTTTAAACAGCAGATATTCTATTCCGTTGTTATTGTAGCCCGCTTTGAAATATACTTTTTTATTTTCTCTGAGTTTATTGAGAAAATCATCATTATCTTCAATTTCAAAAAGCTTCAATGAATCGACGCTGTCTGCCACTTCCTCAACGTCGGCTTCAAAATTCAGCTTATTGAGAAGCTTGAACATTTCAAGCGACATCAGAAGATTTGTTGCTTTTTTAGCATCGGGCTCGGCGGGAATATAATCAGCAAGCTCTGTGCTGACAGGTGCTTCAAGGCATATTTCACCCAGCTTTTTGCTTAAAAATGCGTTATCCTTAGAGGCTTCAAGCTTTGCTCTGACACCTGCTTTTATATCAATATTTTCAAGATTTTCGTAAATATATTCAAGCGAGCCGAAGCTTCTGATTAACTCCCCTGCACCTTTTTCGCCGATACCCGCAACGCCGGGGATATTATCGGAGGTGTCGCCCTGAATAGCTTTTATATCAATGAGCTGACGTGGTGCTACACCATAGACCTCGTTGATTTTTGCTTCATCATACAAAACCGTGGTGGATTGCCCCATTTTTGTTGTTGCAAGCACAACGTTGACATTGCTTTTTACAAGCTGCAGGCTATCTCTGTCGCCTGTTGCGATATAACAGAAATCTTTTTCACCGCAAGCGGCGGAAAGTGTGCCGAGAATATCGTCTGCTTCAAAGCCCTCTTTTTCAACCACCTTGTAGCCAAGGTAACCGAGAAGCTCCTTTAAAACGGGAAACTGCTCTATCAATTCAGCGGGGGCAGGCTTTCTTGTGCCTTTATATTCATCATACATTTTGTGGCGGAAGGTGGGCGCCTTCAAATCGAATGCCACAGCAACACCGTCGGGCTTGTATTCATCAAGCAGATGAAGAAAAATGTTCATAAAGCCAAACACACCGTTTGTGTATCTGCCGTCCTTAGTTGTGAGAAGCCTTACGCCGTAAAACGCTCTGTTCAATATTGAGTTGCCGTCAATAACAAGAAGTTTCATAAATTACCTCATAAATTAAGAGTTTCAAGTGTAACAAAATGGTAGCCGTTTTTTGAAAGGTAGTTTTCTTCGTTGAGTGCACGAAGACAGCCCAACGCCGAAACGCCCGTTTCATTACCCGGAATTTTAACCTTTATACCCGTTGATTCTTCAATATATTTATCTATTCCGTAAAGACGAGCCATACCGCCGCAAAGGAAAATGCCGTCGTCGGTTATATCTCTTATAAGCTCAGGTGGTGTAACCTCAAGAACCTTGGTGATGGCGCCACAGATTGAATCCATACATTCTCTTATGGCGTAGTTAATTTCGCTGGCGGTAACCTCGAAAAACATGGGCATTCCGTCTGCCATATCCTTGCCCTTTGCAACCGCCGCAATTGCTTCCTCTCGCAATTTCGCACCGCCGATAATGAGCTTGAGCTCCTCTGCAGTAAGCTTGCCGACGTTTATGTTGCGGTTTATTTTAAGGTAGTTTTTAATTAGCCTGTCCATATCGTCGCCACCAACGGCTGTGCTTTGGGCAACAGCCACGCTACCCATTGTTACAACGGCAACACCCGTTGTGCCTGCGCCGATGTTGACAACCATTGTTCCGTAGGGCTTTTCAAGGCTGACGCCTATACCCAACGCCGCCGCCAAGGGCTCCTCTATAAGAACGGCTCTGCCCGCACCTGCACGGAGAATACAGCCGAGAATGTTTCTTTTTTCAAGGTTAGTTATGCCTGCAGGCATTGTTGCCACAATAGTGGGCTTGAATATTTTATTTTTACAGATACGCTCAATAAACGTTCTGAGCAGTTTTTCGCTGCTCTCAAGCTCAGCTATGCCACCGCTGAGCAACGGCCTTACAAGCTTTATGGTATCGGGGCACCTACCCGTCATATCATAGGCAGATTTACCCGCATCGAGCACCTCACCGCTCTCTGCCTCAAGGGCGAGAACAGCCGGCTCGCTGAGAACAATTCCCTTGCCGTCAACAGCGGCGGAAACGTTGCCGGTTCCTATATCCAGACCGATTTTTAAACCGACCATAACAGCACCACACATTCACATAAAAATACATAGTAATTATACACCCAACACCACTTTTTGTAAATATCACAAACCCATATTTACAAATCTTTTCAAATATTATAAAATGATGGTATTAAATAATGTTTACCGAGGTGGGAATGTTATGAAAAGAATCAGTATGTCTAAACTGAAATTGCTTCACATTGTTGATATTTTATCACAAAAAACCGATGAATCGCATTTTCTTGCGGCAACAGAAATTTGCGAGGAGCTGGAAAGAAGGGGCATAACCGCCGAAAGAAAGGCAATCTACAACGACATTGAAGCCCTCAAGGAATTTGGCTATGATATAATCCACACAGGCTCAAAAAACCGAGGCGGATATTTTATGGGCGAACGCACCTTTCAGCTTGCCGAGATGCGCTTGCTTTCAGATGCGGTACAGGCGGCAAACTTCATATCGGCAAAAAAGACGGTTGAATTAGTAAAAAAAATTGAAAGCTTTGCCAGCGAGCACAATGCAAAAATCCTTCATTCACAAGTTTATGTTGACAATCGCCCGAAATGCAAAAACGAAAAAATATATTACACAATAAGCGACCTCGATGAAGCGATAAACAAGGGTGTCAAGGTTTCTTTTTCGTACGTTCGAAGAAAAATAACCGACGAATTCAACACCCTGTCGGAAGAGAAAGCTTTTACCGTCAGCCCCTATGCTCTTATATGGTCTGACGACCACTATTATCTCGTGTGCAATAACGAAAAATACGACAACCTTATGAATCTCAGAGTTGACAGGATAAGGGACGTTGTAATCACAAATCTTAAAGCACGACATTTTTCAGAGGTTTCGCCTTACACGTTGAATTTTGACTCGGCAGATTACACGTCAAAAATATTCAATATGTTCAGCGGCGAGCCGAAGCCCGTTGAATTTATCTGCAACAACGATTTGCTGGAGCCCATGCTTGACAGATTTGGCGACAAGGTAAAAATACAAAAGGTTGATGATGACCATTTCCTTCTCAAGACAAATGCCGCAGTCAATGACGGGTTAACAAACTGGCTTTTCCAGTTCGGGGGCAGAATCAAGGTAACAAAGCCCAACGACCTTATTTATGAAATAAAGAAAAAAGCCCGTGAAACACTTGAAAACTATGAATAGAAAACAACTGCTCCAAGATATGCCGAGTGTTCGTAAAAACACTCGGCAGTTTTATTCGCCATACGGCGAGTGATATTGCTTCGCAGTTTTATTGTGCTTTGCACAGTGTTATTGTCCTTCGGACAGTTTTATGCGAATAAAATAACACTGAAGCCGCAAGGCTTCAATATCACTTTTGATTTATCAAAAATATCACTGCAAATTTTAATTTGCAATATCACTTACACAAACCGAAAATAATTGTTTTCAAAGTATATAACCCACTATGACACTTTCAGACCGAAAGTGTCTATTTTTTTATCAAAAAAAATTGTGAGACACCTTACAAAAAAGCGTCTCACAACTGTATGACTATTTATTTCTGTCCTTAGCAACCCCGTTCATATCTTGGAGCAGTTATTTTTAACTTAATTTCTGAAAGCTTCCTTTTTCGGTGTCGTAAAAGTACCCTGCGCTATCGCCATAGGCAAAACTTATACCTGTATCTGTTCCGTCTTTTTCATAAAGGCGGGCAACGTAAGCCGCCTTGCCGTCCCCGGCAGTTACACGGTTACCCGTTGCAACAAGAATATATTCGGTTATTTCTTTTTCAAGACCGAGCTGTTCTTTTGTGTAGCCCTCAAAAATTTTCTGAAGGGCATTGTTGTTACCCTCGTTATAAACAAACCCCTCGGTTGTTGTTTCGCCGTCGCCTGTTGCGTCTGCGGTTTCTTCAACCTCCTGGGTGCCGGTCATAGTCATCAACAAATATGAATCCGTCTTTTTATCATACACGTAACATTCGTAGCCTATTATAGCATAGGTAGCCTCGGGTGTTTTGCTGTCACCAAGGAAAGCCTCAACCTTGCAGGCACTTTTTTCAAAAAGTGTGAAGCTACTGAGTTTAAGGGTGTATGAATCTAAATCCTTTGAAAGCCCCAACACGCTGCCAGGATAAACGCTGAGAAGTGTGACGACTGTATTTTCATCAAGAATAACTGAACCCGCACCGTCTGAAACATTATAAACCGTGTTTGCAGTTTCGAGGGTTTTACCGTCATCCTCATCTTTTTTGCAGGAGGAAACCGTAAACAAAAGGCTGAAAATCAGAATAGCAGGAATTAATTTTTTCATATTCAACAACTCCGTATAAAAGCTACTAACTAATATACTACATTTTCAGAATATAGTCAAATTATTTCAGCACCGTTTCACGCTTGTATTTCTCACGGGTGGCGATGCCTCCCCTTATATGGCGTTCTTCCTTATTGACGTCAAGCACCTTGCGCACCTCATTGAAAAGTGCGGGGTCGATTTTTCTGAGTCTTCTGGTAACGTCGCTATGCACCGTTGATTTTGAAACGCCGAACTGCTTGGCGGCACACCTCACGGTAACCTTGTTTTCTGCAATATATTTACCCAGCTGTATTGCTCTTTCGTTATAATCGCTATACATAAAAGCCCTCCCATAGAGTCATATACAAAACTATATGAGAGAAGAGTGAAAAAAATGATAACCTCTGCAATAGCAGAGGTTATCATTTTATCTTTCAATCAAACTTGAACGAGCCTGCAATAAGCGTTACGCTATCAGCCGCAACCGTGAGAAGACCGCCGTCAACAGTAGCGGTTTTCTTCTCTGTTTCGCTGAGCCATACCGCACAGGGACATTTCACAAGAGACGTGACAAAGGGAGTGTGACCCGCCATAACGGCAAGCTCACCCTCTGTACCCCTGACATCGAGTTTATATGCATCGCCTTGGAATTTGTTACCGTCGGGCGAAGCGATGGTTAATTTAAAAGTATTCATTCCTGCGCCTTCTTTGCCTTTTCTACCGCTTCGTCAATGGTGCCAACAAAGAGGAATGCGGATTCGGGTAAATCGTCGTGTTTACCCTCTATAATCTCTTTGAAGCCCCTGATTGTTTCGGCAATAGGAACATATTTACCCTCGAAGCCTGTGAACTTTTCTGAAACGTCGAAGGGCTGTGAAAGGAAACGCTGGATTTTTCTTGCTCTTTGAACAAGAAGCTTATCGTCATCTGAAAGCTCATCCATACCCATAATGGCGATGATATCCATAAGCTCGTTGTATCTTTGAAGGATTCTTTGAACCTCTTTTGCAACGGCGTAATGCTCCTCACCCACAATTTCGGGTGAAAGAATACGGCTTGTTGACTCAAGAGGGTCAACAGCAGGGTAAATACCCTGTGAAGCGATATTTCTCGCAAGAACTGTTGTTGCATCAAGGTGAGCAAAGGTTGTTGCGGGAGCGGGGTCTGTAAGGTCATCGGCAGGTACATAAACCGCCTGAATTGACGTAATTGAGCCCTTTCTTGTTGAAGTTATACGCTCCTGCAAAGCACCCATTTCGTTAGCAAGTGTGGGCTGATAACCAACAGCCGAGGGCATACGGCCAAGAAGTGCCGAAACCTCGCTACCTGCCTGTGTGAAACGGAATATGTTGTCAATAAATAAAAGAACATCCTGACCCTGAGTATCACGGAAATACTCAGCCATTGTAAGACCCGAAAGAGCAACTCGCATACGTGCCCCGGGTGGTTCATTCATCTGACCGTAAACAAGAGCGGTGTTGCTGAGAACTCCGGACTGCTTCATTTCGTTATAAAGGTCATTACCTTCACGTGTTCTTTCGCCAACACCTGTGAAGACAGAAATACCGCCGTGCTGTTTTGCAATATTGTTGATAAGCTCCATAATAAGAACTGTTTTGCCAACACCCGCACCGCCAAAAAGACCGATTTTACCACCCTTTGAATATGGGCAGATAAGGTCAATAACCTTGATACCTGTTTCAAAAATCTCTTGGCTTGTTGCAAGATTTTCGTAATCCGGAGCACTACGATGGATGTTCCATCTTTCCTCCGTTTCGGGTGTGGGGATGTTATCCACAGCATCACCGAGAACGTTGAAAATTCTACCGAGAGTTTCTTTGCCCACGGGTACGCTTATGGGTGCACCCGTATCTGTTACGGGAACGCCACGCTGAAGACCGTCGGTGGAGCTCATTGCGATACATCTTGCGGTGTTGTCGCCTATGTGCTGGGCAACCTCAACCGTAAGAGTTTTATTTTCCATGGGTATTGTAAGTGCGTTATAGATATTGGGAAGCTCGCCCTCGTTAAAACGCACGTCAACAACAGGACCCATAACCTGTGTTACTTTACCGATATTTTTATTATCCACTGTGTCACCTCGCATCAATTACCGCTGCCGGCAACAATCTCGGTTATTTCCTGAGTGATTGCGCCCTGTCTTGCACGGTTATATTCAAGCTGAAGCTCGTTTATCATTTCTGTTGCATTCTTTTCTGCCGAATCCATCGCCATTCTTCTTGCGGCGACCTCGCTTGCAAAGCTTTCTCTGACAAGTGAGGTTACCATACCCGAAACGTATTCTTTAACAATGTTATTGAAAACTGTTATGTTATCGGGCTCGAAAATAGCTGATGCCGAATTTGGGCTTTCGCTTTTTTCGAAGGGCAAAAGCCACATTATCTCCGCCTCCTGTGACATAACTGATTTGTAGGAGGTGTAAATAATGCCAAGTCTGTCAAACTCGCCACGTGCAAATTCATCGCAAAGAGTTGCCGCCAATTCTGCAGACTGCTCAAAGGTAAAAAATTCGGAAGAAACAAAATCTTCGCCATATCTTTCACAGGCACGCTTACCGATGGGAATAAATTCACTGTCACCATACTGAGCCGCAAGGCGAAAAACGTTGGCGTTATACCCCCCTGCAAGACCCCTGTCACCTGCGATTATGATTATTTTTGTTCTGCCTGAGTCCCTTTTTTGCATATATGGACTTTTCAGACATTCTCTATCCGACGTGAGAAGCTCCGTTACCCTTGAAAGAGATTCTCTGTATTCTCTGCTTTTTTGCATCGCTTCGTTTGCACGACGGATTTTCGATGACGCAACAAGACCCATTGCCTTTGTAAGCTGCTTTGTGGAGTTGACGCTTTTTATGCGCACTCGCAAGGTTTTGGTGTTTCCTGCCATAGCGTCTTACTCCTGCATCTGACGAAGAACCTCAACAAGCTCGTCTTCGTCGGACTTTTCATAGTAGCCCTGTTCAATTCGTTCAAGCCACTTGCCTTTTTCATTTTCAAGCTTTTTGAAAAGCTTCTTTTCAAAGTCACGCACACCTGAAACAGGCACGTTATCAAGATAGCCCTTGATTACGGCGTAAACAATAGCAACCTGACAACCTACTCTTACGGGAGCATTTCTGCCCTGTTTGAGAACCTCAACAATTCTTTCACCGAGAGCAAGACGGGCTTTAGTATCTGCATCAAGGTCGCTTCCGAACTGAGCAAAGGACTGAAGCTCACGATACTGTGAATACAACAGCTTTAATTCACCCGAAACCTTTTTCATGGCTTTAAGCTGGGCTGAACCACCAACACGGCTAACTGAAATACCGGGGTTTATGGCAGGCATGATACCTGCGTGGAAGAGTTCTGTTTCAAGGAATATCTGACCATCGGTTATAG
>JAZRPC010000092.1:0-4193 GCA_045649005.1 Acutalibacteraceae bacterium
CTTTTCAGTAAGCTTCATATCAGGTCTTTCCTTTGCAAGATATGCAAAGTATGAACCGAGGATAACAGCCTTCTTAACGCCAACCTCCTTACAAAGAGGAAGAATTCTTTCAAGTGGCTGAATATTATATTTATAGTATGCATCATAAACTGGTGCTGGGAACTCAACTCTTTCATCGATACCTGCAGCAAATACGAAACAGTCGTGACCACGAAGAAGTTCACGGATTTCGTCATCTGACTTTTCATAGATATTGCAGAATTCCAAATTCATTTCTTTTGGAATTGGAGCTCCTTCTGGAAGTGGAGGAAGAGCAACGCTTGTTACTTCGTGTCCTCTTTCAATAAATATTCTTGCAGCTTCACAGCCTAAAAGGCCTGTGCCACCAATCATAAATACTTTCATTCTGTTACCTTCTCCTTAAAGTTATCAAAGATTTCAGGGCCATAAACGTTGTTTTCGCCTTGGCGGTCCCAAACCTGTGCAAAGGACGGATTGATTCTTGCTTCCTCGTCATAGTTCCAGGGCCAGGGAAGCTCTGCAGGACACCAATGACCACCCTTAAGAACAAGGTTGGGTGACATTTCAAATTCGTTGCCTCTTGCGCTTACCCATTTAACAGGTGTGTACATATCAACGATTTCTGTTGCAAGGCACTTACCGCCTCTGAACTCTGCAGCCTTCTGAAGATCTTCAAGAGTAAGAGAATCAAAGGGCTTTGTTTCATCATAGCCATGATTGAGAACTACAACGTCATCTGCAGTTGTCTGTTTTGCAGGAATAACGATGTTGAAATCCTCCCACTTTCTGGGGAGCTTCTCATATTCCTCCATGCTGCCGTAGTATGCTGTCATTCTTACGTCAACTTTATTTGCTGCCCACCAAAGTGTGCCGTACTCGGGAGTTTCTGCAATCTTCTTCATCCAGAGCTTTTTGAGAATCGGTGCAAAGGGCTTTGCGAGGAATGCCAATTTATAATAGGATTCAACGTGCTTCATCATACCCTTGAAATAATCCTTAACGGGAACGTTAGCACGGAAGTGGCAATATTTTTCGAGCTCATCACCATCGTAATACCATTGACCGTGGAAGTTACGGGTTGTGAACCAATGGGGGTCAAAGAGCTTTTTGGGTGAACCAAGGCCAAGTGTACCGAGCAGAAGCTCTTCAAACTCGTAGTTTGTGATTCTGTATCCTTCACCGGAGCCGATATTGTAGAAGCGTCTCCAGAATTCTTCGGGGATATCGTCGCCGCAAACGTTTGCAAGAAGACGACCTGAATCTTCAACAGTTGCCCACTCAAGCATACCGTTAATCGGAACGTGGTACATAATGGGCTCAAGGTTTTTAAGAATTGCGGGGTAAAGAATGCCCGACTGACGAAGAGATACCCAATATTTAAGACCTGATTCGGCAAAAACGGCCTCCGCCTTGATTTTACTGATAGCGTAGTGGTCATACACGCTGACTTTAAGGGGGTCACCTGTTCTGCCCCAATGAATAGGAGCGTTTCTGTCGCCTGTTTCAGCAACTGTGCCTATGTAAACAACCTTGATTGCATCGGGGTTCGGCTGAGCTTTTACAGCGTTAACAATGTTCTGAGCTGCAGTAACGTTTGTTTTCTGTGTTTTAACAGGATAGTAGTCAGCCGCAGGAGAAACCATGCCGCCAACGTGAAGAACGTAGTCTGCACCTGTTACCATTGCGAGAACGTCTTCGTAGTTTGTAAGGTCACCCCAGACAAGCTTAACCGAAGGATCGTTTTCATAAGCTGCAAACTTCTCACGATTTTTCTGGCTGTCTCTGTTGAGAACAACAATGTTGAACTCATTTTTTCTTGCATAAAGCTCTTTAAAGCCTGCCCAGCCCATTGTGCCGGATGAACCTGTGAGAGCTACGGTTTTTTTAGACATAAAAAACACCCCATCTTTCCAAAATTTATACATTATGAATTATACATTCAACTTCCACACTTTGTCAATAGTTTGTCAATTTAAAGGTAACTCATTTCAGTATTTTTACAAGTTTTTTCGCAACAATCGGTATAAAAAACACGCATCGCTTCAGCAATATGTCGTAAAGGAAAAATACAAGGTTTGCCATTGCCAACAACACCGGGATTGTAAGAGCGCCGAACTCGCTGTATTCCTCACCCGAAACCCCTAAAAAAGCAACACCAAGCCAGCCGATTGCAACCGCCGCACAGTTGAATAAAACGAGTTTAATTATCCAAGAAAAAAGTCGGCTCATTTTCTCAACAGATTCTTTTATCAATGGGTAGTAACCAAAAAACAGCGTGTAGACCAATGCGGTTTCTTTATCTGCAAGAAAAAGGAACGACAGGACGGCAGTTGAAAAAAACACGCCTATAGCCCACCTTTTGTTTGCAATAAAGCTCACAAACAAAACGATAACACCGCAAGCAAGGGGCAAAACGTACATAAGCACGGGCAGAACCGTTGTAAAAAGCATAAGAACAACCGACAGCGCCGCCGCAAAGCCACATATCGCTGTTTTCTTCACTTTTTTCAGTTGCATTTAATCACCGCCTTATTTTTCCGTTTTTACTATTTTACCATTTTAAATAATATTTGCAACAATTTGTGGACAAGAAAGATAAAAAGGAGTATAATCCCATAGATATTTAAAGCAAGGTGATTTTATGGAATATTTATTCGAGATGCATGCCCACGTCAAAGAGGTCAGCACCTGCTCGGAAACATATGCAAAGCAATTTGTTGAATACTACACCGACATCGGCTACACGGGCTTAATCGTTACCGACCATATGAACCCAAACACATTTTCCGAGGTCGGTCTTGAAAATGCTTCTTGGGAAGAAAAGGTTGAGCATTTTCTCAAGGGCTACAAAGCGGTTAAAGAAGCGGCAAGTGATAAATTCACGGTGCTTCTCGGCATGGAGCTGAGGTTTTACAACGGTGGCTCAAACGACTACCTTGTTTACGGAGTAACCGAGGAGTTTTTAAAATCCAATGGTGACCTTATGGCACTCAGCCCGAAAACCTTTTCAAAATTAGCACACGAAAATAGTCTTTTATTTATTCAGGCACACCCATTCAGAAGGGGTATGAAGATTGAAAACTGGGATTTTCTCGACGGCTACGAGGTTTTCAACGGCAATCCCCGCCACCGGTCAAACAACGATATTGCAGAGATTTGGGCAAAGAAGCATAACAAAGCTGTTATAACCTCCGGCTCTGATTTCCACGAGGTTGACGACATCGGTCACGGCGGAATATATTTCAGCTCCCCCATCAATTCAAACGAAGACCTTGTAAGGGAACTGAAGGCAGGCAATTACAGATTAAAGAAAACAGAATTTGAAATTACAAAATAATTCAATATAATTCAAAAGGAACTGTAAAAACGAAATTTTTACAGTTCCTTTTTTATCTGCAAAGAGAGCCTGCTACACATTAATAAAATGCCGTGCGCAGCACCCGAAACTTGCCACTTGCAACTTGCAACTATGTTGTATATTTTACCTGCCTTCGAAGGCGGGGGGACCACCTTCCCGTTTGACGATATTTGTAAAAACCCTGCAAGCGTGTAAAGTAATTAAAGTTAAAATATTGCTGAACGGGTGGTGGGTGGTTCTCGACGTGAGAGCCGAACGTCGTTGAATCGTAAGATTCAAATGTAACAGACTAACGGATAACAATAACTTCATTACAGTTTCACCTTGCGGTGAAAAGACGCTCAGGTTTTCGCGTCAAGAACTCTCCACCTCGCTATATCGTCGCTTGAAAATTTATTAAAGTAGCAAATAACAATAAGTCCTCTTGCGGTACCCAAAATTCTTTGTTCGCTTTTCGCTTCACAGAATTTTGACCGCTACGCCTTTCCGCCACAAAACTCCGCAAATCGTTTTTTCGTTTCACTCAAAAAGCTCATAGCTTCGTTGTGGCTCCAATCCCCTAAAAAGCTTCGCTTTTTGGGGTCCCCGTTTTCTCCCTTTATCCGCCACCGGCGGCGGTCGTGTTCCTTGCCCCCTCTCTTCGAAGAGAGGTAAAAGAAAGGTGAGATTTTTCGATTCATCTGCGAAGGAAAGAGGTAAGGGGGCGACCCACCACCCCGCCTGCGTTACACTTCGGCGGTGTCCCCCTCCCTATTCGCTAAAGCGAACAGGGATGATAGGCTTCGCAATGCCGCAACACATTAATAAAATGCCG
>JAZRPC010000093.1:0-5288 GCA_045649005.1 Acutalibacteraceae bacterium
AATCTTCCTGTGTGTATTGCGAAAACACAGTACAGCTTTTCAGACGACCCGTTGAAGCTCGGTGCACCCGAAAACTTCAGAGTTACCGTCAGAAATCTCAAGGTTTCTGCAGGTGCGGGCTTTATTGTTGTTCTCACAGGCGATATTATGACAATGCCCGGTCTTCCCAAGAGCCCTGCGGCAGAGCGTATTGATGTTGACGAAAACGGCAAAATCACAGGACTTTTCTGATAGAGGATTGATTAAATGCAATTTGCAACTTGGATAGCACTTGCTTTTTTATGGTGGATAATTATTTACAGACAATCTCTTAAAAAGAAATTTCTTAAAAACAGGCAGAAAAATCGCTCCGGAGAAGGTGTGAAAATGGAAGAATTAATCAAAAACTATATGAACAAGCAGGTTGTTCTCAGCCTTATTGAAGATGCCTTTGATAACGAAGGTGAAATTATAAATTATTCAGATGGTTGGATAATATTCAAAACAAAAAAAGGCGAGGAACACGCTATCAATTGTGATTACATAATAAAAATCAGAGAAAAAAAGCAAAAAAACAGAAAATAAACGGAGTAAATACAAATGGAAAACCAGACACCCGAAAGAAAGAAAATTGTTCTTAGCTGTATCCAGCCCACAGGTACCCCCACTCTGGGCAACTATCTCGGTGCGCTCAAGAACTGGAAAAATATGTGTGAGGATTATGATTGCCTCTACGGTGTAGCGGATTTGCACTCAATCACCGTGCCCACCTTCCGTGAAAATCCCGCACAGCTTAAAAAGAACACGCTTGAGCTTTATGCGCTTCTTTTAGCACTCGGTATTGACCCTGAAAAGAACGTTGTTTTTGTTCAGAGCCACGTTCCCACCCACGCTCAGTTGGGCTGGATTCTTAACTGCTACACACAGTTCGGCGAAGCCGCAAGAATGACTCAGTTCAAAGAAAAAAGCCAGAAGCTCGGCGGCAACATCTCCGTTGGTCTTTTCGATTATCCTGTGCTTATGGCGGCTGATATTCTTGTTTACGGTGCGGATTTTGTGCCAATCGGTGCAGACCAGAAGCAGCACCTTGAGCTTGCAAGAAACATTGTTGATCGTTTTAATATGATATACGGCAACGTTCTCAAAATGCCCGAGCCCTTTATAGGCAAGGCAGGTGCAAAAATCTGCTCACTTCAAGATCCCACGCACAAAATGAGTAAATCTGACGATAACCCCAAATCATATATCTCAATGCTTGATGAGCCCAACGTGATTATGAAGAAGATTAAATCAGCGGTTACAGACAGCGATGCTTGTGTTAAATATGCAGAGGGTAAGGACGGCATAAATAACCTTATGACAATTTACTCCTGTTGCACAGGCAAAACCTTTGAAGAGATTGAAAAAGAGTTCGAGGGCAAAGGCTACGGTGATTTCAAAACCGCTGTCGGTCAGGCTGTAATTGACGAGCTCGCACCCGTTCAGGCTCGTTATAAAGAGCTTATCAACGACAAGAAATATCTTGAAGAGTGCATGAAAAAGGGTGCAGAGCTTGCAACAAGAATTTCACAAAGAACACTTGACAAGGTAATGAAAAAAGTCGGCTTCTACCAGACAAAATAACCTTTATTTGAGCGAATATGGCGTTTTGTTCAGCTCGGAGTATCTTATACACCGTCGCTTCACAAAATCGCCATCTTCATCTCAACTAAAGATTATTTTAAAGCGTAGGTTTGAGCGAATATGGCGTTTTGTTCAGCTCGGAGTATCTTATTAAAGTTGCAAGAGGCAAGGGGCAAATTGCAAGTTAAGGGGCACTTCGTCCCGATTGCATTAGTATGCTGTAATGCATAGATAAGGTAGGGGCGGGTCTTGACCCGCCCGTTTTTATGTTTATTAATTTTGAGGTGCAGTCAAGACCATACCGTATGTTACAATTGCGCAGACCCGAAATTTGCCACTTTCAACTTGCAACTAAAAAAGAAACCCCACAGCATTTTGCTGTGGGGTTTCTTTTGTCCAACAATTAGTTGGATTTGTTAAGCTTGTTAACGAGCTGTGATTTCTTGTGAGCTGCATTGTTCTTGTGAAGAAGACCTTTAGCAGCAGCCTGGTCAAGTTTCTTAACAGCAACCTTAACAGCATCAGCTTTTGCTGCGTCGTTGGCGTCGATAGCTGCGTTAGCTTTTTTGATAGCAGTTTTAAGAGCAGAGTTAGCGGCTTTGTTTCTTGCAGCCTTTGTTGCGTTAACAACAACTCTCTTCTTAGCAGATTTGATATTGGGCATTACGGCACCTCCTTGTCATTATTTTCGTATCATACAGTCATATATAATAACACAAACATATTTCAAATGCAATAGATTTTTTAACAAAATTGGATTATTTTCCGAATTTTTCATCATAGGCTTTTATTGCATCTTCAATGATTGCAACCGCATCAAGAACGCCCTTAACCTCGTCAATTGCGGTTTCTTTGCTCTCTAACGTTTTATATACGGAAAAGAAGTGCTTCATCTCGTCAAAAACGTGGGGAGGAAGCTGGCTTATATCCTTGTAGGAGCTGTATGTGGGGTCGTTAAAGGGGATTGAAATGATTTTGTCATCGGGTGCACCGTTGTCAAGCATTGTGATAACGCCGATGGGGTAGCAATCGACAAGTGACATAGGCTGAATGTTTCCCGAGCAAAGCACAAGAACGTCGAGCGGGTCATTGTCTTTTGCGTAAGTTCTGGGGATAAAGCCGTAGTTTGCAGGGTAGTGTGTAGATGTGTAAAGAACACGGTCAAGTCGCAAAAGACCCGTCTCCTTATCGAGCTCATATTTCATTTTGCTGCCCTTGCTGATTTCGATAACGGCAGAATAAGAAGAGCGAGAGATTCTTTCGGGGTTAATGTCGTGCCAGATATTCATATTATCGCCTCTTAATCAAACAAAAACTTCTTGAAGGTTTCGATGTATTCTTTTGCTCTTACGGGGTTTGTGCTTTCTGCAAAAATTCTGAGCAGGGGCTCTGTGCCTGAGAAACGGCAGATAACAAAGCCATCTTCAAAATAAACCTTGCAGCCGTCTTCGTAATTTACTTTAACAATTTCATCCTTGAAAACGGGGAGACGTTTTTCAACCATAAGCGTTTTTTCAACAACGGGCTTGATTGCCGGGTCAAAGCGCATATCATCCTCAACCATAGAGAAGTCGCCGAATTCCTTGCGGAGCTTTTCAAGTGTTTTAGAGGGACATTCACCAATAACGCTGACCATTTCTGCAAAAAGCGAAGCCGCATAAACAGAATCCTTGCCGTGAATGTGACCCCTTACAGTAAGGCCGCCAGAGGATTCGCCACCGAGAACGGCGTCAACCTCATCAATTTTTGAGGATATGTATTTGAAGCCAACAGGAACCTCGTAGCATTTCTCGCCGAAGCTTTCTGCGATTTTATCAAGCATATGGGTTGTTGCAAGGTTTCTGACAACGGGACCCTTCCAGCCCTTGTATTTAACAAGATAATAATACAGCAGGCAAAGAATTTCATTTGCGTTGATGTATTTGCCGTTAGCGTCAATAATACCGAGTCTGTCGCCGTCGCCGTCCATAGCAATGCCGAAATCGTAGCCACCACGAACGACAGAGTTTTTAAGCGTAACAAGGCTTTTTTCTGATGGGGCAGGCATAACACCGCCGAAATAAGCGTCTTTGTTAACGTTCATTGTGTCGATGGTGCACCTTGCTGTGTAGAAAATAACAAGAAGCGGATATGTGCCCGAGCCGTGCATTGTGTCGAAAAGAACACGCAGACCTCTTTTTCTGAGGGCTTCCATATCAATAACGTTGATTATGTCGTCAAGGAATTTGTTGAAGGGGTTGTCGATGTATTCAACAAGACCTTTTTCAATGGCAATTGAAAATTCTGTGAAATCAACATCGTCGATATCTTCAATGAGTTTTTCAAGATGCGATGTTGTTTCTATAGGTGCATCTCGCCCCTCTTCAACAATAAGCTTTATGCCGTTGTAGTTTGAGGGGTTGTGGCTTGCGGTGATTTCAATGCCGAAATCAAGGCATCTGTCCTTAACCGTGTGCATAACAAGCGGTGTGGGGGCAGAACGCTCCATAAACAGAACCCTTATGCCGTCTTTTGTCAAAACCTCGGCAACCCATTTTGCTGCATTTTCTGAAAGAAAGCGTCTGTCAAAGCCGATTATAACGGGCTTTTGGGTTTTGTTTTCCTCCTGCATAAGAAGGCTGATTCCCTTAGCAACACGGCGCACGTTTTTGCAGATGAAATCTTCACCGATTACTGCACGCCAACCGCCTGTACCAAATAAAATTTTATCCATAAAACCACCTCGGAAAAATATCACATACATACCTATAATAACAAAACTTGGAAATATTGTAAATAGAAAAAGTGATGGTTTTTATAGGTTTAGTTGCATTATTTTTATAATTCTATTTCAAATTTATTCACGCCATGTATCAGAGCGAGTTCTTTATTTTTATATCTGAAAATAGCTTTTGTGTTTTTCGGGATGGTGATTTCGAATTTAACTTTTTCTCCGTCGTTTAGGTATCTCACAGCAACAGTACCCTGAACAGTTTCAATGCTACCCGCCATTTTACCGAACCTTGAAACACCTTGTGGTTCAATAACAAGTGATTTGTAACCCGCTGTGCCATCTTCTTGTTTTATTCCGAGAAGATATTCAAAAAGGTATGCAACGGGTGCACCGAACATGGGATGAGAGTGTGAACGGCTGCGATTTGAGTCCCAATATTCGTGGAACGTAGTTGCACCGTTTTTGCGCCAATGCTCAAAGCCCTGGTCACCGTCGTGGGTCAGAAGGTCAATGGCAAGGTCGCTGTCGCCATTTTGGAAAAGCAGGCGAGTTACAATATCGGTTGCAAAAATGCCTGTGTCGTAATACCCCAGCTTTTTATAATAGCTGACCATATTTTTGTATGTGTTTTCGTTTCCGAGACCCAGGTCAACCGCAAAGGAGTTTGCACCCTGAACGTTCATTATGAAGTTATCGTCAAACGTATTAAAATATGCGGCGGTTATTGCACCCTTGCGATAGGCGATTTTTTCTTCGTATTCCGCTATGTCCTCGTTTTTGTCGATGATTTTTGCGATTTCGCACATCTGCTTCAACGATTTCACCATAAAATATGTGTTAACCATAGCCGCAGGCAGAACAACCTGCTGGTTATGTGAGGTGATATCCCTGTCAGGGTAAAGAATGTTGGGGCCACACCAATCGCCAAGACACCAGTTGCCCGCTTTGTCGCTTGTAACAAGACCATAATCGG
>JAZRPC010000094.1:0-7035 GCA_045649005.1 Acutalibacteraceae bacterium
ATTGTATTATTTTGTTGGTGAGATAGATAACGTGGGGGGGGGTCTTGACCCGCCCGTTTGTGTGTTCGATTTTTGCGGGACGGTCAAGACCGTCCCCTACATTTTAGTTGCAAGTGGCAAGTGGCAAGTTTTGGGGCGCAAGCGACGATTGTATTAATTTGTTGTTGAGATAGATAACGTAGGGGCGGGTCTTGACCCGCCCGTTTGTGTGTTCGATTTTTGCGGGACGGTCAAGACCGTCCCCTACGTTTTAGTTGCAAGTGGCAAGTGCCCCGACAATTATGCATTACGAATTCATCTTAAATTTTCAATCAGCCTTGCCGGGAGGGGGGATGAAAAGTCGTTTTTAATAATATGGTTGCGCTCGTGAATGAGCGCTTTTTCTTTTGCCTCGGGTGAGAGGCTTTCGTTTAAATAAATGTTGAAATCGCCGTTTGCATCGGGCAGAGTGAATGCCCTGATGGTAAGCGGCATTTTAATTTCCCTTATAAATTCGCTCAAGTTAAACTCCTTCTTCTGTATCCTTATCTATTGATTTTAGCATAACCAACAGAGCGTCAAGCTGATCCTCGGTTGCCCGGGCGGACATATCGAAAAGAAGCTTTCGCTTTTCAAAAAGCTGGTCACGCATTTCTTCTACCTTATCGTCGCTCGAATCAAAATAACCCATTGTTACGCCGAAATATTTTGCAATTTTTGCAAGCGTCTGAGTGGAAAGGGATTTTGTTCTGCCGCACTTGAGCTCGGACAAGGTGCTTCGGGGGATGTTTATTTCTTTGCAAAGACGGGCGGCATTTATGCGCCTGTTATCACACAGAAAAATGATTTTTTCATACATATTCACCAAATTCACCCCCTGTATCGGAATTTTGATGTACAGAACGAACAAATGTTCTGGATTGGGTTGAAATGTACAGAGTTCTGTAATATAATGAAGCCACAGTTCAGAACGCTGAACAAATCTTGCGAATACTATAACCCATATTTGCAGGTTTGTCAATACTGAAAATTGTACTTTATTAAAATTCTATTCGGAGATTTACAGGAGGAGTTATGTCGAAATTTATAGAATCGCTCATTGAATGCCCCTTTTATATTAAGGAGGGTAACTGCTTTATCGCCTGCGAGGGGCTGATTGAAAAAACGGTTTGTAGCCAGAGCTTTAAAAAAAATTCTGATAAAACAGAATATGAAACGAAAATCTGCTCCGTCAACGGCGGAAAAGGGTGCACTCACCACAGAAGTGTTGCACTTCTTTATGAAAAGGGGATTAGGAATTGACGGAAAAATCAATTAAAAGGGTTTCTGCCGCCGCAGGGAATATGTGTGTTCTTATTGATGACGTAATAAAAAAGGCGAGGAAGAATTTTCGTGAAACCGGAAAGCCCGACATTGACCCCAGATTTATAAAGGAAAGCGTCAGTGCTCTCAAGGAGCTTTACACACTTCTCGGTGATTATGAGGGCGGCGAGGTTTCCGATGGCGTTATAGTGAAAATTGAAAAACAGCTTGAGGAGTGGAGCAAGTGAAAGAACTGATTATTTCGCCACCTAACGAAAAGCAGAGGTTGTTTTTTGAAAGTCGAAAAAGGTTTATCGGCTACGGTGGTGCACGTGGCGGCGGCAAATCATGGGCGCTGAGAACGAAGTTTATTCTGCTGGCGCTGGAATACGGCAATCTGAAGCTGTTACTCCTGAGAAAAACCTTGCCGGAGCTTCGTGAAAATCACCTTTTGCCCATGCTGGCACAGCTTAACGGCATTGCCACCTACAAGCGTGATGAGAGGGCGTTTATTTTCCCCAACGGGTCGAGAATAAGGCTTGGCTACTGTGACACCGAAAATGACATTTACCAATATCAGGGGCAGGAATACGACGTTATCGGTGTTGAGGAATGTACGCATTTCACCTTTACGCAGATTCAGTTTCTTATGACCTGTAACAGAACAACACGAAAGGATTTCAAGCCACGGATGTATTTCACGGGGAACCCCGGCGGAGTTGGTCACAACTGGTTCAAGCGCCTTTTTGTAAAGGGAAGATACGAGTCGGGTGAGGATGAAAATGATTATGTTTTTATACCCGCAACGGTGGATGACAACAAGGTTTTGATGGAGTCAAACCCCGAATATGTAAAGGTGCTTGATTCGCTCCCCGAGAAGCTGAGGCAGGCGCACAGGTTTGGTAACTGGGATATTTTCGACGGTCAGTTTTTCGAGGAGTTCAGGGATAACCCCGACCACTATGGTGACGGCGAATATACCCACGTTATTGAGCCCTTTGAAATACCGAGGGATTGGGTGATTTACCGCTCCTTTGACTTTGGCTATGCAAAGCCCTTTTCCTGCGGGTGGTGGGCTGTTGACTACGACGGCAGAATATACAGAATACTTGAGCTTTACGGCTGCACGAAATCGCCCAACGAGGGTGTGAAATGGCCCCCTGAAAAGATTTTTTCGGAGATTGCGAGAATCGAAAGGGAGCACCGATGGCTCAAAAACAAGCAAATTGTCGGTGTTGCTGACCCGTCTATATGGGATGCCTCAAGAGGAGAGGCGATTATTGAAGCCGCCAACAGAAACGGCGTTTATTTTCTCAAGGGTGACAACAAGCGTCTGCCGGGCTGGATGCAGGTGCATTACAGGATGAGCTTTGACGAAAACGGAGTGCCGATGATGTATGTCTTTAAAAACTGCAAAGGGTTTATAAGGACTATGCCCGAGCAGAGCTTCAGCTCCGTTAACCCCGAGGACCTTGACACATCGGGCGAGGACCACATCGCCGACGAGGTGCGGTATATGTGCATGGCACGACCCATAAAGCCACAGCAAAGGCAGAAGGAAATTGCGGTTGGGGATGACCCGTTGGATTTGCTGCGGAATTGGTAGTTGTAGAGCTTAAGGATGCCGACTGCCACTTGCCACTAAAATGTAGGGGACGGTCTTGACCGTCCCGCAAAAATCGAACACAAAAACGGGCGGGTCAAGACCCCGCCCCTACAATATCTAGCCCAATAACAAATCAAAACAATCGGCGCTTGCGCCCCGAAACTTGCCACTTACAACTTGCAACTTAACAAGGGGATAGGCTTCGCAGGGCTGTTGGGTATTAAAGGAGAAAAATTTGAAAAAGGATAAAGATGAATATATGAAAAAAGAAAACAAAGTGAATGATAACGGGGGTAGCAAAATCAGAGTGCTTTCTCTTTTGGGGGCAGAGGATGTGGAAAAAATTCTTGAAACCCTCAAAAAATATAAGGAGGGGAAAGCCTCACTTGAAAAACGTATTGTTGAAAACGAGCAATGGTTCAAGCTGCGACATTGGGATGCAAAGGGCAAGGGCGACGGCGAGCAGTATGCTTCAGCCTGGCTTTTCAACTCCATTGCAAACAAGCACGCTGACGCTATGGATAATTTCCCCGAGGTGTGCTGTTTGCCGAGGGAGCAGAGCGATAAAAATGCGGCGAGGATTCTTTCGCAGATTCTGCCGGTTATTTTCGAGCGCAACGGATTTGAAAAAATCTACAGCAACGCATGGTGGTATAAGCTAAAGGCCGGCACAGCTGTTTACGGTGCGTTCTGGAATCCGTTGAAATCGAATGGTCTGGGCGACATTGAAATAAAGCAGGTTGACCTTTTGAACCTTTTCTGGGAGCCGGGAGTAAAGGATATTCAGAAAAGCAAAAACATTTTTCACGTTGAGCTGATGGATAACGACACTCTTGTATCACTTTACCCGAAGCTTTCGGGAAAGCTGGGTGCATCAAATATTGAAATTTCAAAATATGTGTTTGATGACAGCGTTGACACCTCGCAGAAAACGGCAGTAATTGACCGATATTACAAGGTTATAAGAGATGGTAGAGAAATTGTACATTATTGCAAAATCTGCAACAGTGAGCTTCTTTATGCTTCGGAGAATGACCCCGAGTATGCTGAGCGTGGATTTTACGACCATGGCAAATACCCTTTTGTTTTCGACACGCTTTTTGTGGAGGAGGGCACGCCCTGTGGCTTTGGCTACATCGATATTATGAAGGATGCCCAATTCCAGATTGACGTGCTCAACAATGCTTTGACAAGGAATGCAGCCCTTGCCACAACACCCCGATATTTTATTAATTCCTCCGGGGCGGTAAACGAAGAGGAGTTTGCAGATTGGTCAAATAATTTTGTCCACGTTTCGGGCAGTAACCTTGGTGAGGACAGCATAAGAGAAATCAGGGTTTCTGGTCTTCCGCAGGTGTATATGGCAATCCTCAACAGCAAAATTGACGAGCTCAAGGAAACAAGCGGCAACCGTGATTTTTCACAGGGTGGCGTTTCAAGCGGTGTTACGGCGGCATCTGCCATTGCGGCGCTTCAGGAGGCGGGCAGTAAGCTGACGAGGGATATGGTCAAAGGTGGCTACAGAGCATTTTCTGAGCTCAACTCCCTTGCGATTGAGCTTATCCGACAGTTTTATGACGAGCCGAGATTTTTTCGGATTATTTCCGAGAACGGTGCAGAGGAGTTTATTTCATACGACAACCACGCAATCATGGTGAAGCCTCAGCAGGAATTTTTTGGCGAGGAGCTTGCATTAAGAAAGCCGATTTTTGATGTTAAGGTCAGCGCACAGAAGGCAAGCCCCTTTTCAAAAATCAGCCAGAATGAGCTGGCGCTTCAGCTTTACAACAACGGCATGTTTAACCCCGAAATGCGTTCACAGGCATTGGCGGCGGTGAGCATGATGGATTTTGAGGGCAAGGATGCGGTGATTGCACGAATCAGCGAAGGAGTGAGCGCAATTTGACCCAGGTGTTTTACCGTGAATATCACGACAGAACAGTTCTGACGGTTGAGGGACACAGCGGATTCGGAAGGCGTGGCTCGGACATTGTATGTGCAGGTGTTTCGACCCTTGTGTGCACGCTTCTGAACTGTCTCAAGGATGAGGAAAGCGGGGGCAGGCTCAAGCTTCACAGGGAGATTGTTCGTGAGGGCTACGTCAGCGTTGAAATTGAGCATTTCTCATTTGCGGCAGAGCGCACGAGGGCTATTGTTGATGCTATGGTTTCAGGGCTTTATATGTTGGCGGAGGAGTATCCCGAGAATGTGAGAGTGGAGTGAGGTTGGAGCTTGCGACATACCACTAAAAAAGTAGGGGACGGTCTTGAGAGTCCTGCAAAAATCGAATACAAAAACGGGCGGGTCAAGACCCGCCCCTACATTAACTATCCCAACAATAAATCAATACAATCTGCGCTTGTGCCCAGAAACTTGCCATTTGCCACTTGCCACTTGCAACTTGATATAGGCCGTTCGGCCGACGGTTTTTATATAAATGACACTTCGGAAAGACGATGAATTTATTTTGAAAGGAAATTTTATGAAGAAATTATTGTTATTTGCAGATATCCAGCTTTTTGCAGGTGAGGGTGCAGAGAGCGTATCTGCCGAAACGGGCGACGATTTTGCTGACGCCGGGCAGGGTAACTTTAATGACGGTGATGCCGAAAATGAATTTGCTCAGCTTATTTCCGGAAAATTCAAGGAGCAATTCACCAAAAAAACACAGGCGATTATTGACAAGAGATTCAAGGAAACAAAAAATCTTGAAGAATACAGAGATAAGGTTTCGCCGATTATGGCTTCTCTGATGGAGAAATACGGGATTTCTGAGGGCGAAGAGGACTCCCTTTTGGAGAAAATACAGAATAGTGAAGAACAGCGCCAAAATGAAAATCCCCAAAGTGTTCAGAATGAAGACAGAATCGGTGCTTTAAGGCAGCGTGCCGACGGATGGGCACGTGAGAGCATAGAGCTTAAAAACACATATCCCGATTTTGATTTGAGAAAAGAGCTGAGAGGCAACAAGCTTTTCGCAACCCTTCTTATGGGCGGCGCCCCGGTGAGGGCGGCGTTTGAAACCGTTCACAGAGACGAGCTTCTCAGCGGGGCTATGGCATACACCGCCGACAAGGTGCGTGAGGAGGTTGTCAGAAGCATCGAATCAAAGGGCAGGCGCCCTCTGGAAAACGGCGTATCCTCGGAAAGCGCTGTTGTAACCGCTCTTGACGTTAATTCGCTCACCTCAAAAGACATTCTGAAAATATTAAAAGAAGTCGAAAACGGTGCTGATATACGTTTTTGAGAAAGGATTTTTATGAAGGACTATTTTATTGATTTACAGCTTTTTGCAGCAGGCGAGCAGGTGAACACAACAGCTACCGAAAGCCTTTCTGCAGAAATGAAAACTTTTTACGACAAAACGCTCATTACACTTGCGTCACCCTATCTTGTGCACGACCAGTTCGGTCAGAAGCGTGACATTCCCAAAAACGGAGGTAAGATTATTGAATTCAGAAAATTCTCTTCACTCCCCAAGGCGCTCACACCCCTTACAGAGGGCGTGACACCCACAGGCAACAAGCTCAACGTTTCTGCGGTAAGTGCAAGTGTTGAGCAGTACGGCGACTATATTGAGCAGAGCGACCTTCTTGAGCTCACCGCCGTTGACAACACCATTGTTGAGGCTACAAAGCAGCTTGCTTCACAGGCGGGTCTTACGATGGATACAATTGTGCGTAATGAAATTGTGGGCGGCACTAACGTGCTTTATTGCCCCAAGGTTTCGGGCGACACCGAAACAGAGGTAACCTCAAGAAGCCAGCTTGACTCAACCGCCCTTCTCAGAGTGAAGGACGTTTTCAAGGCGGCGGCTGAGCTCAAGGCTATGAACGCTCCCAAAATCGACGGCTATTACGTGGGCATTATTCACCCCTATGTTGCTTATGACCTTATGCAGGAGGCAGGCAACCAGTGGATGGAGGTGCAGAAATACGCTTCACCCGAAAATATGCTCAAGGGCGAAATCGGTTGCCTTGGCGGCGTTCGTTTCGTTGAAAGCACAGAGGCAAAAATCTGGAAAGCCGGCGCAGACGGCTGTGCAGTTTTCGCAACACTTATTATGGGTGCGGATGCCTATGGTGTAACAAGCGTTACAGGCGGCGGTATTGAGCACATCGTTAAGCAGAAGGGCTACGGCAACGACC
>JAZRPC010000095.1:0-15852 GCA_045649005.1 Acutalibacteraceae bacterium
ATTTTTAGAGCTGCCAGCCTATCATCCCGGTTAAGTTGCAAGTGGCAAGTTGCAAGTGGCAAGTTTCGGGGCACTACATGCCGATTGTGTTGATGTGTAAAAGTGTTGCGAAGCCTATCATCCCTGTGCACGCAAGTGCATAGGGAGGGGGACCAAAAGCTCCGCTTTTGGTGGTGGGTCGTTCAAGCTCCCTCTTGCCGTCGTCGATGAAACGAGCAAAGCTGATGTATTTATACCTGCCTTCGAAGGCGGGGGGACCACCTTACCGTTTGACGATATTTGTAAAAACCCTGCAAGCGTGTAAAGCAATTAAAGTTAAAATATTGCTGAACGGGTGGTGGGTGGTTCTCGACGTGAGAGCCGAACGTCGTTGAATCGCAAGATTCAAATGCAACAGACTAACGGAAAGCAATAACCTCATTACAGTTTCACCTTGCGGTGAAAAGACGCTCAGGTTTTCGCGTCAAGAACTCTCCACCACGCTGGCGCGCGGTCCCCCTCTCTTCGAAGAGAGGTAAAAGAAAGGTGAGCTTTTCCGATTCATCAACGAAGGGGATTGGTGAGGGGGCGACCCACCACCTCGCCTGCGTTACACTACGGCGCGGTCCCCCTCCCTATTCGGCAAGCCGAACAGGGATGATAGCTTCGCTGACAGAAAAAGCGGCTTGGAATTAACCAAACCGCCCTTTGTAATATTAAATTGTAGTTAATCCGGGTCAATCACAGAAGTGTCCTCTGTTTTATCAGGCTCACCCTCTGATTCGTCCGATTGGTCTGTTGGTTTTTCTTTATGAACCGTTGTTGGTTCGGCTGATTTTGCATTAAATTGAAGCCACGTATCATTATCTTTGATACTCAATAAATCACATTGTTCCAAAAAAGCTCTGTATGTTTCAAATGGTCCGAAAATCTCATCAGTTAATGTATTAACAATGTAGTAATATATTATGGGATTTTCCAACTCCTCATCAGTTATGCTATTGCCTTCATTTTTAAAGCCTTCCGTAAAAATATACTTATCATTCAACTGATAAGATGTAACATAATAACCATTTATCTTTGTTGACCAACTTGTGGTGTTCTCGTGTTCTTTTGAAAGCAAAACATTTCTAGAGTTAATTTTCAATATCCAATATCCATTGATAAGTTCAAGGCCCCAATCGCCTCTACCATCGCCCAAAAACCATTCGACACATTCGCGGGTACAGCCACACAGAAAGACGACAAGCGAGAGCACAATACTAATCTTTTTAAGAAACAACATCCCATTTTGTTTTGTATATGTACTGAGCATACCAGTCATAGTCTTTGCCACCTCCAAAATCATTGTGCAAAAATCAAAATCAAGATTCAATCGTAGAATCTTCTGATTGGTCTTCAAAGCTCAATTTGCAAACCTCAAACTCTGAAGTCGATTCATTCCATTGTAAACTAATCGTAAATTCACCTAAAAAGCTTGAAGCTTTAATTCCTTTTGAATACGAAATCACACACGTTGAATTTTCACCTGCCACGTCAACAGAAACACTGCTAACAGGCATTTTTAATATATCAACGTTACCAACGAACTTTCCATCTGAATCAACAGGTTTATTGGCATACTGTTTTGACACATCAATTTCCACCGAAAAATCTGTTGCATCATTTTTTGCCAAAAGTTGCTTATTCTTGGCATATTCGAATTGCACATCTTCTCTTGAATTCAAATCATCAATGAGTTTGATACCATCATCTGTTACATCAAAGACTTTCGCCAAAGTTGCTCCGTTGCCGGTAATCTCTGCCCAAAAAACAAGCTCATCTATACCATCAGAATCAATGTCAACAGCCTTCAACTCTCCTGTATTAAACGGGTTAATATCTACTTTCCCGAGAGAATACGTGTAGTGATTCTCATCTGTTTTAACATAAAGTGTAGCTTCGGCCTGTATTTTACTATTTTCTTTCACCAAAATCGCTGCTGAATCATGATTGGATGAAGAGGTGAAATCACTATTAACAAAATAATACAGGCTCTGATTTTTCAAGTCAGCGTCTTCAATATCAATCAGAATTTTGTTGCTTTTAATTCTTGTTTCATCTTTTTGGCAACCAAACATAGTTATTACAGATACAACAACCAGTAATATTAGAAGTTTATTTTTACCTATAACAGAAAAATACGTTTCCGCCCGCACGTACTATCCATCCCCAATCACTATAACTCAAACCAATCAGGGGACGGTTCTGTGATTGACGTTTTTTGTTCAAAACCGCCCCTGATTGGTTTCTTGTAACTAATATAACACTAAATTTCAGTTTCTTCAACATAGCATTAAGAAGGCAACCACCACCTGTCGTTTTAAGATCCCCTAGGTGGGTGAATTTTTAAAATTTACCCTATATATTTTTAACCCTCACCCATATATGTTTTTTATCTTCAAATTACTACATTTTTTTACAAAAATTTTTTGGTTTTTTGCACATTTGTAGGGTTGCATAAGTTTTGGCGATAAGATTTGTTAAAAACGCAAATGCGGAACAAGCCAATTGTGTTGATATATTGCGGTGGTGTTTTACCTCTCTTCGAAAGGAGGTAAAAATGCAGCAACTTTGCTTGTTTCATCAGCGAAGAGTGTCCGTAAGGGGGCGACCCACCACCTCGTCAGCACGAAGTTTCGCTTATCATTTTTTCGCTACGCAAAAAAATTCAACGCTACACTGTGCTTCCTCTCCCCTAAATAGCTACGCTTTTTTGGGACCCCGTTAAGTGTTGGTCCCCCTCCCTATTCGGCAAAGCCGAACAGGGATGATAGGCTTCGCAAGGCTTTTACATATTAATACAATCGGCGCTTGCGCCCCGAAACTTGCCACTTGCAATTTGCCACTTGCAACTTAAAAATGCGGGACGGTCAAGACCGTCCCCTACTGGCGGCTGGTGACTGGCGACTGGTAGCTTTCTTCGCCGACAGAAACAAGGTGAAAATTTTTGATTGCAAAATATAAATTGCATAAACTTGTAATATAGGCTTGATTGTGATAAAATATTTTTCAATAAAGGTGGCGATAGAGTGAAAGTTTTCGGTTCGGTTGATGAATTAATCGGCAACACTCCCTTGTTGGAGTTAAAAAACACTCAAAAAAAAGAAAATCTGCAGGCTCGCATTTTTGCAAAGCTTGAATGCTTTAACCCAGCAGGCAGCGCAAAAGACAGACCTGCTCTTGAAATGATTGATGCGGCTGAAAAAAGCGGGCTTCTCAAGAAAAATTCTGTAATTATCGAGCCCACAAGTGGCAATACGGGAATTGCTCTGGCGGCTATCGGTGCCGCAAGGGGCTACAAGGTTATTATTGTTATGCCCGACACAATGAGCAAGGAAAGGATTCTTCTCATCAAAGCTTACGGTGCAGAGGTTATCCTCACCGACGGCAAAAAGGGTATGCAGGGCTCCATTGATGAAGCGTTGCGGCTTTCGGCAGAATATGAAAATTCTTTTATTCCATCGCAGTTTGACAACCCCGCAAACCCCCTTGCCCACTACAAAACCACCGGCCCCGAAATCTGGCAGGACACCGACGGCAAGGTTGATATCCTTGTTGCGGGCATAGGCACAGGCGGGACACTTTCGGGCACGGGCAAATTTCTTAAAGAGAAAAACCCCGACATCAAGGTTGTGGGCGCTGAGCCACTCTCCTCGCCGCTTCTCACACAGGGCTCCTTTGGTCCACACAAAATACAGGGCATCGGCGCAAACTTTATCCCCGAAAATCTGGACAAGGGGATTTATGACGAAATAATCGACGTGCCTGACGAGAGTGCATTTGAATACGCACGAAAAATGGCTGTTAACGAGGGAATCCTTGTGGGAATTTCGTCGGGTGCGGCTGTTTACGCCGCAGCGGAGCTTGCAAAGCGACCCGAAAACAGCGGTAAAATAATCGTCGCTGTTTTAACTGACACAGGCGAAAGATATTTATCATCGGGACTTTTTTCTGATTGAAAGGGTATTTTTATGGAAAAATTCTACAAATCTATTGAAAGCATCGCCAACACAGTAGGTGAGCTTGAAAGCGTAAATGAATCCTGCTTTCTCAAAAACAACAGGGATAACACTCTTATCCCCGACAGAAAAGAGGTTATAAAGGTCATAAAGGACCTGCAATCCCTCCTTTTCCCCAACTATTTCAAGCACAGCGAGGGTAGCGAAAACGTGCTTTCTCAAACCGAGCTTTTACTTAACATTTACAGCCGTCTTTCGGTGCAGATTAAGGGTGCTTACGCATTCGGCGGCACACCTATGAGCAAAACTCCCGAGGAAATCTGCGATATTTTCGTTAAAAAGCTCCCCTATGTTAAAGAAATGCTCATAAAAGACATTGAGGCTCTTTATGAGGGCGACCCTGCGGCAAAATGCCGTGAAGAGGTGCTTATCTGTTACCCCGGCTTTTATGCAATTTCAATCTACCGTGTGGCTCACGAGCTTTACATATTGGGTGTTCCGCTTATCCCCCGAATTATGACGGAGTTTGCCCACGAAAAAACAGGTATCGACATCCACGCAGGCGCAACGGTTGGCGAATATTTCTTTATTGACCACGGCACGGGTATCGTTATTGGTGAAACAACCACCATCGGCAGACACGTCAAGATTTATCAGGGTGTTACCCTTGGTGCAAAAAGCTTTGAGGTTGATGAAAACGGCAACCCCGTTAAAAACATCAAGCGCCACCCCGACATCGGTAACAACGTTGTTATTTACGCAAATGCAACAATTCTCGGCGGCAACACAAAAATCGGCGACAACTGCATAATCGGCGGTAACACGTGGCTCACCCACTCCGTTGAAGCGGGCAGCACCATATATTACTCTGAAAAAAACAAATAAAATAAAAGCAGAAGCCCCTTGCCTTTCGGCAGGGGGCTTCCGCTTGTGGATGTGGGGTGTGAAAGAGAAAGATATGGCTTATATAAACTCCTTTCGGAGATTATATCGAATTAAACCGCCTGTGTTGTGACCGTTACAACGGCTGTTTCTTCAGGCTTCGATATTCTTATGACGTATTCAAAATATTCGTCGGTTTCGCTTTTTGCCGTGTCGGCTTCGATGCCGGCTTTTCTTATAGTGTCAACGGCGTGGTTAAGGGTGTTGAGGAAAATCCGCATATCCTTATAAACCTTGGTGTGTGCCTTTTTGGGGCTTCGCTTTCGCCTGTGAACGTCTGCAATGAGCCTTTCTGTTTCGGCAACGCTCAGGTGCCGTTCAATTACAAGGTCAAGCACTCTGCCACGTGTGGAATTGTCGGGCAAGGTAAGAAGCGCTCTTGCGTGGCGCTCCGAAAGCCCCGAATAGGCTATTTTATCACGCATTTCTTCGGGCAGACGCAGAAGCCTTAGCTTGTTTGACAAGGTGGATTGGGCTTTGCCAAGCTTTCGTGATATTTCCTCCTGAGAGAGACCGTGTTCAGTCATCAACCTGTCAATCGCCACCGCCTCCTCGAAAAAATCAAGGTCCTGTCGCTGAACGTTTTCAATCACGGCAAAAAGTGCCGACTGTCTGTCGTCAACATTCATTATGACACAGGGGATTTTGGCAATGCCCACCATTCTTGCGGCTCGAAGGCGCCTTTCACCCGAAATCAGCTCGAAGCTGCCGTCGTCAAGGGGTCGCACGTTAATTGGTTGAAGCATTCCGTTTGCCCTTATGGAGCAGGCAAGTCCCTCCAGCTCATTGTAATCGAACCTGACTCTTGGTTGGTTGGGATTTGGTTTTATTGTTTCGTGGGGTAAAAGCTGAATCTGGCAATTCGCCTTGCTTTTTGAAGATGTTTTCAACATTGGTATTCCTTTCCGGCTGAGCCGTTTGTTTTGCACATCTTGTCCCTCTCTGTGATTACACTATAACACTTTGGTGCCAAAAAATAAAGCATTTTCGGTCGGGGTAAATCGACTGAAAATGCTTTGTTTTCTTATTTTTAAAGTGGCTTTTTCGCTATCTGTGCCGATGGTCTTGGGTATTTTGGCGAGGTTTGCGAAATCTTTTTTATTTTTATTATTGCTCTGTTGTCGCCGCCGGGGAGAGTGAACTCCGTTACACCCTCAACCTCGCCGCCGAGAATACCCAGCGCCTTTTTAGCGCCGCCGATTTCTTCCTTGGCGGTGACACTTTTAAGCGACAGGAACGAGCCGCCCTTTTTCACAAAGGGCAAGGTGTATTCTGAAAGAACACGAAGCTCCGCAACCGCCCTTGCCGTTGCGTAATCGTATTTTTCACGAAATTCGGGGTTTTTGCCCGCTTCCTCTGCCCTTGCGTGGACTATTTTAACGTTTTCAACGCCCATCGCCGCCGCCATAGCCTCAACGGCTTTGAGCTTTTTGCCCGTTGAGTCAAGAAGCGTTACGCTCACGTCGGGGTGCGCCGCCGCAATAACAAGACCGGGAAAGCCCGCACCCGTGCCAACGTCAATAACGCTCATACCCGCCTCAAACGATGCGGCTTTTGAAACAAGAAGGCAGTCAAGAAAATGCTTGATTGCTATGCCCTCATCGTCAAGAATGGCAGTAAGGTTGATTTTTTCGTTCCACTCTCTGAGCTCTTTTGCATAAATACTCAGCTTGTCTGATAAATCGTCGCTGATTTCGATGCCGTAGGGTGTGGCTTTAGCTTTTAAAATATCAATTACTGACACAGTTTTTCACCAATTAATCAAAATTATAGTCGGGTTTAACAATTTTACCTGTTGTTGCAGATTCAACAATAGCAATACAAGCGGCAACAGTTTTTGCGCCCTCTTCTGCACTTGTTGCAACAACGGTGTCGTTAACAATAGCATCGCCGAAAACCTCAAACTCCTTAACAAAGTTGTGGTTGTTGATTTCAAGCTCGATAATTTCAGGCTTTTCGGGTGCTACGCCGTTTTCATCGGCAACGAAAAGCTGCATTGTGGGTGAAGTGTTATCACAGATAATTGTACCCTTTGTGCCATAGATTACGGTTCTCATTGTGTAGTCACGCTTGCAGCCTGTTGAAACGTAAACCTTACCTGCAATATCGCCGGGGAATTTCATAATAGCGATTGTTGAGTCGTCGTATGTAACTGTGGGGAGGCATTTGTGTGTGCCGTAAGCGAAAACCTCCTCAGGGTCGCCAACAAGCCAACGAAGAAGGTCAACTGCGTGGCATCCGCCGCCGATAACGCCGTGACGGGCATCGTCACTTCTCCAGTTCTGTTTATTGGAAACGATGTTCATATAGTCGTGAGCATATTCGCTTTCAACGAAATAAATTTCACCGAGAGTGCCGTTGTCGATAAGCTCTTTTGTTTTAACAAATGAGGGGGTGAAGCGGCAAATCTGACCAACCATAAATTTGCGGTTTGATTTTTTTGCGGCTCTTACGATTTCTGTAACGTCCTCTTTTGTGAGAGCAAGGGGCTTTTCGCAAAGCACGTGCTTGCCTGCCTCAAGCATTTCAATGGCAACCTGCTTGTGGAGCTGGTCGGGTATACCGATTGAAACGGCGTTGATTTCTTTATTATTTATGATATCGTGGTAATCAAGAGTCCATTTTTCTTCGGGAATATCGTATTTTTCACCTGCGAAGCGAAGAGATTTTTCATCACAGTCACAGATAAGACCGATTTCTGCACCATATGCGAGAGCACCCTCAAGGTGTGCTCTGCCGAACTCAAGACCAATAATGCCTACAACAATTTTTTCACTCATTTTTATTTCTCCTTATCCTCTGTAAAGTGCAAGTATTTCTTCGATGGGGCCCGTATAGTTTTCTGCCATGGGGGGCAGGGGCTTTTCTGATTTAAGGAATTCTGTGAACAGCAAGCCTTTTTTGTCGTTACCCATCTGATATTTTGCGATAGTTTCAATTAATGCCTGTTTTTTATCGGTGTTTGTAAGGTATTCGCAATCCGTCATCACAATTTCAACGGTGTCGGTAGCCTTTATGCCGCTGAGAGAAAGAGTGATTGTGTTACCCTTTTCTCTGCATATATCTTTTTCCTTACCATTGATTTTAAGTGTGATTTCGGCATTTACGATATCTTTAAAGAACAACGTATATGCTCTCTTTTCGGGGGCAACCGTTACGTCGCCCTCACCCTTGCCGATTGTGAAGGTGACGCTTGAGCCATCCTCCTTCACGGTGTAGGGCGTTTTGAGATATGCGCCGTTCTGATATGACAAGGTTTCACCGTCATCCTCATAAAGAGTAAAGGTGTTGTTACCCCTGTAAATAAGAAGCTCAAGTGCTTCGGGGTTAGAGCAGTCGTTATCCGTGCCGTTTGCGCTCATAGGGATTATTGAACCCTCTTTTGCAAGCACGGGGATATTTTCAATATCGCGGTACATTTTAACAAAACGCTTGCCGCTGTAAATTCTGCCTGTGAAAATATCGGTGTATCTGCCCTCGGGAATCCACACGTTGACCCCTGCCATATTATTATCTGTTGAGGTGTGCTCCGTAATGGGTGCAACAATAAGCTCCGTGCCGAAGAAGAACTGATTTTTGCAGTTGTATGCGCTCTTTCTTTCGGGGTAGTGGTAATACATGGGCTCACATATTGCACGGCACTCGGTGTGGGTGCGGTAGTTCATTGTGTAGATATAGGGAAGAAGCTTGTGACGGAGTCTGAGATAATCCTTTGCGATTCTCTCAACGGGGCCTGAATAGTTCCAGGGCTCTTTACCCATAAACTCGTTGTTTGTTGAGTGCAGACGCATAATGGGGCTGAACACGCCGAGCTGCAACCAACGAAGATAAAGCTCATCATCCTTTTTGCCCATACAATGGCCGCCGATGTCGTGGCTCCACCAGGGGTAGCCAACGTTGGAAGCCGTTGCGGTAAAGCCGGGCTGAAAATCAAGGCTCGCCCAGGTCTGGGTTGTGTCACCGCTGAAGCCCAATGGGTAACGCTGTGAGCCTGCACCCGCAAAACGGGAAAGAATGAGGGGTCTGTTATTATTCTTTGCGTTGTCATAGAAGTGGTAGTGGTTCAATGCCCAGAGGGGGTCAAGACCGGGAACGGCTGACCTTGTGCCCTGCTGCCAATCTATCCACCAGAAGTCAACGCCCATTTTCTCGTATGGATGGTGAAGCACCTTG
Organism: Acutalibacteraceae bacterium; assembly: GCA_045649005.1. Taxonomy (GTDB): domain Bacteria; phylum Bacillota; class Clostridia; order Oscillospirales; family Acutalibacteraceae; genus DTU089. The sequence continues at coordinate 9,096 of JAZRPC010000095.1, forward strand.
AAATAATGCTCCATAAACTTTTTGTCGGTAATGTCGAACTTCACAGGGGCTTTTTTTGAAGGGTCCTGCCCCATAGCCTTGCACATTTCCTCATACTGGTCTTCATACCAGCGAACACCCTGTGAGGGATGAAGATTGAAGGTTACCTTGTAGTTATCGTCCTTGAGCTTTTTGAGGAAGCCCTCGGGATCGGGGAACAAATCTGTATTGAAGCTGTAACCCGTCCAGCCTGCTGACCACACGTCGTAGACATATTCCATAAAATTCAGGTGGGGGAAAACCTTGTGGCTGTCCTTGCCGAATTTATCTTTGATGTCAACCCAATGCCAATCCATATCAACCGTTGCAACTGTTATGGGAAGCTCCTCTTTTTTGAAGCGGTCAAGAAGTGAGAGGTATTCATCCTGTGAATATGCTTTGTAGCGGCTCCACCAGTTTGAAAGGGCATATCTGGGGATAAGCGGCACCTGACCTGTTAATTTATAAAGGTCGGTTGTGGCACCGATGTAATCGTTGCCGTATGCGAAGTAGTATTCATCCTTGCCCTTATATTTTCTGGGAAGAATTGCGCCGTCGTCCTTGAGAACGAGAGTGTCGCTGTCGTCAAGTATAGCTACGCCGTTTTTCGAGCAAACGCCGTCACCAAGTGTGATAACCCCGGCTGTTATATCAAGTGTTCTGCAGGTACCCTTGAGGTTACCCGCCTTGTAGTTGGTAACAACTCTGCCGTCACGCAGCTTGATTCTTACCATTTTCTTTGTTTTGTAGTTATAAAGGAAATTGGCTTTTGTTGTTTTGATTTCAAGAGTGTCGCTTGATTCGTTGAGCTTGAACTCGGGCTTGCAAAAATCACGATACCACACACTTTGAGTGGGCTCGTCGCAGAATTTTCCTTTTGACTGCTCCTCTACCCTCAGAAGACAGGGTGTGAGCACGGTTATTCTCACGTTGCCACGAACTATTGTGTGGCTTTTTTCTGCCACAGGTGACCAATCGAGCTTGAATCTGTCAAAAAACTGTTCCATAATACTCTCCTTGCCGTCATAATATATCTATTATAATATACATCCTATAAAGATTAAAGTCAATTAAAACTCTTATACATAATTCATTTTTCGTTGACAAATCTATTGGTGAATGATAGAATTAGTATTTGTGAAAGGGTGATTATATGGATTTTCGTAAACCTGTCGGTTTCGACAACGATATGTATATCGAAAAACAGTCGGAACAAATTATGAAACGAATCGATGAATTCGGCGGCAAGCTTTACCTTGAATTTGGCGGCAAGCTTTTTGACGACTTCCACGCTTCAAGAGTTCTGCCCGGCTTCAAGCCCGACAGCAAGCTTCAGATGCTTCTCAACCTTAAGGACCACGCCGAAATCGTTATCGTTATCTCCGCAGGTGACATTGAAAGCAACAAAATCCGTGGTGACTACGGCATCACATACGACAGCGACGTTTTGCGCCTTATGGACTCCTTCGCCAACGCAGGCCTTTTTGTGGGCAGCGTTGTTATCACCCAGTTTGACGGCCAACCCTCTGCCATAAAATTCAAGGAAAAGCTTGAAAATCTTGGCATAAAGGCATTTATTCAGTATAAAATCGAGGGCTATCCCTACAACGTGAAAAAAATCGTCAGCGACGAGGGCTTCGGCAAAAACGACTACATCGAAACAACCCGTCCCCTCGTTGTTATCACCGCCCCCGGACCCGGCAGCGGCAAGATGTCTGCCTGCCTTTCACAGCTTTACCACGAAAATGCAAGAGGTATCAAAGCCGGCTATGCCAAATTTGAAACCTTCCCTATATGGAATCTTCCCTTAAAGCACCCTGTTAACCTTGCTTATGAGTCTGCAACAGCTGACCTTAATGACGTTAATATGATTGACCCATATCACCTTGAAGCATACGGCAAAACAACCGTCAACTACAACCGTGACGTTGAGGTTTTCCCTGTGCTCAATGCTATATTTGAGAAAATCGAGGGTGTTAGCCCCTATAAATCACCCACGGATATGGGTGTTAACATGGCGGGCTATTGCATAACGGATGACTACATCTGCCGCAAGGCATCACACGATGAAATTATTCGCCGTTATTTCAGTGCACTTTGCGACAGAAAAAACGGTCAGAAGAACGACGGCGCAATCGCCAAAATCGAAAGCCTTATGAATCAGGCGGGCATTTCTGTTGAAAGTCAGCGCCCCGTTGTTAAGGCGGCTCTTCAGAGAAGCGAAGAAACCGGCAACAGACCTGCTGTTGCAATCGAGCTCCCCGACGGCACAATCGTTACGGGTAAGACAAGCGACCTTCTCGGCTCCGCATCTGCGGCGCTTCTCAACGCTCTCAAGGCTGTTTCAGGTATTGACGAAAGCACCCTTCTTATTGAAAGAAAGGTTATTGAACCCATACAGCTTCTTAAAACCAGTATTCTCGGCAACCACAACCCCCGCCTGCATACAGACGAGGTTCTAATCGCCCTGACAATGAGTGCGGTTGAATCCGCAGACGCTAAAAAAGCCTTTGATGCTCTCAAAAAGCTTGAGGGTAGCGAGGCTCACGCAACGGTTATCCTTTCACAGGTTGACCGTGACACGTTCCGCAAGTTGGGAATTAATCTGACCTGCGAGCCCCACCACGAAAGCAAAAAACTCTATCACAGATAACAACAATAAACCGCATCGAAATTTGCCGAAAGCATTTTTTCGGTGCGTTTTTTTAAAGTATTTCAAGACAAAGCTAAAGGAATGATAATATGAAAGCGAAAATCACACTTGCAAAGGAATTCCGCATCGGCGAAATTGACAAACGTGTTTACGGCTCATTTATTGAACATCTGGGCAGAGCTGTCTATGGCGGCATTTACGAGCCCGGTCACCCCACGGCTGACGAAAACGGCTTCCGCCAAGACGTTATTGACCTTGTTAAAAAGTTGAATGTTCCCGTTGTGCGTTACCCCGGTGGTAACTTTGTTTCGGGCTACAAGTGGGAGGATGGCGTTGGTCCCGTTGAAAACAGACCCAAAAGGCTTGACCTTGCCTGGGGCACAACCGAGCCAAACCTTTTCGGCACAAATGAGTTTCTCGCCTGGTGCAAAAAAGCAGGCTCAGAGTGTATGATGGCTGTGAATCTCGGCACAAGAGGCCCCGAGGAGGCACGAAACCTTGTTGAATATTGTAACCATCCCTCGGGCTCCTATTGGTCGGATCTGCGAATAGCGCACGGTGTTAAGGACCCACACAAAATAAAGCTGTGGTGCCTCGGCAACGAGATGGACGGCGGCTGGCAGATGGGCGCAAAAACCGCCACAGAATACGGCAGGGCCGCCCTTGAAGCATCAAAGCTGATGAAGTGGACAGATAACTCCATTGAAACTGTTCTTTGCGGCTCATCAAGCCGACACATGAACACCTTCGGCAAATGGGAGGCTGAAACGCTGGACATTGCATACGACAGCATCGACTACGTTTCTTTGCACCAATACTACGGTAACCAGGCAGACGACACGCCCTCATTCCTTGCAAAATCCCTTGAATTTGACGAGTTTATATATTCTGTTATCTGCATTTGCGACTACGTCAAAGCAAAACGCCGCTCAAAAAAGAAAATCAACCTCTCCTTTGACGAGTGGAATGTCTGGTACCATTCAAATAACACTCCCTTTGAAAAATGGAGCGTTGCCCCAAAGCTTCTTGAGGATATCTACAATTTCGAGGACGCTTTGCTTGTTGGCTCATTGCTTATAACAATTCTGCGCCATTGTGACAGAATCAAAATCGCCTGCCTTGCACAGCTTGTTAACGTTATTGCCCCCATTTTCACCCAGACGGGCGGCGGAGTTTTCCCGCAGACGATTTTTTACCCCTTTATGCACCTTTCAAACTACGGCAGAGGCTCGGCGCTTCTCCCCCTTATTGATTGCCCCAAATACGATTGCAAGGAATTTACAGACGTTCCGTTTATTGAATCCATCGCAACCTATAACGAGGAAACAGAAGAATTGAACGTTTTCTGTGTTAACAAAAGCCTTGATGAGAGCGTTATTCTCGACGTAAATCTTCTTGATTTTGACGGCTTCAGACCCATTGAGTTTATTTCAATGGATGGCAAAGACAAAAATGACGTAAACTCCTTTGACTTAATCAAGGTTTCACCCCACACAAACGAATTGCCCGAAATCGACGATTCCACCCTCACCGCAGAGTTAAAGCCCTTTAGCTGGAACGTTTTGAGATTAAAAAAGATGTAATCTGCCGACGGACAATACCACTCTGCCGCAAGGCAGAATATCACTGTGCGTAGCACAATATCACTGCGCAGCAATATCACTCGCCAACAGGCGAATATCACTACAAAATAAACTACAAAAAAGAGAGAAACTTCACGGTAAACGAAGCTTCTCTCTTTTTTGTTATTGGTAAATTTCAATTATAATTCATCTTTTTTGCATTTTACTGTATTAAGCGAAGCTATCAACATTCGCCTAATTGCACCGCAATCATTATGCATCTTGTTATATTTTTCTTGGCTCATACAACCTGTTTCAAAAAGAATATCTAACCAAAACTCTGTTTCGTAGCATTCTTTTTGTGCTATTTCAAGTTTTGATATAAAATCCTTCGTACTTTGTGCATATTGTGCCTCGTATATATTTGCCCCGATAGATGTGCCAGAACGAAGCATTTGATTTATTATCGGTGCTTCTTTGATCTCGGCTTTCATTTCTCGGCAAAGAAAAACAATGTTTTTCGCAAACTCTTTTGATTTGTCTCTTAAAACACTGTCTGCCAAGAATATCCACTCTCCTCTTTATAAGTGATATTCTGCCTTACGGCAGAGTGATATTCGCCTTACGGCGAGTGATATTGAAACTTGCAGTTTCAGTTATATTTGCTTCGCAAGTTTTTACCGAACAAAAAACTTTATTTCTTCAACTCTTCTCTCTGCTGAAGAACCTTTTCGTGAACAGCGTCTTTTGTTTTACCTGTGAGGTGATAGAACAAGAACGGGATACCTGCAAGAAGCATCATAATGCCGTGGAAAACCGTGTAGAAGAAAAGCATTGTGATTTTTGTGTATTCGCTTTGAACAGGGTCGGGATTTTCATCGGTGGGCTGAATGTAGTGGATAATTGAATCGTCGCCATAGAGAATTTTGGGTGAAAGGCTGGAAGCAACAGTTCCGCTAATCATAGTGCCTACACCGATAACGAAGGGTAATGCCGCATCAAGACGTTTGCCCTTTGTCTGAACCTCAAGAGATTCGAGAACGTCTGCCTGGAACATCGAGGGCAACAGGTTGGATGCACCAAATTGAAGACCGATAAGGAAAAGACAAACGATGAACAAAACCTGCATAGCAGAGCTACCTGTTTTGAAATATGAATAACCGACAGCAAAGGCAATAACGTTTGCGGTTATTGAATATATACCCGATGCAATGTAAAGCACCTTTGCGTTGAATTTTTTGAGAAGCATATTGATAACGAGCATACCAACTGCTGTACCGATACCTGTGGGAAGACCGAATAAAATGAATTTATCCGAGCCGCCGAGAAGCGCCGCTGCAAGGAAAACACCCATATAGTTTGCAATCTGGCGGAAGTTTTTAAGCGTTTCGCTGACAATGATAATCCAAGCATATTTATTCTTAATAACGTCAACGAAGCCCTCAAGGGGATTTTTCTTTTCCTGTGTGTATTCGATTCGCTCTTTGACAAAGCGCATACCCATAAGGGTGATAAATGTGCCGACAACGCTGATAAGAGCGGCAGAAATGATGTAAAGAATCTGCTTATCTTTAACAAAAAGACCGATTACGAGGGTAACAACAAGGGGTGCTGAGTTACCAACAGCACTTGAGATGCTTTTGAAGGATATAACCTTGTCACGCTCACGGTTGTCAGGCGACATAACAAACGCAACAAGGTTTATTGCGTTACCGAAGCTGCAGCAAGCACCGTGAAGAAGACCGATTGTTATGAGATAAATAAGGAGAAGTGTGCCTGTGAGACCCTTGGGTGTTATAAACATCAAAAGTGTTACAATACCCATAGGTATGGCTACTGTGTTTATAATCGGCACAAATTTGCCCTTTTTCGTGATTTTGTGGTTGTCGATAACCATAGCATAGAAGAAGCTGAGCACGAAGCCCGCAACGCTGAGGAAGCCATTCATAAATGAAAGGCTGTCATCGCTGAGGCGAATGATGGTGACGAGGTATTCCTGCCTGTAGGAGCCGACGATGCCTGTCATCATTGTGTAGAAGAAAATGGCGGCAAGATAAAAGATAAACTCTTTATTCTGCACGTATTTCTGCTGATTGGGGAGTTTTGATTGAGTTTGTTTCATAAACACTCTCCTGTCTTTTTGTTTTTTGTTATTATATCAGTTTATGTATACAATGTATATCAACATTTTACATAACTTTTAAAGAACTTCTTTGGCTATATCGGCACTCATTTTTGCGTCCTTAGCGTAATAATCGGCGCCGATTTTTATTGCGTATTCCTCGGTTAAGACTGCGCCGCCCACCATTATGCGACAATCTGCACCCGCTGCCTTCAATGCGTTTATGGTTTCAGCCATAGCGGGTAGAGTGGTTGTCATCAGAGCAGAAAGCCCGACAAGCCTTGCTCGGCTTTCTTTTTGCGCTTCAACAACCGCTTCAGGTGGCACGTCCTTTCCGAGGTCAATAACCTCGTAGCCGTAGTTTTCAAGAACTGTTTTTACTATATTTTTGCCGATATCGTG
>JAZRPC010000096.1:0-3380 GCA_045649005.1 Acutalibacteraceae bacterium
TGAAGCGATAGGTCGGTCAATGGCGCTGATAATACCGTTTGTGAATGAGCCGAAAAACTCGGTGCCGCCGGGGTTACCGATGGCGTAAATTGCTTGACCTACCATCAATTTGTCGGAGTCGCCGAAGGTGGCGGCTTTCAAGCCTGTTTTTTTAATTTTAACAACGCCCACGTCGGTTTTGTTATCAAGTCCTACGATTTCTGCATCAATTTCAGAGCCGTCAATGAGCTGAACCTGAACGTCAACACCCCTGTCTGCGATTACGTGTGCGCAGGTGATAATGTAGGTGTATTTCTTAGTTGCATCCTCGCCCACAATTATACCGGAGCCTTCGCCGATTTTCTGGTTCTGTGAGTAAACAATAATAGCAACGTTTATATCTTTAACATAATCGTAAATCTGCTCGGGTGTCATAATACCTTCGCCTGAATATTCAGAGTAATCAACGGGTGAGTCCTCAATATTAGGTGCGGCGGCATCGTTGTTTGTTGTGTTGGTGTCTGCCGGTTTTGAGTTTTCTTCACCCACTCCACCAATTCCGCCTTTAAAAGAAATGCCGATTGCAACAGAAGCCACAACAATGCATATACAAAGAAGTATTGCAAAAACAGATTTACCTGTTTTTTTCTTCTTTTTTTGTGCAGGTTGGTTATTCTGCGGGGGATTATTTTGGTAAGCGTAGTTGTTAAAGCCGGTGTTCGGTGCAACAGGCTGGTAATTGCTGTTGAATGTGGGCTGGTTGGGGTAGAATGGTGCGTTTTGAGCGGGATTTGTGCCCATTGGTGCAGAGTTCTGAGGTTGCACAGGGGGAGCTTCAGCTACGCCCTCCGGCTGAATTGGTGTGTTGAAATTTTCGTCCATAAAAGAACCTCCGTGGGAAGAGTATTGTTATTTGGGGAGTTTTAGTGTAAAGCGGGTAAATTCGTCAACTTCGCTTTCAACTGTTATTTTACCTGCGTGAAGGTCAACGATGCTTTTTACAAGGAAAAGACCAAGACCCGTGTTTTTGACATCTGTGCTTCGTGATTCGTCAACCTTATAGAATCTGTCAAATATTTTTATAATGTCTTTTTCGGGTATCCCTTTGCCTGTATTTGTGATTGAGAAATATGAGTATTTCTTGTCGCTTGTGACTTTTACTGTTATTTTGCCCGAATTGTCGGTAAATTTAACAGCATTGTCAACGAGGTTGTAAATCACCTGGTCAATCATTGCGCTGTCACAGTTAACGGGTGCTTCTGACAAATCCTCTAACCCTTCAACTGTGATGTTTTTATTTGAAATCAACTGTTCAAAGCCGAGGAAGGTTGAAAGGATTTTTTCACTTATGTTGAAATGCTCGAATTTCATATTTGCGTTTCCCGATTCAATGTTTGAAATGTTGAGCATCATATTTACCATTCGGGAAAGTCGCTTGATTTCCGACGAAACAATGTTGAGATAGTATTCGTGCTTTTCTTGCGGTATAGTTCCGTCGAGAATGCCGTCAATAAAACCTCGGATAGTTGTCATCGGTGTTTTAAATTCGTGAGAAACGTTGGCAACAAAGCTTCTTCTTGATTCCTCAAGATATGAAAGAGCAGTTGCCATTGAGTTGAATTTGGTAATAAGGTCTGCGAGTTCGTCCTTTGAATTGAGCTCGGGCACACGATATGAAAAGTCGCCTGCCGCATAACAGCGTGTGGCATTTTCAAGGTTTCGAATAGGCTTTGCAATCCTCTCGGTGAGAAGATAAACTGCAATAGTTATAAGAATAAGAGTCAATGCCGCTGCAAAAATAAACAGACGCCACACCATTGTAAGGTTGTTTATGACACCGTCTGAAATTGGGGTTGCAACAACAATAAAGCCTGCAAGCTCATTTTTTGCAAAAATCGGTTCAACGGCGACAGAATGAACACTCTGAAAGAAATCATCAAAGGTGGAGTATTCAGAAAGACCGTTGTTTGATGCTTTTTGCATATCTGCCTGCGTTAGCTTGAAATCCTTATGCTTCTGGCAGGCCTCGGGATTAAGGCTGAAGCCGTCAAGCACATCGCCGCAAGCAGTCAGCATCCCCTGAGAATTGCATAGGAATATTTCGCTACCGGTGCATTCGGAAACAATGTCAATAGAGTTGAGCACAACAAGAACAGCACCCTGTGGGTTGCTTTCGGTTGTGGAGGATTCTAAAAGCTCAGATGTCATAGAAGCCATTTCTCGGGCGTTGAGGACAGTATTATCAAGAGTCTGTTCTCTCAAAAAGCCTGATAAAAACACCATAAGTGAGATGCCTACGATAATCAAGCCCACCAACACTATTGCAGAAAAAATAAAGAAATATTTAAAAAAGAATGCACCCTTTTTTGAATGAAAACGTGCCATTTTACTCATGGGTTACTTTGTTTCAAATTTGTAACCGACGCCCCAGACAGTTTTGAGCTCCCATTTGTCTGAAACACCGTCCAGCTTTTCTCTCAAACGTTTAACGTGCACGTCAACGGTTCTTGAGTCGCCGTAGTATTCAAAGCCCCAAACCTCGTCAAGAAGCTGGTTTCTTGTGTAAACCTTGTTGGGGTTGCTTGCAAGGTGGAATATAAGCTCAAGCTCCTTCGGGGGTGTGTCAACAGGCTCACCCTTTACCTTGAGCTCATAATTTGTGATGCTGATATAAAGGTTGTCGTATTCAACCTGTTTTTTCTCGGGTGCCGACACAGCGGGCGAGGTGGATCGGCGCATAACCGCCTTGATGCGTGCGATAACCTCTTTTGTTTCAAATGGCTTTGTGATGTAGTCGTCAGCGCCGAGCTCCAGACCAAGAACCTTGTCAAAAAGCTCACCCTTTGCTGTGAGCATTATAATGGGTGTCTGGCTTGTTTTTCGTATTTCACGGCAAATTTGCCACCCGTCGATGCCGGGGAGCATAATGTCAAGCAACACGAGGTTGGGATTTGTTTCGTTGAATGCTTCCATTGCTTTTAAGCCGTCGGTTGCAATTTCTGTCTCAAATCCTTCTTTTTCAAGATAAAGTCGCAACAAGTCGCAAATGTTAACGTCATCATCAATTATGAGGATTTTTTCGTTTGCCATATAAATCCCTCCTTCGGATTTTTCTATAAAATCATTATATACCATATTATTGGCAAATTTATGAACAAATTATAAAATAATATTTAATTGAAAACAAAGGGGGCTGTAAAAAAAGCGCAGACCGCACAAAACCATATAAATAAAGGGACTTTTATTAGGTTTAAAGCCTGTAAAAGTCCTATTTTTTAATAAAGAACGAAATTCTTGTGTTTTGTGCTACAAACAAACCTCGCCACTCGACGTACCTTTGTACGCCTTCGGGCAAACAAAAACAAGTCTGAAGCCTTGTTTTTGCTCGGTTTGTTCGTTCT
>JAZRPC010000097.1:0-5375 GCA_045649005.1 Acutalibacteraceae bacterium
GCAAGACCAAAGGCTATTGTATCTTCACCAAAAATATCACGCACGCTGGGGTAACCGAAATCCTTGTGTGAAACTGCGCCGTCTGCGAAAAGTGAGGCGCCACCTGTAAGCAAATCACAACAGAATTCACCGGGCACCATTGCAACCTTCAGCTCCTCACCGAATTCAATGTAGCCGATTTCTGAATAAACAGAGTATTTATTTTTACCCTCTGTCATAACCTTGAAGTTGGCAAGCTTCAGCTTGCCCGCCAAAGCCATAACGGGGTTTTTTATGGGTATTTTAACTTCTGCAATTCTTATATTGAGAAGAGGCTTCACCTTTTTCTCTTTAACAGGCTCCCAACCCTCACACCAAAGAGTGTATTTACCGCCGAACTGAGCCGAAAGTGCCATATCGCTCACAATTTCTTTTTCGTCATAAAGAATCTTGTCTTTTTTGATTTCGTTAAGAGATTTTGTGAGAGAAAGAGCCATTCTGCCAACCTCAATGCCGAACCTTGCAGATTGCTCGTAACGGTGCTCAAACTGAATACCGTCGTTTGATTTTTCACGTTCCATATATATAGCACATATAGCGCCGTTGAAGAACATAAAGTTATAGCCCGCTTTGTTGATGATTTCGCCCATATAGTGAACGTAGTCACCGCTGAGACGTCTGCCCGAGCCCGCCTCGTCACTTACGGGGAGACCCGCACAATCGGGGTGAGCAGGTAAATTAACAATCATCGTTGGTGTTTTCTCTTTGTTGTCGGGCTTGAATGTGAGCCTTGTCATATCGGTGACAATGCTGGGGGCAGATGGGCGGTTTCTGTTTGAGAAATAGTCCTCTGTAATATCCTTCTGAGCAATATACAGCTCACCCTCGCACATATCCGCAACGGCTTTAATGAGTGTGTCGCTGACACCGTCGCACAGAAAACGCATATACTGTTCATCCGCACCACGTTCAAGAACACCTTTACCCTTGCGGTTTTTTCTCAGGTTTCTGATAAGTTTTCCCGGGAAATCTGTCCATATACCCTCGGTATCAACACAGCTGTGGGTATGGGTTGAGCAAACGTTTACGGAAGCGATTGTTTTATCGGGGAAAAGCTTTTCAAATTTCTCTTTAAATTTTCTTCTGATAACTCTTATATCTGCATTTGTTGTACCGATGCAATCAATGGTGCAGAAAACAGAAACACCTCTGCCGGAGCCGTCGTCAATGGCAATGGCTCTGCCCTGCATATCGTCAACAACCTCTTCGATAAGGTTCTGAAACTTGTTGTCGGGTGAAATGTAGCCACCCATATAGTAGTTCCTTTTTGCATAATCAAGGGGTGTGAGGTTTATGTTGGCATAGCCAAGACTCCACTTTGCTTTTTTGGCAGGCTTTTTAAGAAACTCACCTGTGCCTTCAAAGAAGTTTTCTGTTACGTATGCCTGAGGCTTTATGAAATCATTACCGTCTTTAAGAGAATTTGCAAGAGCCTGAACAACACCTGTAATGGCTTTGTCGGTCAATGCTATTTTTTTATCCTTATCCATTTTTATCACCGAAAGGATTTCTCCTCACCTTTCTTCAGATTTCAGATTTTTTTCATTATTGCCGCTACGTTTTCGGCTATTGTTTCATTTGTAAGGTAGCCCAAGGAGTTTGTTTCGTGGTAGTGACGTCTGTCGTGAACGTCTCTGCCCTGCTCAATGTATGGCTGTGTTTTGTGAAGAACGTAATCGTTAGGTGTAACACAATAACCGGTCATATCGTTTGTTACACAATAAACGAGCAAATCCTTGTCGCCAACGATATCAATAATGGGAGTGGGGTTGATTTCAGTTCCCTTACCTGTTGCAGAAAACTCTGCTTCAGCTGCACCGCCGTAAACGACCTCGGGGAAGGGCTCACCGGGAAGCATAAGAATCTGCTGTGTGCCAAGCTTTATGTAAACCATCTCTGTCTGAAGGGCAAGACCCAAATCGCCCTTATCGCAAGCATATCGCTGAGAAGAGCAAGCTTTGATAATTGCCATAAGTGCAAGAAGGCCGTTATCAACAGGTGAAAAATATTTGTGCTGAAGAACCTTTATTTCAACGGGCATTTCTTTATCATTGTCAATAGTGAGAGCTGCCTTACCCAAGGTTTCACCCTGAATTCTTGTTCTTTCGGGTTTATCCTCACAAAAATCACCGGGGTCAACCGCACCAATGGCGCCAACACCGTAAAGCACATTCGTCTTTTTTGCGTCGTTGATTGTCTTTCTTACCCAATAGGGATAGTCTGCACTACATTCACGGTTGTCACCACCCAATGTATTGGGGTGAGCCTCATAGTTAAGGAACCATGTTTCTTCGCTACCATCATCAGGAACAAATCTTGTTCTTGTGAGAACGTCGTGCATTGCGTTGGGCTCACGCTTGCAGAACTGAGCCTCAGGAACGGAAACTGTACCAACGTACAATTTACCGCTCTTTCTGTTTTCATAAGCCTCACGAGCAACCGCTTCAAGAGATTTGAGAAGAAGCTCCATATATTCAGGGTCTTTGCCTGACTGCAATTTGTAAAGCTGACCCCAATAGCCAACAGTATCAAAGCCTGCGTGAGTGTGGGTACATGAAACAAACACTCCCGCACATTTACTCTTTTCTGAAAAATCCTTGAGAGAATCACGAACAATGTTGAGCTCGAAGTTTGTCAGACCGATAATATCTGCACTGATGTGAATATAGCCGCCGTTATCATCTGCACCAATCCACATTGCGCTGACTGTGATAGGGTCGTGAACCTTTTCAATAACGTGACCCATTCCGTGACCCGCTACCCAATATTTTTTGGCGTGAATATCTGCAGGCATAACCTCTTTGACAGCGTAGCCGCAAACGTAACTGTCACCTGTGATAACAACAGGGTCATTTACTTCAAAGGGGGTTGCCTTTATACCTTTCTTTGCAAGTTTTTTTGAACTTGATTTTGCAAGTGAACGAACCGCTTTAGCGGCGAATTCATTAAAGCCCATAATAGCACCTCATTTAGTAATATATTTATACATCTTTATTTTACCAAATACATACAAATAAAGTCAACGAAATAACTTACAAATACACTCCATATAAATTGTTTAAAAACACGAAAAAAGAGCCGATGCTCTGCACCGGCTCAAAATATAACTCAATAATTTTCTTTTCTTACCTCGAAATATGCCTGAGGATGGTTGCAAACGGGGCAAACCTGGGGAGCTTTTTTACCCATTACAAGGTGACCACAGTTGCGGCATTCCCACATTGTTTCCTCTGCCTTTTCGAAAACAGCCTGCATCTCGACGTTGGAAAGAAGCTTTCTGTATCTTTCCTCGTGAGATTTTTCGATTTCTGCAACAAGTCTGAACTTTCTTGCAATTTCTGTGAAGCCTTCTTCCTCTGCTTCTTTTGCAAAATTAGCGTACATATCAGTCCACTCATAGTTCTCGCCTGCGGCGGCTGATTCAAGGTTTTCGGCTGTTGTGCCGATGCCCTTGAGCTCTTTGAACCACATTTTTGCGTGTTCCTTTTCGTTGTTTGCGGTTTCTTCAAAAATTGCACAGATTTGCTGGTAGCCCTCTTTTCTTGCTACGGATGCAAAATATGTGTATTTGTTTCTTGCTTCACTTTCGCCTGAAAATGCGGCACGAAGATTTTGTTCTGTTTTTGAGCCCTTAAGTTCCATAAAAATTCTTCCTTTCTGCTTTTTATTAGTAATGTTTCCCATTGGAAATTAATTATACTATACCCTCAGAGTAAATATTTGTCAATGCACAATTTGTTAAAAACCTGCCAATGTTTTTTATGTTTTTTAAGAATGATAAAAGTTAATTTGTTGACTTATTACCCCAAATGTGATAGTATCATTTCAAACTTATGTTAAAGGAGACAATATTATGGCAAAATTAAAAGACATTGACAAAGCTGCTGAAGCTAAGGGTTCATTCCTTGTTACGGTTTGGCAGTTTGTAAAATTCATCGTTGTAAGCCTTCTTGCAATGCTTGTTCAGGTTGCATTAACAAACTTAATTCCCCTTATCCCCGCCATTCAGGAAATGTACGCAACAGAGTTTTCAATATTGGGTATTTTGAACTACCCTGTTAACTTTAACGAGGCCGGTGCAATTATTTCCGGCGGTCTCGGTTACTGCATCGCATTTAACGTTGCAAACATCGTTGCTCAGATTGTTGCTTTCTTCGTAAACAAAGAAAAAACCTTCAACTCCGGTGCAAACGTAGCTGTTACACTTCCCATCTACATTGTATTTACAATCGCCCTTATTTTCTTCTCAGCTTGGCTTTCACCCACACTCAACACTCTCTTCCTTGGTTTCGGTTGGGGTGATGCCCTTGCACGTAATGCGGCAATGATGATTTGCTCCGCACTTCAGTTCTTCCTTTATTTCCCTGTTGACAAGATTCTTTTCCATAAGAAAAAAGAAGAAAAATAATTGAAATATACAAAAAAACTCCATTGACCTTGGTCAATGGAGTTTTTTATTTTGCTTTTTAAAAATTGCCGCCGTTCCAGCCCCAATTTTTATACCCCGTGTATTTCACATAAACCCTGTCCGACGAAACGCCGATTTCATTTTCGAGTATATCGCAAATAACACCTGTCATTTTTTCGCTTGCCGCAGGGTTAACGTCACCCAACAAATCAACGTCAACAATAGCGCTGTCAGCAGAAGCATCGCCCTTGAACCAGAGCTTCTGAGAATCCTCAATGCCAACCATAAGCCAGGCTTCTGTTTTTCCCGGGAAAACTTCAATGGCCTTGCCGAAAGCTGTTTTTAATGCTTCGCATTTTTCATTATCAAGTTTTTTTGTTGTTTTAAGGTTAATATAAGGCATTTGTGCAACCTCCGTTTTTTCTTTTATGTTAACACAAGCCGAACAAAAAATAAAGATTTATTTATTATCCTGCAACCATCTGAATGCACTATATGCATAAACGGCACTACCAATCGTCAAAACGCTTTCGTCAAACATCACCTTGGGATGGTGCTGTGCGTAAGCATAGCCCTCCTCGCTGTTGCCTGCGGCTATTGCAAGCATCAACGACGGAACCTCACGGCTTATATACGAAAAATCCTCACTGCCGCCTTTTTTTGAAGAATCTTCACCGAAATCATCAGATGAAAACACAGAATTTCCGCCCAACAAATCAACCATATATTTTTTAATGCTTTCAGACAAATTTTTATCGTTGACAAGTGACGGACAGCCGTTGCCGAAAACCACCTCTGCTTTTGCTCTGAAGGTTGAAGCAATTCCCATAGATATTTCTTCAAGCCTTTTTTTAAGTCGCAAACGCACCTCGTCACTAAATGAACGGAGCGTTCCCTCAAAAACAGCGGTATCGGCAATTACGTTACC
>JAZRPC010000098.1:0-1629 GCA_045649005.1 Acutalibacteraceae bacterium
AGAAAACGAAAAACTTCCGATTTTATTAGATGACGCCTTAGCGCAGTATGACGACAACCGAACAAAACTGGCATTAGAATTTCTAAAACAATATTCAAACGATGGACAAATAATTATGTTCACTTGCCATAAATGGTTAAGCGATACTGCAAAAAGTCTTGATGCAAAAGAGATTTTACTGTAAAAAAATAGTGCCTTTTAAAAGGCACTATTTTTATTTGTTATTCAACTGTGACTGTTTCCTTTTCTTCATCTTGCTTAAAAGAAAGCAATGGTTCTACGTCTTTTTTCTTTATTTTTCTGTCAACATAGTTTTTAGTTATTTTCATAACCAACGGACAAAGTACTAAAACACCAATCAAGTTTGGAACCATCATAAGACCGTTAAATGTATCAGAAATATCCCAAGCAAGTGAAGAAGTAAGTACTGCACCGAATATAATTGTGCAAACGTGAATCATTCTAAAAATAACAGTTGTTTTTGCGCCGAAAAGATATTCCCAAGCCTTTGAGCCATAGTGTGACCAACCAAGAACGGTTGTAAATGCAAACAAGAACATTGCGATTGCTACAAACTTCTGACCGATATTACCCCAAGAGAACACTTCGTTAAATGCACCGCCTACGAGAGTTGCATCAGAAAGACCGCTTGCAATTTCGCCCGTTTCAACATTGAAAACTCCGCCTTTAAGACCGCCAGAAGTTAAAACAACCAAAGCAGTCATTGTGCAAACAACCATTGTATCTGCAAATACTTCAAATATACCCCACATACCCTGTTTAACAGGTTCTTTGATATTTGAGTTAGAGTGTACCATAACTGATGAACCAAGACCTGCTTCGTTTGAGAACACGCCACGCTTAAAGCCTTGAGTTACCGCAAGGATAACACCGCCGAGTGCACCGCCAACAAAAGACTGCGGTTTAAACGCATTTACAAAAATCGCCTTAAAAGCAGGGATTATAGCATCATAGTTAATACCTATAATAATAAGACTTCCCAAAACAAAAAGCACTACCATAAAAGGAACGATTTTTTCTGCAACAGAAGCAATTCTCTTAAGACCGCCCAATGTAATAAGAGCAGTTAAAGCCATAATCACAACACCAATTAAAATATTATAAAGCGAAATACCGCCAAATACTTCTATTGAAGATATTGCTTTAACATCAAAAGCAACCGCAACATTGGCAACGATTTTGTTTACCTGACCCATACTTCCGATACCGAAAGAAGCGAGCATTGTAAAGATACAGAAAAGCACTGCCAAAACTTTACCAATCCATTTGCAATTCTTTTTAGAGCCTAAACCGTCACGCAAATAGTACATAGCGCCGCCCGACCATTCGTCGTTAGCATTTTTTCTACGGTAGAAAATACCTAAAACATTTTCTGAATAGTTTGTCATCATACCGAAGAATGCTGCAACCCACATCCAGAAAACCGCACCTGCACCGCCAACACAGATAGCCGCAGCAACACCTGCTATATTACCTGTACCAACAGTAGCAGCCAAGGCTGTACAGAGCGCTTGGAAAGGTGAAATCGAGCCTTTTTCCTTACTATGACCGATAACATCCTTCTTAAAAAGACTTCCTATTGTTTGCTTCCACCAGTGTGCCAAATGA
>JAZRPC010000099.1:0-8811 GCA_045649005.1 Acutalibacteraceae bacterium
ATACATTGAATATAGCTATTCGCACATGTTGACCATATCATAACAAGTTCACCTGTTGCAAGGCGATACATATACGGGCCGTCTGTTACGTTGTGGCAATCCTCAGTAGCCTGACGATTAAGGAATGAACCTGCATCAAACAATTCAACGGGCTCACCAACAGCGTGAGTTAAATCCTCACTCAATTCTACATAGCAAACTGTACCATTAAGAATCTGTGTGTGCTCGTGGCAGAAAACACAGTAGTATTTGCCACCCTCTTCATAGAGTGTACCGTCAAGGCACTCCCAACCATCGGGTGTAAGGGAATTCTTTGAATGGGGCTTGAATTGACCATCAGGTGTATCACTTACAAGAATATGTGTACCCCTTAAGCCGTCTGCCTTTGTAAAGGTAGCAAGCATATAAAACTTGTCACCCACCTTGTGCACCTCGGGTGCCCAGTTAACCTGGGTATTCATCCCGCACGCCGCAGAGTCAAAAACGGTTATGGGGTCAGACCAATTTTCAAGATCAGTGCCGATATAAACATCAAAGCCGCCCGTTTTCATGCCGAAATTTTTTGCACGTGTACCGTACATATAGTATTTATCGTTGTAAACCAAAACGAAAGGGTCTCTTATATTTATTTCATTATTTTTCAAGATATCACCGTCTTTTTAGGATAAACACTATATATAATAACATATATTTACAAAATAAACAATACTTGGGAGTCAATATTATTACAACTCTGCGGTTGACAAAAACACTCAAAAATAATATGATATGTGGTAGTAAATATATAGAGGAGCATCCTATGAAACCCATAACAAAACTACTCGTTGCCACGGGCGCTGTTGCCGGTGCCGCAGCAGGCTTGCATTTTTTAAACAAGGAATTACATAAAGATATTTGCATGATTGCCCACAGAGGTCACAGCGGCAAGCACCCCGGCAATACTGAGGCGGCTTTCCTCAGTGCTGTTGAAAACGGCTCCGGCGGTATTGAAACTGACGTAAGAATAACTAAGGATGGCGTTTTTGTTGTAAACCACAACGACGAAGCCACCTTCTTTGACGGAACTGAGCTTATTGTTGCAGACTCAACCTATGAGGAGCTGACAAAAAAGCCTCTTAAAAACACAAAATCCGACGAGACAGTTTACCTTTGCACGTTTGAGCGTTATCTCGAAATCTGCAGAGATGCAAATATGATTTGCTTCATTGAACTTAAAGGTGAATTTTCAGATGAGGATATAAACCGTCTCTTCACCCTTGCGGGTGAGGTTTACGATTTGAGCAGATGCTCACTTCAGTCCTTTGAGTTTGAAAACCTTGTAAAAACTCACGAAGCATTCCCCGAGCTACAGATAATGCTCACATACGGTAAAAATTGCGGTGATTACCACAAATGCATCGAATACGGCTTTGACATTGATGCAGAATACAAAATTGCAACTCCGAAAATGGTAAAAGAATTTCACGATAAAGGCTTGAAGGTCGGTTTGTGGACCGCAAACGACGTTCTCGCACTCAATTATTGCCGTGCTTTGGGTGTTGACTACATTGAATCAGACTATTTTGGTTCATAACATGTAATTATTCAAGCCATTAGGGGCTGTAAAAAAACGAACGTTTTTTTACAGCTCCTTTTTAGGGGATAGTAAAAAAAGATGCAGAACGGACAAACCGAGCAAAAACAAGGCTTCAGACTTGTTTTTGTTTGCCCGAAGGCGTACAAAGGTACAGGGAGTGTAACCAAGGGATTTATTAGGTTTAAATTTAATATTTTCAGTTAATACTTTATGAAAACACACCGTAGGCGCCAGCCTGACGGTGTGTTTATCATTTCGTCTAAACGAAAACTATTAAAATTTAAACTGCCTTGCACCTTAAATCTTTTAAATTTGGATGCAAAGCGAGGCATAAATGGGAGGGCACCCTGACGGGTTCCCTTCCATTTTAACGACGCTATACGCCAAAGTTAATGATTTAAGGCTATTAAATCCCTTGTTTACGCTCCCTTGTGGCGAGGTTTGTTCGTAGCATAAAACTTAAGATTCTTAAATAACTTACGTCTTTTTAGTAAATGGGGTTCTTACAGGAATCAGTCCTGCAGGAATCCCATTGATTTATATTGATTTATATTGATTTATATTGATTTATATTGATTTATATTGATTTATATTGATTTATATTGATTTATATTGTTTTATGCGGTCAGCGCTTTTTTTACATCCCCTTTCATTTGTAAATTTTTTCAAAACATATTAGTGCCCCTTGTTTATCTTGTAAAAATATGATATATTTATTTTAATTATTTTATTTTGAGGTTGTTATGAATCTTATACTAAAAACACTTTACATTTACATATCCAACCTGGGTATTGTAGTTTCTGAAATATTTATTGCGATTTTCAGAGCACTGATTAAATTCCCGTCTAAATTTTTCAAATTCAACAAAGACTCCTTCTCTTCGGCAAAGACATTTTTTAAAAGAAGTGTCGCATTCATCCTCGTGGTGGCTGTAATAGCTGTTTCGGTTGTGTACCTCAACTCAAGCAGCAACAAAACAAAAGCCGTTGCCCTAATGATTGACGGTGAAACAATCGGCTACGCCCAGACTCAAAACGATGCTGACCACGCCCGTGCATTAGCCCTTAATTCACTTGACTTTTCAGGGGATGGTAAAATTTCTTTTGAAGACGTTGAAACTGACGCAAGCAATGTTAAGCCCGCAGAAATTCTTTCAGAAAGCATTGTCCAAAGGCTTGCTCCCGACAGAATAAAGGTTTCTGAAATTTACGTTGACGGCGAATTTTTGTGCGCCGTCAAGGACAGACAAGCTGCCCGCAAAACCTTTCTTTCTTTTTTAGAGAATTCCAAAAAGCAATACCCGAACTCTGTTGTTTCGTTTGCAGAAGAAATAGCTTTTGCTTATGCCTATTACGACAAAGGTAATTCTTCAATATGGGAAACAAAGCAGCTTGATCTTTCATTAAAAACTCTCGGCTTCCTTTCAATACGCCACGCTGAATGTGAAAAAAGCCTTTCAACCGTTGAATTTGAAACGGTTGATATACAGACAAACACACTTTTTGTCGGCGACAGCAGAATACGCCGTGTCGGCAAAAACGGCAAAGAATACGCCATTGACCTTGTAACATACATTGGTGATAAAAAGGTGCTTTCAGAACACCTTATGAGTGTTTCTGTTCAAAAGCCGGTTTCACAGATTATTGAAAGAGGCATCAGGGCAGAAAGCCTTTCTCTTGGCACATACAGTGTTCTTCAGACAACCGGATATTTCTGTTGGCCCGTTGTGGGGCTTTTCACAGTCACCTCACCCTACGGCAACAGAAGTCTCGGCTACCACAGAGGTATTGATATTTCCGGCGCCAATGCCTCCGGTTCATTGGTTGTTGCAGGTGCCACAGGTACTGTTACGGAAGCCGGCTGGAGCACAGGTGGTTACGGTAACTATGTCGTAATCGACCATGGCAATGGTATTGAAACTCTATATGCACATATGCTTGACAATTCACTTATGGTCAGCCCCGGCGACATTGTAACAAAGGGTCAGGCAATCGGGCGAGTGGGTAACACAGGCTATTCCTTTGGCGCCCATCTCCATTTCGAAGTAAGAATCAACGGCAACAAAATAAACCCCGCCCCCTATTTAGGATTAGAATAATGAACATAACTGTTATTGCATTAGGAAAACTCAAAGAGAAATATCTCAGAGATGCTATCGACGAATACGCAAAAAGGTTATCTGCTTATGGCAGGTTGGATTTAATTGAACTCACACCCGTGAGGTTATCCGACAACCCGTCGCAGACCGAAATAGATAACGCACTCGCTAAAGAAGCTGATGAAATAAAAAAGAAAATCCCGGGTGGAAGTTATGTTTTCGCTCTGTGCATTGAAGGCAAGGAAAAATCAAGCGAGGCCTTTGCAGAAGCCATTAAAACCGCCGCAATAAACGGAAAAAGTAGTTTGGTTTTTATCATCGGCAGCTCATTCGGGCTTTCAGACGAAATAAAAAAGCTTGCTGATTTCAAGCTTTCTTTCTCGCCAATGACGTTCCCCCACCAGCTTATGAGGGTTATGTTGCTTGAACAGATATACAGAGCATTCCAAATCAACAACAATGGTAAATACCATAAATGAGGTGTTTTTATGGCTATGTGCGATATGTGTGAAAACTACAGATATGATGAGGATTTAGAGGAATATTTCTGCGATATTGAGCTTGATGAAGACGAATACTTGAAGTTTCTCACCTCTTCAAACGATGCTTGCCCATATTTCAGGGCAGATGACGAATACAGAATTGTACGAAAACAAAATTAAAAGAAGCAGTTGCGTTGCAACTGCTTCTTTTAATTTAATGTTTACTTTTATCGTCTCGTTCTCTTATTACGAACCTTACAGGTGTACCCTCAAGACCGTAAACCTCACGAATTTGGTTTTCAAGATATCGCTGGTAGCTGTAATGGAACAGCTCGGCGCTGTTAACAAAACACACAAACGTTGGCGGTCTTGTTGAAGCCTGAGTCATATAATAAATTTTAAGCCGTTTGCCTTTATCTGTGGGGGGCTGAACTCTGAGAGTAGCCGCCGCAAGAATTTCGTTGAGCTGACCCGTTTTAATACGCATAGCATTTTGTGAATCGACAAACTTTATGAGATCATATAATCGCTCAAGTCGCTGACCGGTTTTAGCAGAAATGAATATAATGGGGGCAAAAGACATAAACGAAAAATCCTTCATCAGCTGTTTGCGATAAGAATCCATTGTTTTGCCGTCTTTTTCGTATGCGTCCCATTTGTTGACAGCGATTATACAACCCTTACCTTGTTCAAGGGCTCTGCCTGCAACCTTACTGTCCTGCTCGGTGAAGCCCTCAAGGGCATCAATCATAATAACGCAGACATCTGCCCTTTCAACCGCCATATCTGTTCTGAGAACACTATATTTTTCAACAGCCTCCTCAACCTTTGATTTGCGACGAAGACCTGCCGTGTCAATAAACATAAACTTGCCGAATTTGTTTTCAACAAAGCTGTCGGTTGCGTCCCTAGTTGTTCCCGCAATATCAGAAACAATCATTCTGTCTTCACCGATAATTTTATTTACAAGAGAAGATTTACCAACGTTAGGCTTGCCGATAAGTGCAACCTTGATATAGTCATCTGCATCCTTATTATCAACAAGATACTCCTCGGGAATGTGCTTTACAACCTCATCAAGCAAATCGCCTGTTCCGTGACCGTGAACAGAGGAAACAGGAATTGGGTCACCGAGACCGAGGTTATAAAACTCATAAAGCTCTGCAGGCGGTTCGCCCACAGAATCACATTTATTAACCGCAAGAACTATAGGTTTGCCGCTTTTCTGAAGCATTGCCGCAACCTCTTCATCGGTTGCCACAACGCCTGAGCGCACGTCTGTTACAAGAATAATAACGTTTGCACTATCAATAGCCAACTGTGCCTGGCGGCGCATCTGTGAAAGGATAACGTCGTTTGAATACGGTTCAATACCACCGGTATCAACAAGCATCATTTCGTGACCAAGCCATTCGCAATCACCGAAAAGTCGGTCCCTTGTGACACCGGGTGTGTTGTCAACAATGGCAAGACGTGTACCCGTGAGTTTATTAAATAAAGTTGATTTACCAACGTTGGGTCTGCCGACTATAGCAACAACCGGTTTTGCCATTTTAAACACCTCCGTTTAATATTGTTTTCAATAAAATATACCCGTCGTTAACAACAGGTGTAACCTTGACGTTCAGGTACTCTGAAAGCTCGTCAACCGAAACGTCATCAAGAAAAACGTCGCCCTCGTTCCGCAAAGAAACACGGGGAATCAACAACTCGTCACCCAAAGGCACGTTTAACAATTGTTCTTTAAAATCCTTACCGGTAATAAGCCCCGCAACGGTAACACTATCACCGAAAAAGTTATTAGTTATTTTCAAAACGTTAATTTTCAAACCGGGGAATTTCCCCTCTGCTTTTTGTGAAAGCTTGCAAATCAGCTTGTATGCCGCTTCGCCTGTGGCTATTGTAACGTTGCGTTCTGTATTAAAAGGCTCTGTTTCGTCAAGTGCCTTTTCAAATTCATCCTTTAAAAGAGCACACATACCCACACCGTTATCAAGCTGTAAAAACTCACCATAATAATCGGCATCGGGCAACTCACGTTCTGCTATGAGATAAAACTCATCGGATGCATAGGCGATTATTTCGCCGTTGTTATAATAAGCGTAATGGGCATTAAACTCGTCAATGATATCAATAACCGTAGCCGCCTGCTCTTTTGTGTAGCAGGTTAAGGGATAAAGCCCCTCACGATATTTTGTGAGCCCGACGGGAACAGCCGCTATGCTTTTCACGGATGGTGCAAGCTTTGACAACTCCTCCAAAGAGAATCTGAGCTCGTCGCCGTCATTAATACCCGGGCACAAAACAAGCTGGGTGTTCATATCAATGCCGGCTTCAGAAAACCTGTCAAGGATTTTCAGCGACTCGCCTGCACGGGGATTTTTCATCATTTTAACACGAAGGTCGGGATTCATTGAATGAACGGATATGTTAATCGGTGAAATATGCATATCGATTATGCGCTGAACTTCCCTTTCACAAAGACCGGTGAGCGTGATGTAGTTACCGAAAAGGAAGGACATTCTCGAGTCATCATCCTTGAAATACAAGGATTTTCGCATCCCCTCCGGCATCTGGTCAACGAAACAAAAAACGCATTTGTTTTTACAGGTGTGCTGCTTATCCATAAGATAGGTTTCAAATTCAAGACCTATATCTGCAAGCTCATCGCTTTTGCGGATACTTGCCACAACTGCTTCGCCATTGCGAACAAGCTCAATTTTAAGTTTTTTTGACTGAATATAAAAGCGGTAATCAAGAACGTCAAAAATATTGTTGGAGTTTATTGAAACCAACTCGTCGCCGGGGCAAATCCCTGCTTTTTCGCCATAAGAACCACAGGCAACGCTTTGCACTTTAACAGACATTCCTACACCACCTTTTACCGATAAATAGTCCAACAGGGCGGGGAGAAAACCTCACCGCCCTTAGAAACTGAATGATTTACAGATTAGTCAACTGAGATAACCTGTTTGCCGTTGTAGTAGCCGCATGCTGTGCAAAGTCTGTGGGGTCTTTTTGCTTCACCGCACTGAGGGCACTTAACAAGTGCAACGGGCTCCATTTTCCAAACGTTGGATCTTCTTTTGTCTCTTCTTGCTTTAGAAACTCTTCTCTTGGGTACTGCCATTGAGTTCTACCTCCTATATAATGTTTATAATTTACTGATTGTCCAAAAGTTGCAGAAGCCCTTCCCAACGGGGGTCAACAGGAGCTTTGCAGTTACATTCGGTTGTGTTGAGGTTTTTGCCGCAGATGGGGCAAAGACCTTTGCAATTTTTGTTACAAAGATATTTCGTGGGAAGAGCGAGATTGACATCTTCCTCAACGAGTTCATCAAGGTTAAGGCGCAAATTGGGCACCTCAAGAAATTCTGTGTTCCCGTCGTTTTCCAGCGACACAACTAAAGTGTGTTCAACGGGGAAAGAAAATGTTTTCTTCACATTTTCGGCACAACGATCACACGGAGCTTCATAAATAACCTCTGCACTCGCTACGAGATTAACGATACCTGCTTTATTTTCAACAGAGCCCTTTACCCTGACCGGAGACGTTATGGGGTTGAGACCCGAAACATCAACGTGGGAAAGTGAAAGCTCGTAATCAAAAGGAACATTGAGCCCCTCTGTATTAAAAACAGATTCAAGTTCGATAATCATACAACATACCTCTCAACATACTTGAATATTATATTACCTAAAACTCGTTTTGTCAACAATAAATTATAAAAAATCTGCCCCGTAATTTGATACGGAGCAGACAACGTGATTATCTTATTCAGATTTTCTCTGCACTCTCGAAAAGAGCAGCGGGAAGCTTTGCTTCGTCTTCGGAAACTGTGAAAACGATGTCAATTTCGTTTTCTGCTGAAACCTTGCTGAGTTTTGCGATAAGTGCTGCAAATGCATCGTAATCTCTGCCCACAATTTTAAATGTAGCGTCAACGAAAATTTCTGTAATATCGTGGTCCTGAGCGATGATGCCGCAAACCATACCATAGAAAGCGTCGCAACCTTCAACACCGAATCTTTCGGTCTCGATAAGTCTTGCTTTGTGTGTTACTTCATAAGTGAGTAAGGGAGATTTTTCAATGCAAACTACTGTTCCGTTGGAGCTTTCAACTGCTTCGTTGATGAGATTGATAAGTCTTTTGGTTTTTCCGGAACCCTTGTTGCCGATAATAAGTTTAATCATAATGATTTACCTCCGTTGTTTATAATCTCGCCTAACGGCGATTTTTCTGTTTTTATGTAGCAAGGCTTATTAAAGTCTTGCTTCAAGTGCTTTTTTATGCTCCTCATAACCGGGCTTGCCGAGAAGAGCGAACATATTTTTCTTGTAGCTTTCAACGCCGGGCTGGTCGAAAGGATTGATTCCTAAAATATAACCTGAAACTGCACAAGCCTTTTCAAGGAAATAAACAAGATAACCAAAATCATACTCGCCCATTTCTGAAACTTCAAGAACCATATTAGGAACCCTGCCGTCTGTGTGTGCGAGGATTGTGCCGAGGAAAGCCTTGTTGTTGACGTAGTCAACGGATTTGCCTGCAACGAAATTGAAGCCGTCGCCATTTTCGGGGTCAAGACCGATGATAAGCTCCTTCTTGGGCTTGTCAAAGGTTACAACAGTTTCAAACATTACCCTTTCACCC
>JAZRPC010000100.1:0-3951 GCA_045649005.1 Acutalibacteraceae bacterium
ATTGACAAGGGCAGATACCGCATTGCCGTTATAAATATGCAGGGTACGGTTTATTCGGAGCCTCTGGGCAACCCGTTTTCAGAGATGGAAAGTGCACTTGCGGAAACTGACGGTTGCAAAACCGTTATTGTTGATTTTCATGCCGAAGCCACGGCGGAAAAACGTGCTATGGGATTTTTCCTTGACGGCAGAGTTACCGCTGTTCTCGGAACACATACCCACGTGCAGACAGCCGACGAACAGCTTTTGCCCCAAGGCACGGCATATATTACCGACGTTGGTATGACGGGACCTGTTCAGTCTGTTCTCGGCATAAAGCCGGAGCTGACAATAAGAAAATTCAAGACCAATTTACCTGTCAGATTTGAAAACGGCGACGGCGAATATTCAATGTGCGGCTGTGTGATTGATATTGATGAAAAAACAGGGAAAGCAATTAACATAGAAAGGATAAATGTGAAATGAAAAAATTCATAAGCATAATTCTTGTATGTGCATTGTTGCTGACTCTTTCTGCCTGTGGAGATAAAACACCGCAGGACACCACAACAACCGAGCAATACGTTTTGCCCACTCCAACGGTGAATTCTGATATATCCCTGCCATTTACAAGTGCAGCGGATTTTAACCCATATACAACAAAAAGCGCTTTGAACAGGGATATTCTGCCCGTTCTTTACGAAAGCCTTTTTATTGCAAAAGACAGTTCTGCTGCCACGCCTCTTCTCGCATCCTCAAATGAAATTGACGGCAAAAAGATAGTTGTGAAGCTTGTCCAGGGTGTTGTTTTCAGCGACGGCAGTAATTTTTCAAGCAAAAACGTTGTTGAAAGCTTTGAAAAAGCACAAGGCAGCCCGTATTATAAAAATCAGTTGAAAAACATCACCTCTGCCAAGTCAACCGATAACTATACTGTTGAGTTTATTCTTAGTAATGAAGATGTTCAGGTGTTGAACACCTTGAATTTCCCCATTGCCAAGAAAACAAAAAATGAGTATATCGGAACAGGAAAATATCAGCTCTCGAGGCTTGATGATGCATTGTATTTAGAGGTGAATAAAAAGCACCGTGAATATAACGACACGTGGAACGAGCAAATCGCCCTTTATGATATGGCGGGTATCACAAGCCCGGTGTATCCATTCAAAGCAAATGAGATAAGCGTCTATAAAAATGACCTTAGTGAGGAATATGTGAATCTTTCATCCAAAACCGTTTCCGTGGGAACAGATAATCTGGTTTATGTGGGGGTTAACTCTCAGTGGGCGGGTACGGTTACCTCGATACCCTGGGTGCGTCAGGCGATAAACATCGGTATAAACAGAAAAAACATTGCCGCAGCATCTTATCTTGGTCAGGCAACCGCAACTGCAACACCATTCAAAGCGGGCTTCAGCGAGCTTGACAAAATAGATATAATAGGTGTTGAGGGCGACCTTGAAAAGTCTATTGGTATTCTTGAACGTAATGGTTACGATGACTTTAACGGCGACGGTGTGAGAACAAACGGCGTTTCTGCCCTGCGAGTGAATATACTCGTCTGCACCGAAAACAAATATAAGGTGACTGTTGCGGAAAACTTTAAAACAGAGCTTGAAAAGCTGGGCTTCGGTGTTACAGTAACAAAAAAGAAAACCGCCGAGGATTTTACGGCGGCGCTCACAGAGGGGCATTACAGCTTCTATATCGGCGAAGCACAGCTTACCCCAAACTGTGATTTAAGCGAGTTTTTCTCGGAGGGCGGTAACCTAAGCTACGGCATAAGTGAAGAGATGTTTACGGAGTATGCATCATATAAATCCAATAGCATTAACACGATAACGTTTGTTGAAAACTTTTGTGCAAACATTCCGTTTTTACCGCTTTTTTATAAAAAAGCAATTATTTCCGTAAACCCCAACATTGAAGGTCTGGGAGCGGGAGACACCCTTTATTCTTCGGTCAACAACTGGAAGCTGAAGAAGTGACGGTTTATTAATAATTTAATACTTGTATTTAGAGGGTATTTAGTTTATAATATCCTAGTATATTTTTAAAAATTCTAAGGAGTTGACAAAATGGATCCTATTAAGGTCGATTTTTCGGGTAAAGGCAGACCCAAAGAGGTTGTTATCCCCCCCGATAAAAAAATGTTGAAAATTATAATCAACATCGTTTTAACACTCATTGGCGGCGGCATTGCATATTATGTTATGCTTCCTGCGCTTAACCTGAAAAGCATTGATTTTTATATTTTTGTTGGTATTGTTCTTGCTTTGTACGTTGTTTTAACATTCATAACTTCAAAGGCATTTGCAAAACCCGAATATATTGCCTACGTTAAGAAGCAATCAAAGATACCCTTTATCATTGCACTTGTTTTTGCATTGATTCTTCTTGTTGGTTATCTCACCTCTGCCGCACTTTTCCGTGCAAGAGATTATAGTGAAATAATTTCTGTCAAGACTGAAAACTTCGGCGAGAATGAAAAGAGCATAACAACAATTACAAGCCTTGAGGATTTCAGCAGCGTTCCTATGATTGATAAGGACGTTGCACTAAACCTTGCAAACAAAAAGCTTGGTGACCTTTCTGCCTGGGTTTCACAGTTTGTTATTGACGAAACCTATTCAACACAAGTTAACTACCAGGGTAACCCCTACAGAATATTCCCCCTTAAATACGGCGATGTTTTCAAATGGTTTAAAAACACTAAGGACGGTATCCCTGCGTACCTTGCAGTTAATATGTACACTCAGGAAGCAAACGCAATTGTTCTTGAAGATTTAGGTCTTCAGAACATTCAGGTTTCAACAAGTGAATTCTTTAACGAAAAGCTTGCCCGTGTGCTTCGCTTCTATAACCCCACATATATGTATGGCACACCTTCACTTGAAATAGATGAAGACGGTCATCCCTGGTGGGTTTGCGAACGTCTTGACAAAACAATCGGTCTTATCGGCGGTACAGACGTTATCGGTGTTGTTCTTGTTGACGCTTGCGATAAAAATAACATTAAAGAATTTAGCATTGACGAAGTTAAAGAGAACAAAGAGATTCAGTGGATTGACCAGATTTATTCCGATGATCTCCTTGTTCAGCAATATAACTACTATGGTAAATATTCCGGTGGCTTCATCAACGGCTACATCGGTCAGAGCGGCGTTGTTTCAACAACAACAGGTTCAAGCTACATTGCAAGCGGCGATGACGTTTGGCTTTACACAGGTGTTACATCTGTTACAAACGACGACTCAATCGTAGGCTTTGCAATCATCAACCAGCGTACAAAGGAAGCTGTTTTCCAAAAAATTTCAGGTACAACTGAAGCAGGTGCTCAGGATTCTGCCCAGGCTGTTGTTTCCGATAAAGGCTGGAAGGCAACATTCCCTGTTCTTCTTAACCTTGATGGCGAAGCAACATACTTTATGGCTCTTAAAGACAATGATGTTGTTAAGAGCTATGCAATGGTAAGCGTTGAGCGTGTTCAGGATGCTGTAAGAAGTGAAGACGATGCTAACCCCGACCTTGAAGCTTGTCTTAAATCTTATGTAAGTAAGGTTAAAGCAAGCACAAAGAAGGTTCTTGAAATCACTTATGACGCAGTTCTTCCCGATGCTTTATCAGGTGGAGAATCAAGCGGTGAAAGCACAGAAAACAAAGAACCTGCAAAGCTTGAAACAGTAAAGGGTGTTATTACTGACATCCGTTCCGCAGTTGTTAACGGCAACAGTATTTACTATATTGCTCTTGACGGCGACAACACATACTATTCAATTTCCGCTTCTGATGATGATTCAGTTGTAATCCTCAACACAGGCGACAAAGTTAAAATTTCTTATAAATCTGCAGAAGGTAACATTATTACCGCAAAATCTGTTGAGAGATAAAGAAAAGCAAAACTCCCGAGGTTTAACCTCGGGAGTTGATTTTTTATTTATTGATTTCTTTTTGGTTTTGTATAGGTATTGG
>JAZRPC010000101.1:0-9188 GCA_045649005.1 Acutalibacteraceae bacterium
GAAATTGTCTTCCTAAGACCGCTTGGCCTCCGACTTTATTGATTCACTCCTTGTTTCACAGCCCGACAACGGCGAGCAGGCTCTTGAAATCACCGAATATCTCGCACGTTCAGGTGCTCTTGACGTTATCGTTGTTGACTCTGTTGCGGCTCTCACACCCAAGGCGGAGATTGAGGGCGAAATGGGCGACAGCCACGTTGGTCTTCATGCAAGACTTATGTCACAGGCTCTCAGAAAGCTCACGGGTGCAATTTCAAGGTCTAATACAATCGTTATTTTCATCAACCAGCTTCGTGAAAAGGTTGGCGTTATCTATGGCAACCCCGAGGTTACAACAGGTGGCCGTGCCCTTAAATTCTATTCAACAATCCGCATAGACGTAAGAAGAGTTGGGCAGCCCAAGCGTCCCGGTAACGAATTTATCGGCTCAAGAACAAGGGCAAAAATTGTTAAAAACAAGGTTGCGCCCCCCTTTAAAGAGGCAGAGTTTGACATTATGTACGGTGAGGGTATTTCGAAATACGGTGAAATACTTGACCTTGCAGTTAAAATGGATTGCATCAGAAAAAGCGGTGCGTGGTTCTATTACGGCGAGGAGCGTCTCGGCCAGGGCAGAGATAACGTTAAGGAATACATCCGCAATAATCCCGAATTTTGCAAGGAGCTTGAAGAAAAGGTGCGTGAAGGCATAAAAGCACTCATTTCCGCAAGAAATCCCTTAACAAGACGTGCGGCTGAAAGCGCCGCCCCCGTACAGGAGCCCGTAACAAAAGAAAAAGCTCGTGCAAAAATCGATATTACTGTTGACGACGAATAATGATTATTACATCAAAGCCGGGTCTCGGCAATAAGGTTCACATTTCAATCGACGGCAAATACACTTTAACCCTTTATGACGATTATTGGTACCGTCTGAAGATTAAAGAGGGCCAGGAAATTTCAGAAGAAGAGCTTGCTTCCTTGAAAGAGGAGGCAGGCTTTCGCCTTGCTTATGAAAAGGGTATTCAGTATCTAACAAACAGAGGCCACTCACGAAAAGAGCTGTTTGAAAAGCTAAAACTCAAATACGGCGCCCCCGCCGCTGAAAGGGCAATAGAAAAGCTTGATTATCTCGGTTATATTGATGACGAAGCCTTTGCATCGGAATATGCCAGGTATCTTTTTGAAACAAAGAAATATGATGTAAAGAGGATTTCATACGAGCTGAAGCTTAAAGGAATTGATAGCGAAATTGCCTCTAATACATTGAAAACACTTGACAATGAGCCAATTTTGCGTATTATAGAAATGTTAAGGACAAAATACTATAATAAGACAAATTCTGAGAAAGAATTAAAAAAGCTTATTAACCGTTTTGTCAGAATGGGCTATTCATACGGCGATATACGCTCGGCGTTTGACGAATGTGAGCTGGAAATGCCCGGATATTGATTTTACCGCAGAGGTGAGAGTTATGTCACGAAAAGTAGGAATGATCAGTCTTGGTTGTCCCAAAAATCAGGTGGATGCCGAAATAATGCTGAAAAAACTTGTTGATGCAGGTTATATTCTCGTTCAGGATGCAGACAAAGCAGATGTTGTAATCGTTAACACCTGTGGCTTTATTGAGGATTCTAAAAGGGAGTCTATTGACGCAATACTTGAAATGGCAGACCTTAAAGAAGATGGTATTCTGCAAAAAATCCTTGTAACAGGGTGTCTTGCACAGCGCTATGCTGACGAGGTTTTTGCCGAAATTCCCGAGGTTGACGGCGTTATCGGTATCGGCGCAAATGACGATATTGTTGCCGCTTGTGATTCTCTTTTTGAAAGCGACGAGCAATACAGCAGCTTCCCCGACAAAGAAAATCTCCCTCTTAACGGCGGCAGAATTCTTACAACTCCCGAATACACCGCATACATCAAAATTGCCGACGGTTGCTCAAACTGTTGCTCATATTGTGCTATCCCCTCAATCAGAGGTGCTTTCAGAAGCCGTAAGATGGAGGATATTATTGACGAAGCAAAAATACTTGCTGAAAAAGGCGTTAAAGAGCTTATTGTTGTTGCACAGGATACAACACGCTATGGTGAGGATATTTACGGTGAACTCAGATTACCTCAGCTACTTGATGAACTCAATAAAATTGAGGGTCTTCGCTGGATAAGACTTCTTTATTGCTACCCCGAAAGAATAACCGACGAGCTTCTTGACGCAATGGTGAGAAATGAAAAGGTCTGTCATTACATAGATCTTCCCATGCAGCATGCAGACGGCGAAATTCTTAAAGCCATGAACAGAAAAGGCGACAAAGAGAGCCTTTTGGCATTAGTTGAAAAAATCCGTGCAAAAATCCCGGATGTTATTCTCAGAACAACGTTTATAACAGGCTTCCCCGGTGAAACGGAAGAAAGCTTCACAGTTCTTTCAGAGTTTGTGAACGAAGCAAAAATTGACAGAGTCGGCTGTTTTGCATACTCCCGTGAGGAGGGTACACCCGCTTACGATTTCCCCAATCAGGTTGACCCCGAGGAGGCTGTACACCGTGCCGAGGTTATAATGGACCAACAGTTCAGAATTTCCGAAGAAAAGCTCGGTGAATACATCGGCAAAACTCTTGATGTTCTCGTTGAGGATTATGACCCCTATACAGACAGCTACTACGGCAGAAGCTATATGGATGCCCCCGATATTGACAACACCGTTATTTTCACATCGGGCTACAGGGTTGACAACGGCGACATTGTTCCCGTTGAAATATTTGATAAGGATGAGTATGCACTCATTGGTGAAGCAGTATGAAAAATATGAACGTTCCCAACCAGCTTACAATAATCAGAATAATACTTACCCCAATTTTCCTTGCTGTTTTTCTCAGCAGCGTTCAGCACCATTATCTTTGGGGCTTGATTATTTTCGCAATCGGCTCATTTACCGATTTTCTTGATGGCAAAATTGCAAGAAAAAAAGGTATCGTGACGGTTTTCGGTCAGCTTGCCGACCCTGTTGCAGATAAAATCCTCACAACAGCCGCACTTCTTGCTTTTATGCAGTTTGGTCTTTGCAACATCTGGATTATTATGATAGTGTTGCTCCGTGAGTTCACAATCACATCCTTCCGCCTTGTTGCAACGGCTCAGGGTATCGTTATACCCGCCAACATTTACGGCAAGCTCAAAACAATTTCACAGATGGTATTTTCATTGGTGATTATGATTCTTGCAGAGCTCAACGATGTTGGTGTTCTCGGCGACAAGTTCCCCCTTTCCACAGTTTCAAACGGACTTTTGTGGATAACAGCGGCACTTTGTGTTGTTTCGGGCATTATTTACGTTAAACAGTCAATCAAACTTATCGATTTTTCAAAATAAGGTGATAATATGCAACTTTACAATTCACTTTCACATAAAAAAGAAGATTTCAAAGAAAATGTTCCCGGCAAGGTTAATATGTACACCTGCGGGCCCACGGTTTATCACTTTGCCCACATCGGCAACCTGAGAAGCTATATTATGGAGGATGTGCTTGAAAAGCACCTTCGTTACAGTGGCTATGACGTGAAAAGGGTAATGAATATAACAGACGTTGGCCACCTTTCAAGCGATGCCGACACCGGCGAGGATAAAATGCTCAAGGGTGCAAAGCGTGAGAATAAATCTGTTATGGATATTGCAAAATTCTATACAGATGCGTTCTTTGAGGATTGCAAAAAGCTCAACATCAAAACCCCCGATGTTGTTGAACCCGCAACAAACTGCATTGATGAATTTATCAATATGGTTCAGGGCCTTCTCCGCAAGGGCTATGCATACGTTGCAGGCGGTAACGTTTATTTCGACACATCAAAGCTCGACGAATACTACGTTTTCAATAAGCACGACAGCGAAGAGCTCATGGTTGGTGTGCGTGAGGGCGTTGAAGAGGATACAAACAAAAGAAACAAAAACGACTTTGTTTTGTGGTTTACAAAATCAAAATTCGAAGAGCAGGCGCTCAAATGGGATTCACCCTGGGGTGTAGGTTACCCCGGCTGGCATATTGAATGCTCCGCAATCAGTCTCAAGCACCTCGGCGAATATATGGATATTCATTGCGGTGGTATCGACAATGCTTTCCCCCACCACACAAACGAAATCGCCCAGAGTGAGGCATATCTCGGCCACAAATGGTGTAACTATTGGTTCCACGTTTTGCACCTTAACACAAATTCGGGCAAAATGAGCAAATCAAAGGGCGAATTTCTCACAGTTTCGCTTCTTGAAGAAAAGGGCTACAACCCCCTTGCATACAGATTTTTCTGCTTGCAGTCACACTACAGAAAGCAGCTTGTTTTCTCATATGAGAATCTTGACGGTGCCGCAACAGCATACGAAAAGCTTCTCAAAAAAATTGCAGCCCTCAAGCCTGAAGACGGTGACGAGCTTGATATGGCGGCGGTTGAAAAGCTTCAGGGCTCCTTTAAAGCGGCCCTCGATAACGACATAAACACATCCCTTGCGGTTACAGCCGTTTATGACGTTCTTAAAGAAAAAACAAACGATAAAACAAAAATCTATCTTCTCAACGATTTTGACAGAGTTCTTTCTCTTGACCTCGTAGAGGGTGCAAAGAAGCTCACCGAGGAAAAGGAAGAGAGCGCAGAGCTTGACGATTTTGCAAAATACGTTGAAGAGCAGATTGCTTTGAGGGTTGAGGCTAAAAAAGCCAAAAACTTCGCAGAAGCAGACAGAATCCGTGACGAGCTGGCATCAAAGGGCGTAAAAATTCTTGATACCCGTGAAGGCACAAAATGGACAAAGGAATAAAAGGATAATTATATGACAAGTAAAGAAAGAGCAAAGCTTCGTGCAGAGGCAAACGGCCTTGACCCCATTTTTCAGATAGGTAAAGAGGGCGTCACCGATGCCGTAATTGCACAGATAGAAGACACTTTTAACACAAGGGAGCTTTTTAAAATAAAGGTTCACCTTGAAACAGCCCCCGAAACACCCAAAGAAATGGCGCAAAAGCTTGCTGAGGCAACCGGCTGCGACATTGTTCAGGTTATTGGCGGAACAATCGTAGTTTTCAGAATAAACCTTTTGCTCAGACAAAAGGCGGCTGAAAAAAGAAACCGTCAGAAGGAAAGAGAGCGCCGTGAAGCGTTGGAAAGACGCACCGAGCGTAACAGAAAGAAATACAGCAGGTAAAAAATATGAGCGAAGTTGTAAAAGTAAAAAAGAGAAAAAAGTGGCCGTTTTTAATCGGTCTGCTTGTTCTTTCGCTTGCAATTACAGGTGTTGTCAGCATAGTCAATTTCGCCCTTGACGAATTTAGTGCCAAGGAGGAAGAGGTTGACTACACCGAATATGCAGATTTTCTCACTTGGGTTGTGGGCGTTGACCCTGACCCGTTTTCGGACATAACAAAGGCAGATAAATCAACGCTTCTCAACATCGCCCTGTGCACTTTGCTCACAGACGGCGTGAAAACGGGCGAATATAACGTAACCGAAAAGGGCTTGATTGTTCCGGCGGCGGACGTTGAAGCATATCACCTTAAAATGTTCGGTGCAGACGTGTCGATGATTCACGCAAGCGTTATCGGCTACGGCTATGAGTTTATTTATGACGCAAAAACAAAAACCTATACAGTTCCGCTGACAGGTGTCACACCACCCTTTACAGCCAGAATTGAATCCGTTGAAAAAACAGGCGGACTTGTTGTTCTAAGAGTCGGTTACGTCGGAACCAACAGCGTTGAGGTTTCGCCGGATGGCACACTTTCTGCCACCCAGCCCGACAAATACGCAGACATCACCCTTAAGGAGACGGAAACAGGCTACAACCTCATTTCTTTGATAACCGTAACCAAAGGTGAATATCAGTAAAAGCAAAATCAGTTAGTCACGTTAAGGACTAACTGATTTTTTCTTTTTTATTAATATGTAAACAATGTTAAATGCCGCAACACCGAGGATTATTCCCGCAAGGTCAACAAATAAATCGGAAAGCTGAAAGGCTCTGCCGTCAACAAAAATCTGGTGGATTTCATCCGTCCAGGCATAAGCCCAGCTGAGAAGTACGCAAAGCAGAGGCTTCGTTTTGCTTTTTAAAGAAAACTCCATATTCTGCACAAGAAGCCCCAGCCCCGCAAATTCGCACATGTGTGCAACGGTTCTTATAAAGTCTTGTGAAAATTCAATGTTCAGAGCATCCTTCAGCCAAGAAATCAAGCCCCCGCTTGTGCCTGAGGATTCCTTTGCCGTTTGTGCTGAAAGGTAAAAAATGGTAACTAAAACGGCAAGTAGTGCGGCGGCAGAAATGATGATATATATTTTTCGTTTTAAAGTGTATTTCATAAACACCTCATATTATTTATTCGGTCTGTTTTTGCAAATGTCGCCTAAAACACATTCGACACATTTCGGTCTGCGTGCAATGCAGACTGCCCGCCCGTGCAGAACAATTCTGTGGCAGAAATCGTTGCTTTCCTCCGGCGGGAGGATTTTTTTGAGCTCCTCTTCAACCTTTTTCGGGTCTTTTGTGCCACTCACAAGGCCGAGAAGATTGGTTATTCTGATAACGTGGGTGTCGGCAACAACGGCAGGCTTTTTATAAACGTCGCCCACGATAAGGTTGGCAGTTTTTCTGCCAACACCGGGAAGAGTTGTTAATTCCTCAATGGTGTCGGGCAAAATGCCGCTGTACACGTCACGTACAGCCTTTGCCATGCCAACAAGGTCACGTGCCTTGCCGTGATAAAAGCCGCAGGAATGAATAAGCTTCTCAACGTCTTCAATTTCTGCCTCGGCAAGCTCGTTTTCGGTGGGGTATTTCTTGAAAAGGGCGGGGGTAACAAGGTTCACCCTTGCATCGGTGCATTGGGCAGAAAGCCTTGTTGCAACAAGAAGCTGAAAAGGAGTGTCGGCATTAAGCTGGCAAACAGCCTCGGGATATTCTTTTTTCAAAAGCTCGCAAACCTTTTCTGCACGCTGTTTTTTAGTCATAAAATCACCCTGTCGCATTTTGTTATATGAACAAGTTTAACACTTTAGCAAGTTGTTTTCAATACATAAAGAAAAAACACATCTATCTGCATTGGTGCAGATAGATGTGTTGTGTTTTTAGCCGACAAATTTGATTGTAAGAATCTTTTTGCCTGTGATTTCGAATTCTGCGAAACCGTCCTTGTCAACTGTGAGGGGCTTTTCGTCAAGCTCTTCAAGAGTAACAAGCTTGATTTCCTTCCACTCTTTGCCGGAGTATGCGGGCAATTCAAATTCTGCCTTTTGTCTTTCAACGGGTGACTGAGCCTTTTCAATGGGGGCAATGTTACCGTTGAGGCGGATGGCATTTTTAACAGCCTTGTCAGAGGGGTTAAAGAGTCTGACAACGTAGCCTGTGCCGTCCTCACTGCTCTTGATTGCGCTGACGTTAAGGTTTTCATCCCTGAGCTCAAGGAATGAGTGGTCAAGGGGATTCTTGCCGTGGTCTGTGGGAGCAATCTGACCGATTGTGAGGTAAAGGTTGAAGCGTTCGCTTTCCTGCCATACGTTTGCATCCTCCCAGTTACCCTTGTGAGGCATAAATGCATAGCGGAAGGTGTTTTTGCCGATGCACTGTGAGCCCTTGTCCCAATCGGAATAGTTCTGCATATCCTTAGTAACACATATACGAAGGGGATATGCACGGATAAGTGAAAGGTAAAGTGTGCCGTCCTCGTCGTCTGCTGCTTCGTATGCCTTGAGGCCTGTGTTGAGAAGAGCCGCACCGTTAACGCCGTCGTTGATGCTGACAAAGGAGTTCATGGGGTGCTCTGTCATGGGCGGTTCGTCATAAAGTGAATAATCGGGAGCCGCAATAGGTCTTGAAACAACGTCGAACTGACCCTGAGAATCAGCGTATTTTGCCTTGATGCCTGTGGGGAAGCCAACCTGAAGATAGTGGTCCTCACAGCGGTTGTTTATTGTTGTTTCAATCTCAACGAATTTTGCACCCTTGCGAAGAGTAACAAGGCTTTCAATGTCAACGGGAAGCTTGTGCTCGCTTCTTGATTTTTCATCGAATGAACGTTTTTCGGGGAGCTCCCAACGCATTGTGATTTTAAAGGTTGTTTCAAACTCACCCTGTCTGAGAAGTGTAACGTTTGCCTGCTCGCCGAGAGTTGTAAATGTTTCGTCTGTTTCGGGAGCAACGTGCTGCCAGGGGTTGCCGATTTCGCCGCTGTCTTTGAAATAGCCGAGGTTTTTAAACTCTCTGCCTGTTTCTTTTTCAACAACGTTGAAGGTACCGTTGTGGTTGAAGCTGACCTTGAGATATTCGTTCTCCATAACGTTTGTTGCTTTAACAAGTGTAACGGGTGTTGTTGCACGAACGTTGTAAAGGGGACGAACCTTGAGTGTTTTGTAGCCCATTGCGGGAACGTTCTTAACCTCTGCGGCAATGAGATACTGCTGGGTGTGAAGAACGTTTGCAGTGTCGTTGGGATTCTGAATAATCTGTGCATTTTCCTTGTTTGTGGAAATGACCTGATATTTGATTTTGCTACCGTCTGTGTCAAGAATTTCGAAGCTGTCTGCTTTCCACTCAGCGGGGATTTCAAGTCTGAGGTTAACAGTTTCGGTTCTCTTGAAGGGAGCGGGGTTGAAGAGAACAACCGCAACATCATCACGGCTGAAGGATTTGAGGTCGATATCGCCTGCAATATCCATAAATGCACGCTCAAATACGCACATTGAAAGCTCTCTTGACTGTCTGTAGCGTGACATTACGTCTTCATAAACAACATCACGTCCGCAAGCGCCGATAGAGTCATGACCATGGTTCTGAAGAAGGTAGTTATATGAAAGGTCAATGAAGTTCTGCGGATAGGGTGCACCTGAAAGAGATGCGAAAACAGCCATGGGCTCTGCGTAGTTTATAAGTCTTCTTTCAGTGTCAAAGTTTTCCTGCTTGATGTATGTTCTTGCGGAAAGAATCCAGCCACAAAGCTCGCTGACGCTACCCTTTGTGTAGGGGTCACGCATTTCACCCTTGAGAACGGGTGAATCTGCCTTGAAGTTGTCAATGATGCCCTGCTCCATTTCACGGAGTGTGCTGTGGAAAACGTCTGCCTCGGGGAGTGCGTCGTTAAGGTCGTTAACAAGCTGAACCTCTCTTTCGTCGGGGCAGGAGGAGTCGTGGCCGATTGACCAGAAGCGGTGGTTTGTTGTCCAGTCGTTGTCCTG
>JAZRPC010000102.1:0-4717 GCA_045649005.1 Acutalibacteraceae bacterium
AATGATAAACACACCGTTAGGCTGACGCCTACGGTGTGTTTTCATAAAGTATTAACGGAAAATCTTAAATTTAAACCTAATAAATCTCTTGTTTACGCTCCCTGTACCTTTGTACGCCTTCGGTCAAACAAAAACAAGTCTGAAGCCTTGTTTTTGCTCGGTTTGTCCGTTCTGCATTTTTTTCCTAACCCCTAAAAAGGGGCTGTAAAAAAACGTTCGTTTTTTTACAGCCCCTTGGGAATTGTTTGTTTAAATGTATTTCATAACGATTTCTGCAATTAAAACACCTATGCAGGAGAGTGAAGCAACCTTAACAAGGCTGTCGGTGAAAAGTGAGGCAACCACAGCAACGGCGAAGCCTATTGCGGCGGTTATTATGCTGTCGGTGGCGTAAAATATGGCTGGTATTGTCATAACGCTTAACACCGTGTAGGGGATGTAGTGCAGAAATGATAATAAAAACCTGTTTTTGATTTTCTCTTTAATCAGAACGAGCGGTATCATTCGCACAAGATAGGTTACCACTGCCATAACAAGAAGGCTTGTTATAAAACGTGTGTTATCCAACGCTATCAACCTCCTTTTCGGGGGTGTCTTCTGTTTTAACAGGTGCGATTATTGCGAACAAAGCGCTTGCAATAACGGCGCAGATTATAACCGTGAAGCCCGAGGGGATTTTTGAAAGTGCGGGTATGTATCTGAATGCACAGCTTAAAGCGACTGCAAGAAGCACGCACAATGCGGTGAATTTTTCCTTCTTGGCAACGGGTACAACAATCGCAATAAACATACCGTATATTGCCACACCTAATGCCGCCGTAACTATGGGTGGCAGAACGTTTCCGGCAATTGCACCGACAAGTGTGCCGCTTGTCCATCCAAGAACGGGGAGAAGAATAATTCCAAGCATATATCTGAATCCAAGCTCACCACGGTTTGAAACAGAGACTGCGAAAATCTCATCGGTGTTACCGTAAGCAACAAGTAATTTCTGAGGAAGTCTTAGCTTTTGTGAAAGCTTCTGTGCCAATGAAACAGACATCAGCGAATACCTTGAGTTTATAACAAGCTGGGAAACAGCAAGCTCAAACATCGTTCCGCCGCCTGCAATAATCGGCACAGCCGCAAGCTGACCGGCAGATGTCAGGTTTGTCAGAGAAATAATAACCGCTTGCCAGGTGCTCAAGCCGTTTTCAACGGCGAAAATGCCAAAAGCAAATGATACTGAAAAATACCCGATGCATATGGGCAAGCCGTCTTTGATACCTTTTTTGAAGTTGTTGATATATTCCATTATTTTACAAATTTATCCAATGCATCAATATAAATGCTGTTTCTTGTGGTTGAAATGTTTGCGATGAAAAGAATGTCGTCTACCTCTTTGTCGCTGACGAATCCGCTGAGTGTTCCCTTGTAGTGTCTGGGGTCAACAACGTAAACTGTTTTGTAGTGGGGGATAAGGAACGGCACAAAAGCGTTACCGTAGCTTTCCTTGATAACAACACAGGTTTCGCCATCCTCGAGGTCGTTGTTTTCGAGTGTGACAACAGCCTGGTCACCACCGATAAAGGTGAGGTATTTCATGCTGTCGTCATAGTCGTTAACGTCGCTGATTACCTTCCAGTCGAATGCTTTTCCGTCTGATTCCTGAACTGTGCAGGTAACGTCGTTAATGGGCTCGTATGCAATAACGGTATCGGGGGTTTTGCCCAATGCCTCACTTTGGCCGGAGCTTGCATAAAACGTGCCCAAGAAACCGTCAAACGTTACTTTTTCATATTCAGACAAAGCAACGGGTTGGATGCCTTTTTTGTATGCAAATTGTTCGTAAGCGTAGTATGCACCAAGAGCCGTCCAATGGTGGTCTGTTCTGAAATAGGTGTATTCGCTTCTGTGAAGTCGCTCTGCTTCATATACGCCGTCAATTGCCGTAATATCCTTGAAAGAAGCGTTGAAATAATCAAGAGCCTTTTTCTGGTCAGAGGTGTTGATGTCTTTTCTTATAACGTCATTTAGTTGTATGTCGATGCTTGTTGGCACAACCATTGCATAGACGTTCGATTTTCCGCCGGAGGCACCCTTAATGTTGTTTACAGCGTTTATGAATGCCGGTGCAAGAGTGTTTGAAAAGTTGTAGTATTCATAGGCGCTGTTGCCCGCAACTAATATTGCACCCATAGACTGTGTTTTGATGTCGGGCGCTTCTTCATCCTGGGGCAAGGGTAACTGTGGCTGAGTCACAGGCGGTTGCGTATTTGGCACCTGTGGTGCGGGAAGCTGTGGCGTAACATTGTTTTCAAACGGCACGTCGGGGATATCATCGCCAACCTCAACATCACCGTGTATAGCTATTGTGTCAAAGCCCGAAAAATCCTTGATTGTGGTGTTCAGCCTTGTTAACTGTTCACGGAAGGGGAAGGTATCTGAAAACCACGTGCCGATATCGTCAAAATAGCTGCCGCTTACAAGTGCATCAACTGAAAACTCCGGGAACTCCTTGAGGTTTCGCTTTTCGGATGCCGAATAAGTGGGGCGAAGGGGTATCATAAAGGCGAGAGCTGTGCCGACAAAAAGCACGACGAAAAAGACTACGGTTTTTAAAATCGTAGTTTTGGTGGTTTTTGTTTTGTTTTTTACGTAACCGCTCTTGTGTGAGCCAAATGACGGAATAACCCTGAGGTTAATGTCACGTGGTTTATCGTAAATCATTTAAAAGCCTCCGTGGAGTTTTGTCAGAATTGGAAGTATAAGAATGGGTTGTATGCATCGCCCACAAGAGCGATGGTTGAAAGGAAAAGAAGAATTATGGGGAACGCTACCGAAAGGATTGAGTAAATGATTCTTTTAGCAGAGCCCTTTTCACCGTTTTTAAGAAAATCGGAAACGTGTTTTATGATGGGTGTCACCGAGAAAACAGCAACGATAATAAAGAAAACGTTGCTGAGAAGAAGCGTTTTTGTTTCAAAATCAAGAAATTCGTTTCCGTTTAAACCGAAAAGCCCTTTAATAACAACGGGGATATAGGTGAAATCAGAGAATCGGAATAGAATCCAACCGAAGAAAACAACAATAAGAAGATATGCACGGCTGAAAAATGCGGGTATTTTGGCGAGTAGCTTCAACAGTCCGAGCTTTTCAACAACAAGGAATGCACAGAAAAACAAGCCCCACAAAATAAAGTTCCAGC
Organism: Acutalibacteraceae bacterium; assembly: GCA_045649005.1. Lineage (GTDB taxonomy): Bacteria > Bacillota > Clostridia > Oscillospirales > Acutalibacteraceae > DTU089. The sequence goes on from JAZRPC010000102.1 coordinate 3,188, forward strand.
TTGCTCCGTGCCAAAGACCTGTGAGAAACCACACAACAAGAATGTTGCGATAAGTCTTCAGGGAGCCGTTTCTGTTGCCTCCTAAGGGGATGTAAACGTAATCTCTGAAAAAAGAACTCAGAGAGATGTGCCATCTTCTCCAAAAATCGGTAACAGATTTTGCAGTATAGGGGTAATTGAAGTTTTCTTTAAAGTGGAAGCCCACCATCAGACCCATACCGATTGCCATATCTGAATAGGCAGAGAAATCAAGATAAATCTGGAGCATATAGAACAGCACACCAAACCACAAGCCCGCTACGCTACCGGTTGAAAGCTCCGCCAAAGCGGTGGCAGGCGATGAACTCATAAGTGCATCTGATACAAGCAACTGGTCACTGAGTGCACCGCAGGTGTTTGCAATAAGTGCTTTTTTTGCAAGACCGGTTGTGAATCTTGATATGCCCTGTGAAACTTCAGAAAGGGAAATTTTTCTTTGTGTGATTTCACGCTGAACGTCGCTGTATCTGACAATGGGACCGGCTATGCATTGATAAAAGAGGCTTGAGTAAAGCAATAGCCAGAAAAAGTTTTTTTGTGCGGGCACTTCGCCCTTGTAAACATCGATAACGTATGAAAGAAGCTGAAATGTATAAAATGATATACCTATGGGCAAGGCTATTTTCGGAATTATTTCAGGTATACCGAAAATGGCTTGAATGTTGGAGAGCACAAAGCCCGTGTACTTGAAATAACCGATGAGCCCCAGGTTTATTATGCAGGCAACCGCAAGAATCAGTTGTTTTTTTCTTTTTGTGTTTTGTTTTTCAATAAGTTTTGCCGCAATCCAATCCGCAAAGGTCATAAATATAAGTAAAAGAACGTACACAGGCTCGCCCCAGGTGTAAAACAGGAGCGAGAAAACAAGAAGTATTATGTTTTTACCGGTTATGCCTTTTGTTAGTGAATACGCAATAAGGCACAAGGGGAAAAACGCATAGATAAATAAAAGACTTGAAAATACCATGTGTACCTCTGAGGAGTTCAAAAGATTGGGTGCATAATAAATATATACATCTGGACCCACAAAATTAACCAATATATTATTATATAATTAATATTCTAAAATTCAAGTCCCTTTATGTAAAATTAATAAAATTGTCGAATTATGGCACATTAATTTGTCAACTGCTTGGCAACTATTATACTTGACTTGTGGGGGAATATGTAATAAAATAATGTTTGGTAAAAAATTAACATCCGAAAGGAGTCAAAATTCAATGAAGTATTCACATGAAGTTGAAACAATGTGCCCCATCGCTCAGGGTGCTGCTCACGGTGCTGCTCCTATCCCCGAAGAAGCAAAGTGGGTTAAAGCAAGAGAAATTAAAGACATTTCCGGCTTTACTCACGGTATCGGTTGGTGTGCACCTCAGCAGGGTACCTGCAAGCTCACACTTAACGTTAAAGAAGGTGTTATCCAGGAAGCTCTTGTTGAAACAATCGGTTGCTCCGGTATGACTCACTCAGCAGCTATGGCTTCTGAAATCC
>JAZRPC010000103.1:0-11946 GCA_045649005.1 Acutalibacteraceae bacterium
ATTTTTGATACATCTTACAGCTTCAATGGCACTGAGCATAGAATGATCCATATTATTGTAGCGGTGCATACCGTTTCTGCCGATGCAGTAAAGGTTGGGGACAGTGTCAAGAAATTCTCTGACCTCATCAAACCTTTCATAAGCACCGAAGTATGCCGGGTAAGCCTTTTTTACCTTGATGCGGGTGCTGTCAAGAACGTCCTCCTTGTTGATGATTCCCGTTTTTTCAAGCTCGTCAACGGCGAAGCTGATGAAGTCATCGTCAGACATATTCCAAAGGGTGTCACCCTCGTTGCAGAAATATTCGAGCCCTATCCACACAGTGTTGTCGGGGTCTTTTACCATGTAGGGCGACCAGTTGTTGAAAATCTGCAATCTGCCCAGCTTTACGTCCTTTTCCTGAATGTATATCCAACAATCGGGGACAATGTCGGAAAGGGTTTTGTGATTGGTTTTGTTTTCAAGCTGAAGCTTGTTTACCAAAAGGCCGACTGTTATAAAATCACGATAGGGGAGATTTTCTGCAATTTCTTTTACGTTTTCGGGTGGTGTGTCCTCCATCCCGGCTACAAGGTCCTTAATGGGCATTGTTGAGATGTAGTAATCAGCCTTGAATTGGGCTGTTCCCTCATCGGTTTCAACGCAGATGTGTGAGATTTTGCCGTCGTTCAGAATGGCTTTTTTCACACAGGCATTCTGAACAATTTTACCGCCGCTTGCTTCAATGTGCCCTGCCATCGCTTCCCAAAGCTGACCGGGACCCTTTTTGGGGTAATAGAATTGCTCGATAAGCGACGTTTCAACGCTCTGCCCTTTTTTGAATGGCTTTGTAATTACGTTGAGCACGGCTTTGGTCAGGGAAAGACCTTTTACTCGCTGTGCACCCCAATCGGCGGAGATGTTTTTGGGGTTTATTCCCCAAAGCTTTTCGGTGTAATCCTCAAAAAACATTTCATAAAGAGGCTTGCCGAAACGGTTTATATAGAAGTTTTCAAGCGAGGTTTCCTCTTTTTTTGCAACACAGGAATAAACGTAGCCGAAGCCCGCCTTGAGCGTTCTTGCAAGCCCCATATTTATAAATGTTTCGGGCTTCAAGGAAATGGGGTAATCGAAGAATTTTCTAAGATAATATATTCTCGAAACTCGGTTTCTCAGAAGAAGCACTTTATCTTCCTTTTCGGGGTCGGGCCCGTAAAGTGAAAGATTTTTCTGAGTCCCGGTTTTTATATCATCATAAGACGGCTCGCCCTGTATTGGCATAAGCGTCTGCCAGATGTTGTTGATTTCATCGATTTTTGAGAAAAATCTGTGACCGCCGATATCCATTCTGTTGCCGTTGTGTTCAGCCGTGCGGGATATTCCGCCGATGTGGTCGCTTTCTTCAAAAATGATGGGGATGATGTCTGTTGTTTTGAGTAATTCATAGGCGGCGGTAAGACCTGCGGGGCCTGCGCCGATTATGATAGCGGTTTTCTGCTTCGTAAAATCAACTCCTTTCGGCAATCAGATTAATTCACGATTCCAGAGACCGTTTGTTTTTTTGCCGTTGATTGTAGTGTTATTGCGGAATGCCTTGAAAATACCGAGGCATTCCTGTTTGTTTTCGGTTGTGAAATACAAGGTGCAAAAATCAAAGCCTGACAGGTCCTTGTCACCTATGTATAAAGGTACGCTGTTATAAAGAACGGTAAATTCCTTGTTTTTGCATATCAACGGGAATTTAATTCCCAATCTGTCGGTAAGGTGTGCGTTTCCGTTACAGTTGCCGCAACCGTTTGCACCTCTCTGCGGGCAAGCACGCATAAGCATAAGGGGCAGATGACCGTAGGCGTAAACACCTTTTTTGTCTGAATTTATATTCTTTGCCGCCTTTTCCGTAAGCTCAAATGAGAGTGTTTCATCCTCTGCGTATTGAGAATAAAAATCCGCCGAGTAAGAGTTTGTTACGTTAAGGGCATGGGTTGTGTGGATTTTAAAGCCATTATCCTTGAGGATTTTTAAAGCTCCGATGTTACCTGTTGCGGCGTGGGTGATGCCCATTTTCTTTATAGCGTCAAGCTTTTCTGTGAGTTCATTTTCTTTTTTGGGGTAAATCAGCTCCGGTAACTCGGCGATTATCTTCACGGGAAGGTCGCAGATTTCATCACTGTTTTTAAGTATTTCATCAATGGGAAGAATTATAAACTCGCAATCTTCAAATTCTTCACAATACTGCGAGATTTTTTCAAGACGAATACGTGTTTTGGGTGTTTTTGATGGTGCGGAAAATGAAGAAAGAGATGTCTTTACATCATTGATTTTATATTTCGGCTCGCTGATGATTTCAGCAAGCTTTTCTGCCGCTTCTCTTCGCACACCGTTGATTGCAGAAGCGGGCAGGGTAAGGGAGTCGGGGTTGCGGAAAACAAGACCGCCGAGGGTAAATGGTGTGTCACCCAGCTTTGAAAGATTGCGGTGAGCTATTTCTTCCGATAATGGCGCTGTTCTCGGCTCCTGGGGGATTTCGCCGTAAACAGTTACACTTTTGTCGTTATAGGTGAAGCTCAGAGAACAGGGCACGTCCTTTTTGAGTATCAATACAGCAGAAATTTCCAAAGGTCGGATATCTGTTTTATAAAGCTCTGCCAACGATTTCAATACCGAGGGTGCGGCAGTAACGTCCTCTTTGCTTCTGTAGCCGAACATTGATGTGTCACGCCTTGCTTTTAAATATCCGCTTGTAAACCCGCTTCTCGAAAAAACACTTCTGAGCGATTCTTTGTCATATTTTTTGCCGTCAATAGCTTCTTTGAGACAGGTAACAGCCGCCGCAACATATTCGGGGCGCTTCATTCTGCCCTCAATTTTAAAGGAATCAATACCAATATCCGTAAGAGCATTGATTTCATCAAGATATGACATATCTTTGAGTGATAAGGCATATTCACGGTTGTGGCTGTTTTTCCAGTTGAGTCGGCAACCTTGGGCACAAAGACCCCTGTTGCCGCTTCTTTCACCGAGTATGGCAGAAAGGTAACAGTTGCCCGAGGCGCTCATACAATGGGCGCCGTGAACAAACACTTCAATTTCTGCTTTGGTTGCGGTTTTAATTTTTTCTATTTCGTCAAGAGAAAGCTCTCTCGCAACAACTATTCTTGAAAAACCGAGCTCTTCAAGGAAAAGTGCACCTGATACGTTGTGCACAGCCATTTGTGTTGAGGCGTGTAAAGCCATCTGTGGGCAGATTTCTTTAACTGCTCTGACAGCGGCAAAATCCTGCACTATAACGGCATCGGCGCCACTTTTTGCTATTACCTTTACGGTGTCGTAAAGCTCGCAAAGCTCTTTGTCGAAAACCAACGTGTTCAAGGTTACGTAAACCTTGACGTTGCGCAGATGACAATATTTTACGGCATCTTTAAGTGACAGAGCATCAAAGTTTTCGGCATTTCTTCGTGCGTTGAAGTTGCCGGCACCGAGATAAACGGCATTTGCGCCGCATCTGACAGCCGCATAGAGCTGTTGCTCTCCGCCAACGGGGGCGAGAATTTCAAAGTTTTTCATATATTTGTAATTATTTCCTGTTTTGCTGTTCTTATTCTCAAGATGTCACCTTTTTTTACGGGTGCATCACAGTCGAGTGTGAGAATTTCCTGCGGGTGGCAGGCGCTTTCGCATTCTTCGCCATTTTCGTTTACGATTTTTGTTGCGGTGAATTTCATACCGAATGAATCGGGGGAGAGGACCTCAACCGTATCACCCAATTTGAAGAAATTTCTTTGCTGTATAAGCAGCTTTCCGTCCTTGCAATCGTCAAGAGCAACGCCGGCAAAGGTGCAATCCCAATGGTAAAGCCCGTCGTTTTTGTGGTTGTGAACAAGCTCTCCGAAATAGAAACCGCTGTTGTAGGGACGGTGGCTTATTGCACCGAGCTCTTCTTCTAAAAGCTCAAGGGGAGCGGATTTGTCAATAGCTCTGCGGTAGGCATTGACTACGTGTGAAACGTAGTATTCGGTTTTCATTCTGCCCTCGATTTTAAAGGAGTCAATGCCTGCATCTGCAAGCTTGTCCAAAAAGCCGATTGCTTTCATATCGTGGGATGAAAGAAGTGCCGAATGGTCAGGGTATTCCTCCAACTTCATATATTCGTTTGGACGGTTTCTTTCAACAAGGTAATATTCCCAACGGCAGGGCTGAGTGCACTCGCCCCTGTTGCCGCTTCTGCCGTTCATGTATGAAGAAATAAGGCATCTGCCCGAATATGCCATACACATAGCACCGTGAACAAAGGCTTCAAGCTCAAGCTCTTCGGGGATTTTTGCATGCATTTCGGCAATTTCGTCAATAGTCATTTCACGGGCGATAACAATTCGTGAAGCACCCATTTCGTGGTATGCAAGAGCAGAAGCGTAGTTGCAACAGTTCGCCTGTGTGCTGATGTGCACTTCAAGGTTAGGGGCTGCCTGTTTAATTGTTCTGACAGCACCGATATCGGACACAATAACCGCATCAACACCCAAGCCGTAAAGAGTTCTTGCATAGCTTTTGAGTGGCTCGATTTCGCTGTTTTTTGTGAAGCTGTTTACTGTTACGTAAAGCTTTTTGTTTTTTGAATGCAACAGCTTTACGGCTGAGTCGATATTTTCTTCTGAAAATGCCGATTTTTCGGCTCTTAGCTGAAGAAGAGGGCCGCCTATATACACCGCATCTGCACCGAAACGGTCGGCGGCGATAAGACAATTCATATCCCCCGCAGGGGCGAGAAGCTCAGGCTTTTTATTAGGGTTAATCATATTTTGAGTACCTCGTTGGTAAATTTTAAAATTAAGTGGCAAGTGGCAAATGGCAAGTGGCAAATTTCGGGGAAACTTCGTTTCCGAATATTTTAAAGTTTTACAAACAACAGCTTTTTGAAAGTTTATTTTTACAAACCGGAAAAATATGACGTGTGATTTTTGAATAGATAGCGTATCACCGTACATTCCGAATTTCAAATTATAAATGCCGACCGCAGGTCCCGAAACTTGCCACTTGCTACTCTCAACCTGCAACTTGTTATTTTACACTATTTTCTAACAAAAAACAAGGTACAAAACATTATATATGCACTTGATTTTTCGCTTTGTGCTGTGCTATAATAAACTGATTAATTTTTTGTTTTTAGGAGATGTTTCTGATGAAGTACGATGTTGCTGTTATCGGTGCAGGTGTAGTTGGTTCGCTTATTACAAGAGAACTCTCGAAATACGACATCAAGGTTGCACTTCTTGAACGTTGCAACGATTGTGCAATGGGCTCAACAAAGGCTAACAGCGCTATTGTGCATGCCGGCTTCGATGCGGTACCCGGTACGCTCAAAGCAAAACTCAACGTCCGTGGTGTTGAGCTGATGAAAAAAACTTGTAAGGAATTAAACGTTCCTTTAAAAAATAACGGTGCTCTGGTAGTTGCGTTTTCTGATGAAGAAATGCCCCACCTTAACGAGCTTCTTGAAAGGGGCGTTGCAAACGGCGTTCCTGAGTTGAGAGTTATCGGCAAGGACGAGCTTAACGAGCTTGAACCCAATATCGGCGAAACCGCAGTTGGTGCGTTAGTTGCTCCCACATCGTCAATAGTCTGTCCCTATGAGCTCACTATTGCAGGTGTTGAAAATGCAGTTTCAAACGGTGCGGAATTTTTGAGGAATTGCGAAGTAACCGCTATCGACTATGTTGATGATGAATTTAAACTTTCAACATCTCTCGGTGAAATCACAGCCGAATACGTAATCAACTGTGCAGGTGTCCATTCCGGTGAAATTGCTTCACTTATCGGTGACAACTCAATAGAAATAGTTGTTCGCCACGGCGACTACTATCTTCTTGACAAATCTCAGGGCTCACTTGTTTCAAGAACTATTTTCCAATGCCCCTCAAAAATGGGCAAGGGTGTTCTTGTTTCCCCAACAGTTGACGGCAACCTTATTGTCGGCCCCTCTGCTGAGGATATTGACAGCGGCGACGATGTTGCTACAACTCCTATCGGTCTTGACAAAATCTATGTTAATGCTATAAAGAGTGTTCCCGCCGTTTCATTGAGAAATGCTATTACCTCCTTCAGCGGTAACCGTGCTCATCCCACAAGCGATGACTTTGTTATCGGCTCATCTGAGGTTAATAAAAAATTCATTAATGCCGCAGGTATCGAGTCACCCGGTCTTTCATCCGCTCCCGCTATCGCAGAGATGATTGACGGCATTATGAACGAGCTTTCAGGCGGGTTTACTAAAAAATCGGATTTTGACCCCATTCGACCCGAGCCTGTACGCTTCCGTCACATGAGCACGGAAGAAAGAGCAAAGCTCATTGAGAAAAATAAAGCCTACGGCAGAATTGTTTGTCGTTGCGAAACAATAACAGAGGGTGAAATCCTCGATGCTATCCACGCTCCTGCAGGTGCCCGTGACGTTGACGGTGTTAAGAGAAGAACAAGAGCAGGTATGGGCAGATGCCAGGGCGGCTTCTGCGGTAGCAAGGTTGTTGAAATCCTTGCGAGAGAGCTTGGCGTTGAAATGAACGAAATCACAAAATTCGGCGGCGAGTCGAAAATTATGTACCACAAAACAAAGTAAGGAGGTAGGGTGCGATGTTGAATTATGATTTAGTAGTAGTCGGCGGCGGCCCTGCCGGCATGGCTGCGGCCCTCAAAGCAAAGGAAGAGGGCGTTGAAAAAATAGTTATCCTGGAAAGAGCAGAAACTCTCGGCGGTATTCTCGAACAGTGCATTCACACAGGCTTCGGCCTTCATTATTTCGGTGAGGAGCTTTCAGGCCCCGAGTATGCAGGCAGATTTATTGAACAGGTTGAGAACACAGATATCGACGTTTATACAGACACAATGGTTCTCAACATTTCCGATTCAAACGTTGTTACAGCGGTTAATAATAAAGAGGGGCTTATGCAGTTCCAGGCAATCGCCGTGGTTCTTGCTATGGGTTGCCGTGAAAGACCACGAGGAGCACTTTCAATTGCCGGCTCAAGACCCGCAGGCATTATGACTGCAGGTACAGCGCAGAAATATGTTAATATTGACGGATATATGCCCGGTAAAAAGGTTGTTATCCTCGGCTCGGGCGATATCGGTCTTATTATGGCAAGAAGAATGACTCTTGAGGGTGCAGAGGTTAAGGTTGTTTGCGAGCTTATGCCTTACTCCGGCGGTCTTACAAGAAATATTGTTCAGTGCCTTGACGATTTCGGCATTCCGCTTCGCCTTAGCTGCACGGTTGTTAAAACCCACGGCAAAGAAAGGCTTGAGGGTGTCACAATTGCCAACGTTGACGAAAAGCTTCAGCCTATCCCCGGCACAGAAGAATATATTGAGTGTGACACACTTCTTCTCTCCGTTGGCCTTATCCCCGAAAACGAGCTTTCAAAGGACGTGGGCGTTGAGCTTGACAGAGTGACAAGCGGTCCCGTTGTTGACGAATACAGAGAAACACTTCACCCCGGTATTTTTGCCTGCGGTAACGTTTTGCAGGTTCATGACCTTGTTGACTACGTTACGGAAGAAAGTCAGATTGCAGGTAAAGGTGCTGCAGACTACATTTTCGGCAAGAAAAAAGGCGGAACGTTCATTAACACCAAGGGTATCAACGGTGTTCGATACATTGTTCCCCAAAGAGTCAATATTGAGGGTGAGGAAAGCCTCAAGCTCTATTTCCGTGTAGGCCAGGTTTACAAGGGTGCGAAGGTTGTTGTTGAATGTGACGGCAATATTCTTTCATCAAAGAAAAAGGTTAAGCTTGCCCCCGGTGAAATGGAAAACGTTGTTATCACACCCGAAATGCTTAAAAATATGAATGAAAACAGCGAAATCGTTGTTCGTGTTGAAGAATAAGGAGGGTACAGAAAATGAAAAAAAGTCTTATTTGCGTATCCTGTCCTTTGGGTTGCCCCATTGAGGTCGAGATTGAAAACGGCGAGGTTGTTGCAGTAATTGGCAACACCTGCAAGCGTGGCGACTCATACGCCAGAACAGAAATCACCAACCCTATGAGAAGCCTTACAACAAGCGTTAAGGTTTGCGGCGGTGTTCACCCCGTTGTGCCTGTTAAATCATCAGGCCCCGTGCCCAAGGGTAAAATGTTCGATTGTATGGAGGCTATAAACGCTGCTTGTGTGAAAGCTCCCGTTAAAATCGGCGACATTGTTATAAAAGATATTCTCGGTCTCGGTGTTGATATTATCGCCACCAACTGTGACGAGGGTAAATAATCCGAAAGGTAAATTCAAAATGAAACCCTATGAAATAGCGGCGGAGGTCAAGCCCTCCGAAAGACAACTTAATTGGCAAAAAACCGAGTTTTACGGCTTTATAAACTTCGGTCTTCCCACGGTTGTTAACACCGAGTGGACTGATGGCTCGGTTAATCCCATTAACTTCAACCCCGAAGAGTTTGATGCTCAGGAGTGGGTAGCATTTTTCAAGGATGCAGGTTTCGGCGGAATGGTTCTTAACGTTAAGCACCACGACGGTTTTTGCCTTTGGAGTTCAGAATACACAAGCTATACCGTTGATGCGGCAGAAAACTGGGAAACTGACAACAGAGATATCGTGGATATGCTTTCAAAAGAATGCAGAGCCCAGGGTCTCAAATTCGGTATAGCCATTTCACCCCTTGACCGTAACAGCAAGCTTTACGGCAGCGGTGAATTGTACAACGTTTATTTCAAAAAGCTTCTCAGAGAGGTTCTTACAAAATACGGCGATATTTTCTACGTTCGCTTTGACGGTGCGGCGGAGCCCGACAAAATGGGTAACGTTCAGGAATACGACTGGGAAGGCTATTATGAAGTTGTCAGAGAGTGCCAGCCCGGTGCGGTAATTGCACTTGTTGGCCCCGACGTTCGTTGGTATGGTAACGAGTGGGGAGTTATCAGAGAAAATGAGTGGAGCGTTATCCCCGAAAAGCACAGCATTTATAACGCTTTGGCACGCAGTAAGGAAGCACCCAAGAAAAAACGCAAAAAAGAAGAAGTTTTTGAACGTGATCTGGGCTCAAGAAAGGCAATAAAAAAGGATGATAAATTCATCTGGTATCCTTGTGAGGTTTCTGTTTCTATGCGTGACCGTTGGTATTACCACAAGGATGATGAATACACAGCCAAAACAAAAGACCGACTTTTTAAGCTCTATTTCAGCTCGGTTGGTTCAAACTGTGCTTTGATGCTGGGTGTTCCGCCTATGAAAAACGGCAAATTCGCTGAAATGGATTTGCAGATTCTTAAAGCCTTTGGTATGGATCTCAGAAGAATGTTCAACTACAAGGTTTCACAGATAGGCACAATAACAGCCTCATCTTCTCTTTCACCCGAATATGATGCATCAAACCTTTTTGATGCTGACGAATCAAAGGTCTGGAGACCTGCTGAGGGTGACAAAGAGCCCGAGCTTGTTATAACACTTTCTCAAAAGGATATGTTTGACAAAATCGTTATGATGGAGCACATTGTAAACGGTCAACATATTGAAGAGTTTGAGGTTTACATAGATAACGGCAACGGCAAATTCAAAAAAATCGGTGAAGGTGGAATAGTGGGCTACAAGCGCATTGTGAAAATAACACCCACCGAGGTTAACAGAGTTAAAATCAAGATAACCTCATACAGAGGCAATCTTGAAATGGAATCGGTAACACTTTATTGATTATGAGAAAAATAGCTGTTTACGGCGGTAGCTTTGACCCACCACACAAAGGTCATCTGCACCTTGCAAAAAATCTTGCAGAGCGGTGCGGTGCCGAAAAGGTTATAATCATCCCCACGTCACTTTCGCCATTTAAAAACTCCTCCGGCGCAAGCGCAGAGGATAGGCTAAACATGTGCCGGCTTGCTTTTTCGGATCCACTTTTTGAGATTTCGGATATTGAAATAAAGCGTGGTGGCAAAAGCTATACCATTGACACGTTAAATGAAATCAAAAGACTTTACAAGGATTCGGAATTGTTCCTTTTTATGGGGGATGATATGCTTTTATCCTTTGACAAATGGTATAAATACCAAGATATTCTGAATATTGCAACGCTCGTTTGTGCTTGCAGAAAAGATAAAGATAATCTTATGGTGCAAATGCGTAGCTTTGCAGAAAATGTCTTAAAGCTCCCGAAAGACGGAATATTATTCTGCGAAGCGGAGCCACTTGAAATCAGCTCCACAGACATCCGTGGCGGAAGTAATGATATAAAAAAACAGTTTCTTGTAAGCGATGTTTATGACTATATTCTCGAAAAGGGGTTGTATAAATGAAAACCGATGAACAGTTAAAACTCCTTTTAAAAAACAGATTGTCCGAAAACCGCTACATTCATTCCCTTAACGTGGCAGACGCTTCCAAAAAACTTGCTGCAATCTATGGCGAGGATGAAAATAAAGCGTACACAGCTGGGCTTATACACGATTGCTGTAAAGATACACCTGCGGGCGAGCAGCTTTCATATATGCTTGGTAATTCAATGGAGCTTTCAGAATGTGAAATCAGTTCTGCGAAGCTTTACCATGCAATGTGTGGCTCATTATACGTAAAAAATGAATATAGCGTAACGGATGCGGATATTATAAATGCAGTACGCTATCACACAACGGGGCGAAAAAATATGTCGCTTCTTGAAAAAATCGTTTTCATTGCAGATTTCATCAGCGATGAAAGGGATTATAACGGCGTTGAGGTGATGCGTGAAAAAGCCGTGAGAAGCCTTGACGAAGCTATTGTTGAGGGCTTGGCTTTTACTATAAAGGATTTGATAGACAAAGGCGTTTTGTTGCATCCCGATACAATAGATGCATATAACGACGCACTTTTGAATCTAATGAAAAAACAAAGACAGGAGAAAAGCAATGAGTCTTGACGTTGTTAAAAAAATAGTTAAAGCTCTTGATGATAAAAAAGCAAGAGATATTGAGGTTATCAAAATAGACGAGCTTACAATAGTTGCGGATTATTTTGTTATTGCAACAGCAAACTCCAACACCCACGTTCGCTCCTTGGCGGATGAGGTTGAATATCAGCTCGAGCAGGAGGGTATCGCACCCGACCACATCGAGGGCAGAGCAACAGGCTGGGTTTTGCTTGAATACGAGGGCGTTGTTGTTCACGTTTTCCTTGAAGAATCAAGAAACTATTACAATCTTGAAAGACTCTGGGAGGATGCAAAGAAAATTGATGTTAGTCAGTTTTTAGATTAAGAATGGCGAAAACAGGCTGCAACTAAAATGAATATGGTAAATTACAACTGAGAAAGTAAATCTCAGTTTTACATACAGAAAGGATAGGATTTTATGAAATACGATTTTTCAGCCGTTGAACAAAAATGGCAGAAAAAGTGGGAAGACGAAGGCGTCTTCCACGCACAGGATAATTCAGACAAGCCTAAATTCTACGGTCTTGTAGAATTCCCTTATCCCAGCGGTGCAGGTATGCACGTTGGTCACATCAAGGCTTATTCAGGTCTTGAGGTTGTTTCAAGAAAAAGAAGAATGCAGGGCTACAACGTTCTTTTCCCCATTGGCTTTGATGCTTATGGTCTGCCCACAGAAAACTATGCTATTAAAACAGGTATTCACCCCCGTAAGGTTACGGATATGAATATCGAAAAATTCTCTTCACAGCTTAAAAAGGTCGGTTTCTCCTTCGATTGGACAAGAGTTGTTGACACTACTGAAGAGAGCTACTATAAATGGACTCAGTGGATTTTTCTCAAAATGTTTGAAAAGGGTCTTGTTTTCCGTGACAAAACTCTTGTTAACTACTGTCCTTCCTGTAAGGTTGTTCTTTCGAACGAGGACTCCCAGGGCGGTAAGTGTGATATCTGTCACAGTGATATCGTTCAGAAGTCCAAGGACGTTTGGTATCTCCGTATTACTGAGTATGCAGATAAACTCCTTGAAGGTCTCAAAGAAGTAGATTATCTTCCCAATGTAAAACTCCAGC
>JAZRPC010000104.1:0-17861 GCA_045649005.1 Acutalibacteraceae bacterium
ACCTTCTCGGCTATGGCGGACGTATTGCTCAGGCATACGCTATGGCTAACTTATAATTTGAATTTTTAATTTTACTAGGAGGCACTTAAAAATGTCCAAGAAAATTTTAAGCCTCGCACTTGTAGTTGTAATGCTCATGTCTATGTTTGCATTCTCAACTTCTGCACTTGATTTTACTGCTGGCCAGAGCATTGGTATTCGTGTAGAATCAAACGCAGTTGTTGGTATGCCTGCGGGAACACCCGTTGAATTCAAATTCTACTATGTTCTTCCCGAAGGCGTAGATGCAGCAACATACAGACAGGCATCAGCTACAACTGCTATCGCTTACACAGATGGTTTTAAAGTTGATTCAACAAAAGCTAATGCAAATGACGCTCGTGATTGGGGTGCTTCATACGTAGACGTATTTAACCCCTCAGGTGCTGTTACAACAACAAGCACAGTTTCCAACAACATCATGGCTCTCTTTAATGCTAACGATACTGCTAAGGGCTGGGATTCAGCTCTTCAGGTTCAGCAGACATACCTTTCAGGTGGTTCTTACAAAGCATTGACAGGTTACCCTGTTGATTCAGAATGTGAAGTTTTCACACTCCGCTTTGTTACAACAAGAGAACTTACTGCTGAAGACAGCATCGGTGTTGTTGAGGGCGCTTACACTTCAAACTACTTCAAATGTAACTACTGGACCAGTGCTCAGGTTACATCTACAACATACGATTTTGCTGCTATTAACATGAGCGAAGCTACTGCAAAAGCTGCATCTCCCGTTTACCATGTTCAGAACCAGTACAGACCCAACGGCGCTAACTACGACCTTGGTCTCAAATTCGGTTTCAAGACAGCTAACATCGGTATTGAATTCGATGAAAAGGGCACATCAACAAACATTGCTGCTGTTGGTGCAACTCTTAAGGTTAACGGCGTAGCTGCTTCAGAGCCTATCGAACAGAACTTTGTTTACGACGTAAATGGTGATAACTCTGAATACCACTTCCGTGTAATCATCTCTAACGTTGCTAAATCTTCTACAGATAAGTATGAAGTTACAACATACGTTAAATACACAAACGGCACAATTCGTTATGCAGATCCTGTTACAGTTACAGCTGCTGACGTTATTCCCGCATAATTAAAATGATTTCGAAAGCTTACGTAGTACCGGATTTTGAAATTGTGGAGTTTTCTCTTGAAGACGTTCTCACAAAATCATCGGTTGTTCACACAACTGCGGGCAGCACGACTACAACTCTCCCCGGAACAACCTCCGGCGGTATTCAAGCCGGAGATAGCCTTGGGCAGGGCGACATTGTGTTTAACCCATCCGAGTATTTCCAGTAACATTCAATTACTTTACACAATTGAAAGGAGTATTTTTTATAATGAAAAAATACACAGCACCTGAGCTCGAAATCATGGAACTCGAGCTCGAGGATGTTCTCACTGTTTCAAAGGGCAGCGGCAGCATCGACGACGGTTGGTATTAATTAACCCGTCGGTTTAACCGAAAACTTTGGCAATCCCCCCGCCACCGGCGGGCGGGGTTGTGAGATGACATCAGATTAAACATTCAGCAAGCCGGGGCAACCCGGCTTGTGTAGTTTAGAATCAAGATTTTTAAAATGATGTTTCTTTATCCGTACCCATAGGCTTGTGGGCAGGGATAAGGGAACGGATAGACTATGGTGAAATGAGGTTGTTGAAAAACCGTAGGGGACGGTCTTGACCGTCCCGCAAGTGAAAAAAGGATGATTAAAATGTTACCTAAGAGAAAGAAACTTCGCCTTAGTGAATATGATTATTCTTCATCGGGGAGCTATTTTATTACAATTTGCACCTATAATAATTGTAATTTGTTTTGGACAAATGGTTCGTTGAATGGTTTTGGAAAGATTGTTGAGTCGGAAGTTGAGAAAATTGGTGAACGTTATTGGGATGTTAAAGTTGACAAATACATCGTTATGCCAAATCATATACATATGTTAATAACTATTGGTTGTGATGCCTTACCTGACGATGAGGAGATATTATTGCAAGAAACTCTTGGCGAAATTAAGCATAGCAGTTTAGAAAAAATAATAGGTTTATTTAAGTCTGGGGTTACAAGAGAAATTCATTGTATAAACAATGAATTAATAGTTTGGCAACGGTCATATTTTGACCATGTTATAAGAAATGAAAAGGATTATAATGAAATATGGGATTATATTGAGGCAAACCCGATACGTTGGGAAATAAAGCATGGTTGTTTTCGGGCGGGTCAAGACCCGCCCCTACAGTGTTGAGGTTATCGAGGTGATATAATGGCAAAATTTAATATGGCGGAATTGTTGCCGGTGATTGAGGCGGCATTTTCGCAGGGGGAGGTTTTCAAGCTCCCTATAACGGGCACAAGTATGACTCCGTTGCTTATACAGGGCAGAGATTATGCCATAATTGAAAAACCGCAGTTGCCCTTGAAAATCGGTGACGTGCCGTTATATCGCAGGGAAGACGGCAGTTTTGTTTTGCACAGGGTTGTGAAAATCAAAGAAAACGGCGAATATATAATGTGCGGTGACAATCAATTCCTTTTGGAAAAAGGGATTTTTGACGGGAATATAATTGCCGTTGCAAGGGCTTTTATAATTAACGGCGCTGAAATTGACACCGAAAAGGATGAAAAATACCTGAAATATAAAGAGAAATATCTCAAGAACATTAACACACGCTACCCATTGAGAAGATTAAGATACAGGTTATACAGGTTGAAAAATGGAAAATAAAAATGCTACAACTGAAAACGTGCTTGCAACGGGCGAGCTTCTTGTAAAAGCCATAGCCGCTGTTATAAGGGGCGAGGATTTTGAATTTCCGCAAAGCACGGATTTTGAGAAACTTTATAAATTAGCCTTCAGCCATAGGGTTGCGTCAAACGTGACAGGGGCGGTTATCGGTTGCGAAGGTGCCCCAGATGAAGTGAAGACAAAATTCAAAAAAGAGCTTTTCAGAACATCGGCAAGATACGAGGCGCTCCGACTTGAAACTGAAAAAATATCACGCTTGTTCTCAAAAAGCGAAATAAAGCATTGTTTTTTGAAGGGTGTAAAGGTTTGTGCCTTTCATAATGAGCCTTCGACAAGGTTTATGCTTGATATGGATGTTTTTGTTGAAGGTGAAAAAATAGCCAAGGCAGAGGAAATTCTGAAGAATGAGGGCTACGAGCAAACAACCTTTGGTGACGATAAGGACACGGGTTTTATGAAGAAGCCTTTTTTCAATATTGAGCTTCACAGAGAGCTTAAATATGATTACGACAAGGGTTACGATTATTACAAGGGTGCCTTTGACCGAATGAAGAGCGACGACGGCTTCGCCCTTGATATGACCGACGAGGATTTTTACGTTTATATTCTTTCACACACGGCGCACCATTTCGAGGTTTCGGGCACGGGAATTAAAAATATCATTGACCACTACTTTTTGATGAAAAAGCTATTGCCACTTTGCGATGGTGAAAAGCTTAAAAATAACCTGAAATCCGTTGGTCTTGAAAGGTTTTCGGTGAGTATGGACAGGCTTTGCAGATGTTGGTTTGAGGGCGAGGAATATGACGAAATAACAGAGAAAATGGCAGAATACGTCATTCTCAGCGGTGTTTTCGGCAACGACACAAACCAATACTTCAGCGGAATTATGAGAGGGGAGTATTCTGAGAAAAAATCCTCTTATTTCCTGCACAGGCTGTTCCCGCCTTTTGTGACAATGAAAAAGAAATATGCAATTCTTGAAAAACTGCCGTTTTTGTTGCCGTTTTTCTGGATTGTGAGAATTTTTACCTCTGTTTTTTCATCAAAGGGCATTACAGAGGAGGCTAAAAACGTTTCTGCTGCAAACGGTGTAGATTTTTCTGCCCACCGCCGATTTATGGATGATGTTGGTATATGAACATCGCAAGGATTCAAATCTTTTCGGCTGTATAAAAAAATTGTCAAAAGGTATTGTAGCAATAGGTTTTTTGTGATAAAATACTATGGATAGTAAAGCATAAAGGAGATTTATCAAATGGCTTACGAGGAAAAAAGAAATTTAGAGGAGGACCGTGGCATTGAACCCATTCTCAAGTTCATACGCCAGGTAATCAGCAAATGGTGGCTTATTATGATTTTCATAATCATTTTCGCCGCCGCAGGTTTCGGTATTGCCAAGGTTACATACACTGAGCAATACGTTTCAAAAATCACTTTTAACGTTTCAAATAAGAATACCGAGATGCTCGGCACAAACGGCAACATTATCAGCGCCAGTGATGCTCAGGCTTCTGTTACAATCGCAAACAACTTCAAGGAGCTTATCCAGAACGGTAACGACTTCGTTTCACAGGTTCAGCAGATTGTTAAAACAACCACCGGCAAAGAGTATGACATCCGTTATCTTCGTGCGGTTATCGGCGTTGAGGTTGTTACAGATTCAACTCTTATGAAGGTTAGCGTTACTACGGGTGACCCCGAGCTTGCTTACGCAATTTCAACCGCTATCCAGAGCATGTATGCAGATTTCTCAAAGGACGTTTTCCCCTCGGCTAACGTTACGGTTGCAGACAATGCTACAAAGGCTGTTCTTGCATCTGACTCTTCAACTCTTATTTACACAGCGGCAGGTCTTATTCTCGGTGCGGCTCTTGCGGTGCTCATAGTTCTTATCACTGCTAAAATCCAGAACAAGCTCCTTTCAACTGAAGACATCAAAACAAACTTCAACATCAACATTCTTGCTACCGTTTCCGATATCAAGAACAAAAAGAAAAACCAGAACAACAGACTTCTTATTACTGATAAAAACGTTGGTCTTCCCTTTATTGAAACCTTCAAGCTTATCAGAACAAAAATCGAAAACACCAAGCTCAAAAAAGGCTATTCTGTTTATGCTATCACAAGCTCAACAGAAAGCGAGGGTAAAACTACCTGTTCAGTTAACATCGCTCTTTCTCTTGCAAAAAGCGGCAAGTCAGTTCTCCTTATAGACGCTGACCTCAGAAAACCCGCCGTTTGCAAAACTCTCGGTATCAATATCGAGGGCGAAAAGGGTGTTTACGACATCGTTACAGGCAGAAAGAAATTTGAGGAATCCGTTAAATACATCGAGAAGCTCAACCTCTATATGCTTGTTGCTTCCTCTGCAGTTCAGGATCCTTCAGAAACTCTTGCTTCAGAGGCTATGGCTGACATCATTAAGGAAGCTAAGAAGAATTTCGATTTCGTTATTGTTGACTGTCCCCCCGCAGGTGTTGTTGCCGATGCTGCCATCGTTGCAAACTACACAGACACAATCATTTTCGTTACTGCTGAGGAGAGAGTTGCAATTCCCCAGATTGAATACGCTCTTTCTGACCTTGTTACAGCTAAGGCTGAAATTCTCGGTTGCATTTACAACCGTGCAGGCAGCGGTGCCATCAAGGTTGCCACAGAAAAAGCGGGCGGTTATTTCTCAAACCGTTACGGCGGATATTACGGCTCATCCTACTACTACGGAAGCCACCACAAAAAGAGAAGATAAATTTTATGAAGCTACGCAGATTTTTCTGCGTAGCTTTTTTAGTTGTCTGTCCGGGAACTTAATTCCGAAAAAGCACTAAGCTTGATAGGAATTTAACGAAGAATGTTTTACATACAAATGTAGTGTGGATTTTTGTTAATATAGGTGAATTTATTGTGATTTTTGATAAAAAAATGGTGAAAATTTTTAAACAGAAAACCCAAAAACTATTGATTATTTACTTGATGTGTAGTATTATTATAAACGTGGTGTAGTATAACTATGGGTGAATTGCACCCTTTTGCATCCGAAAGAGGCTTTCGGGTGTTAACTCACTTTTTCGTGAATATATTTCTGGAGGCTTTTTTATGGCACTTGAATTACCTAAATTCGGCAAAAAAGATAAGGAGGCTGGCGCCTCAAAACAAAAGAGCGACGTTGCACTCAAGATTATGGATTTCTTTGAGAAAAACCCGTGGATGAAAATCGTTATCCCGATTCTTCTCTTTATAATTCTTGTTGTTGTGTTCGTTTTCGCAATGTTTGGTGACGGTATACTCAGCGGCGGAAACGAGGGTGTTGACACTAACGCCCCGGCACAGAACGAGGTTTCCGTTCTTCCCGGGAACAACATCATCAAGGACAAAGAAATTGTTGAGCTTATTGAGGATGACCCGCTTTCCGAAGATATCCTTGCTTCTGCTAAATACACAGGCTCAGTTGTTGGTGAAAGCGGTTTAAAAACTGCTCTCATTCAAATCGGCACAGTCGGCGACAAGCTTGTTCTTTGTGCCGGCGAAACAGTTGGTGATTCAAGCTGGGAGCTTGTTGAAATATATGACGAATACGTAGTTTTCAAAGCAGGCGAAATCACCAAGAAAATCAAGCTTTCTTAATTCTGTAATTTAAGTAAATTTTATATACTTTCAATAGGGGGACTTTCCAATGAAAACAAGAAACAGCAAAACCAAGTCAATCGGCATTTTTGCTCTTGCACTTGTGTTGCTCATGAGCACAATCCTGCCGCTTACTGCTGCGGGTAGTGCCGCTGATGAAGCTATGGGTACATACACCGTTAAAAGCGGTGACACCCTTTCATCAATCGCAGCTGCACACGGCGCAACAGTTGCCAGCATCGTTGAATCCAACGAAATCGCAGCTTCAGATGAGCTCTATGTTGGCCAGAAGCTCAATATTCCCGGCGCAACATCTGTTGAAGAGGACTCAACAACAGTTTTCGGCTCATCAAGCAAAATCTCAATCAACTTCAAGGATGCTGACCTTATGGGTGCTCTTGAAACTATCGTTGCTCACACAGGCTACACTATAGTTTTCAAGGGAACTTCAACAACTCTTCCTCAGATTACTCTTGAAGACGTTACTCCTCTCACAGCTATCGACTACGTTCTTCGTATGGTTGATATGACTTATATCAAAAACGATAACATAATCTATGTTGGTACTGCAGAGGCTCTCAACTCTAAATTCATCGACAACCTTGCTCTTGCAAGATTCACTACAAAATACATCTCTACCGACACTCTTATTTCTCAGCTTTCAGCTCTTGGCATCAGCGTTAAGCTTGTTAAATCAGACATCAACATTCGTGAATTCTGGTTGAGCGCATATCCCATGGAGCTTGCAAAGGTCAATGAGCTCATTAAAACTCTTGACAATCAGAAAAACCTTACAGTCGGCAGTGCAAGCATCAGCTCATATCTCTCAGCTATTGAGCTCAAGCACATCACAGCAAACGAGTTCAGCTCATTGCTTTCTGCACTCGGTCTTCACGCAGGTATAGTTACCGAGTCCCATCCCAAGACACTTTACGTTTATGCAACAGGTGATGCATACGACGACATTATAAGAATCAAAAAGCTTGTTGACTTTGAGGATGCTAACGCAGTCGAAAACAACGGCACAGGCGAAGGCGGTTCAACAGACAGCGAGGTTGTTATCCAGAACGGTGATATGTCACTTGTTAAGGTTGACCTCAAATATATCACCAAGGATTCTGCAACAAGCATCGTTGAAACATTCGGCTACGACGTTGAAATTCTCGGTCTTGACCTTTATGAAAAACGTCTCTGGCTCCGTGGCGATTCTGAAGAAGTTAACGACGCTGTTGCAAGAATCAAAGAAAACGACACAGCAGACAACGACACATCAAAAACATTCTTTACATACGAGCTTGAGAATATTGTTGCTTCTGAGCTTCAGAGCAAAATCGGCTTTGTTAACATTGACGGCGTTGAATTCTACTTCGGCTCTTACCCCGAATTTACAAAATCAATTATGGTTTACTGCACAGCAAACAAGGTTGATGAAGTGAAGGACATTCTCGCTTCTCTTGATAACAACATGGGCGAAATGTATTATCCCATTGCAACTATCACAGATGCATCAGAGCTCACAGTTCTTGCTGCTAAGGAAGAACTCGTTGTTAAGCTTCTTAACACTCCCACAATTTCTGTTACATCTTTCGAAATTTCAGGCGACCTTGACCCCTCAGAGGATGGCGTTAAGTATATCCTCTACGTGCTTGAATCACCCGAAAATATCGACCTTATCGTTGATATGTGGGCAAAAATCGCTTAATTAAAAACCAACCTCATTGGAGTGACTTTTTGTGGAATTTTTAAATCAGCCAAGTACATACCCTGCAACTCTTGATCAGTTGCTTAGATTAACAGTTGAAAAGAAGGGCTCCGACCTCCATCTCGTGGTCGGAATGCCCCCCTGTATCCGTGTTGACGGCGATATTATAAAGCAGGATTTTCCCCCTATGATGCCTGCTGACGTCGAAAACCTTCTTATGCAGGTTATGAAAGAGAAAAACAAGAAAGAGCTTCTTGAAAATCTTGAGCTTGACATTTCTTACTCTGTTCCCCAATGCGCTCGTTTCAGAGGTAACGTTATTGTTCAGCGTGGCACACTTGCTGCAGTTTTCAGAGCTATCCCCTTTGAGATACCCACTCTTGACAAACTCGGCTTGCCCGCAGACGTTCGCAGACTTTGCACTCTGCCCCGTGGACTTATTCTTGTTACGGGTCCCACAGGTAGCGGTAAATCAACAACTCTTGCCGCTATGATTAACCATATGAACACAAACTTTGAATACAATATGGTTACTATCGAAGACCCCATTGAGTTCCTTCACTCTCACAAACGTTCAATAGTCAGACAGCGTGAGCTCGGCGGTGACACACTCAGCTTCAACAACGCTCTCAGAACAGTTCTTCGTCACGACCCCGACGTTATTATGATCGGTGAGATGCGTGACCCCGAAAGCATCAGTATTGCTCTTACGGCGGCTGAAACCGGTCACCTTGTGCTTTCAACCTTGCACACACAGACGGCTCCGCTCACTATTGCTCGTATTATCGACTCGTTCCCCAGTGAACAACAGAACCAGATTCGAAGCCAGCTTTCAAACACCTTGCGTGCTGTTATTTCACAGCAGCTTCTTCCCAGAATCGGCGGCGGCCGTGTTTCTGCGGTTGAATATATGGTTGACACCCCGGCTATACGTAATATGATTCGTGAAGGTAAAGACCACCAGATATACAGCACAATGCAGACCGCTCAAAAAGAGGGTATGCAGACTATGGACCAGGCTCTTCTCAAGCTTATGCGTGAGCAGAAGATTACTCGTGAATCGGTTATTGAAAACTGTGTTGAAAGAGCTGAGGTTCTTCGTCAGATGCAGATGTATTGATTATTTTTATTGATTTCTGATATTCAAAGGGGGCACTCTTTTGGAATTTACATATGAGGCGCTGAACCGACAAGGTCAGTCCATTACAGGTAAGGTCGTTGCAGACAATACCTCCGAGGCTTACGAAAAGCTTCGTGAAGCCGGTGTTGTTGTTACAAACCTTACAGAAAACAAAGCAAAAGCTAAAAAGAAAAAGGGTAAGAAAATCGGCCTTGCCGATATGTCTATGTTTGCTCGTCAGTTGGCTGCCATGATTGGTGCGGGTATCCCCGTTACACAGGCTATGCAGACACTTGTTGCCCAGACTGAAAACCAGACTCTTGCAACGGCTATCAAGACTATAGCTGATGACGTTGAGGGTGGTTCCGCTCTTTCGGACGCATTCAGAGAGCAAAATCACGTTTTCTCTGACTTGTTCTGTTCAATGATTGCTGCCGGTGAAATGGGTGGTATGCTTGATAAAACTCTTCTTGCTATGTCCAACCAGCTTCATAAGGATAAACAGCTCAAGGACTCTGTTAAATCTGCAACATCATACCCCAAAATGGTTGGTGGCTTCGCTATTATCATCGTTATCGTAATGCTTATTTTCATGGTTCCCACCTTCAAGGGTATGACAGAGGGTGCAACGGACCTGAGCCCCATTACTTTAATTGTTTACGCATTGTCAGACGCATTGAGAGCAAAATGGTTTGTCATTTTCCCCGCAATCGGTCTTGCAATTTTCGGTATTATAAAGCTTATAAAAACTCCTCCCGTTCACAACTTCTGGGAGAAGCATAAAATGAATGCTCCCATAGTTGGCGAGCTTATTACAAAAACAATTCTTGCCCGTTTCTGCCGTATCTTCGCTACGCTTATCGGCGGCGGTGTTACTGCTGTTAAGGCTCTTGAAACTGCGGGTCCCACTTCGGGCTCAAAGCTTGTTTCTGATGCTGTTACAAAGGCTATCGAAGAGGTTGAAAACGGTAGAACAATCCACGAAGCTCTTGATGAATCAAAGCTTTTCCCCCCCATGCTTATCAGTATGATTGCTATCGGTGAAGAAGCCGGTACGCTTCCCACCATGCTTGACAAGGTTGCGGAGTTCTACGAAGAAGACGTTGACGCAATCGCTAAAAACCTTGGTGCTGTTCTTGAGCCCATTATGCTTATTATGCTCGGTAGCTTGGTCGGTTTCCTCATTATTGCTCTTTATCTTCCTGTTTTCCAGGCTACAACCTCGGCACAGATGTAAAGAAAAAAACTATATCCTTATATTAAAGGAGAATGATATAAAATGGCAAAGGTTAACAGTGCTATCGGCATTGAATATAACTCCCGTGAAATCAGAGCGGTTGAGCTTGTTAAGGATGAGCACGGCGCTTATAAAATTTCGGCATACGGCAATGAAAGGTTTGACAAAAACGTTATTTCTAACGGTCTTATTATGGATACCAGCCTTTTCGGCGTTGCCGTGAACGATTTGTTCACAAAAGGCAAATTCAACACCGATGCCCCCATTGTAGTAGGCGTTAATAATGAAAACGTTATCATGCGTTACGCTACCTTCCCCAAGGTACCTGATGACAAGCTGCGTGGAGTTATCACAATGCAGGCACAGGATTTCATCCCCGTTCCTGTCAGTGAATTGGGAATGGATTTCGTTGTTATTGACGAAACCACCGATGATGATGACCAGCCCGCACTCAACGTGCTTCTTATCGGTGCAAGAAACATAATGCTTCAAAACCTTATTCAGAATTTTGAGGATTCAAGATTAGAGGTTGTTGATATTGACAGCGGCTTCCTTGCTTGGTGCCGTGTGGCAATTGAGGAAGTACCCGATGGTGAGACCTTTGGTTTCATAAAGCTTACTGACGACGTTCTTAACTTCGTTGCTATTGCAGATAAAGAAATCAAAATGGTTCGTTCAATCAACATTCCTGACCGTGCTGTTGTTGAGGTTAAAAAGGCCTTCAACGAAACAGAAGAAATAATGGATTCTGAGCTTGATGTTATAGCAGACCTTGTTTATTCAGAGCTTTCATCATCAATCAGCTATTTCCAGATGCAAACAGGATACCTTGTTAATTCAGTTCTCTTTTCAGCGGCAACTGAGCTTGAGGAAAAACTCAATGAGCTTATTGCAGGCAAAGCATATATCCCTGTTACTGTTCCGCATTTTAATAGTGCATTTAATACAAATGACTTTGATGCTTCTAAATATGCAGGTTGCATCAGTCTTGCAAAGGTTGCATTGGAGGGTTGAGCGTGAAGTATAGAGTTAGTTTGCTTCCCGAAATTAACAGGAAGCGTTTAAACAGTAAAAAGAAGATTGAGCGTATTAAGGTTTATGCTCTTATAGTTCTGGTGGTTTTGCTTGCTTTCCTTCTTGTTGTTGTCAGCACAAAGCTTTTTGCAGACAAAAAGCTTTCAGAGGCTAAACAGCAGAACAACGAATATGCACAGAAGGTTGCTGAGCTTCAGCAGTTCCGTGAGATTAACGCAAATCTTCAGCAGAAGATTCAGCTTATTGGTGAAATTCAGATTAACGAGCCACAGCTTTAC
Organism: Acutalibacteraceae bacterium; assembly: GCA_045649005.1. GTDB lineage: Bacteria > Bacillota > Clostridia > Oscillospirales > Acutalibacteraceae > DTU089. The sequence continues at coordinate 11,786 of JAZRPC010000104.1, forward strand.
AACTTTGTTGCAACTGTCAGCAATCTGAAGCACCCCGGTGTTTCAATTGATACTATTGAATGCACCGAGTGGAAAACCTCAAGAACATGCGTTATCACCGGTAAAACAGAAAGCCGCCAGGCATATCTTGAATTTGAAAAAATGCTTCAGGAAATTGAAGGTGTTTCATCGGTTGCCAACGTTACATATATTAACGGTATAGGTGAGAACAGCGGTCTTTCACAGTTCACAATCAATATCAATTGTTCCGGTGGCGCAGCGATTATAGTTGAAACCACAGAAGGCTCAAGCGAAACTACAACAGCGGCAGCTGAATAAGAAGGAGGCGGTTATTTTGAAGGTAAAAAAGGAAAAAGACAATAAAAAAGGCAAAAAAGATATAACCGGTTCTCCTTATTTTGTAGCAGGTATGCTTGTTTTTGTTATCGTTCTTGTTATTGCGGCAATCAGCTATTTCATTGTTGATATTTCAAACGTGAAAAAAGAGATTGTTGAAACCAACAAGCTATATGAGCAGAATTTAAGAGAAATGGCAATTCTTGAAGAGCTTCGTGCCCAAAGTGAAAAGGCAGAGGAGCAGTTGGCAATATATGAGGGGATTCTCCCGGCAGACCTTGGCGACGTTTACATTCTTCAGGAAAACGTTGTTAAAACCTGCGAGAACTTCGGTCTTGAGGTTGTTACAATTGACGTTACACAGATTCCTGCACAGACACAGGAGACAACGTTCACCTTCAACGTTAAAGGTTCGTTCAGCAGTATATACGACTATCTCAGATATATATCAAACCTTGAACAGATGCACAGATTCGATGCTCTTTCTCTCAAAAAAAGTACAGATAAGGGCGTTGGTTATGAGGCAACAATTTCCTTAACTGTTCTTTCACAGAATGGCGCACAGGGCGTTCTTTCAGCAAACATAGGCGAGGCTGTAAACAACGCTACAAAGTAATTTTTGCAGAGAAAATTGCTATTACATTATATATATAGATAATAAAGGGGAAGTTTGTTTTGGCAGACATTAACACAATAGTTCCCGGCAGCGTAGGATATTTTCTTATTAAAAACGGGTCAATAACAGAAGAACAGTTGTTTGAGGCATTGAGCATTCAGGCAACTGAAAAGGGTCTTATCGGAAACGTTCTTGTTAATCTTGGCTATTGCTCAGAGATTGACGTGGCTAAAGCCATCGAAATGAAAACGGGCTGTAAATACGTTTCCATTGAAGAAGTGGGCATTAATTTTGCTATTGCCAACATTATCCCCACAGAAATAATTGCTCGTCACGGTGTTCTTCCGCTTTACCAGGATGAGAAAAAGTTGTTTGTTGTAATGCGCAACCCCAACGACGTTGTTACAAGAGATAACCTTTCGGTTATTACAGGCGGTATGGAGATTGTTCCCCTTATCGCAACCGATACCGAGTTGACAGCGGCTATAAATACAATCGTTAACAACGCTTCAAACATCGACACATACGAAGAAGAAGAGGCAATGGAAGAGGAGCTCAATTCTCTTGACGATTTGGCTGCAGACGAAAAGCCTGCCGTTCAGCTTGTTAACCAGGTTATTACAAACGCAGTTAAATCCGGCGCATCCGATATTCATATCGAGCCCCTTGAAAAAACAATGCGTGTTCGTCTTCGTATAGACGGCGTTCTTCATGAGGTTTTGCAGCAGCCAATTAAGCTCCATCCCTCAGTTTCATCCCGTGTTAAGGTTATCGGTGGCATGGATATTGCTGAAAGACGTATCCCACAGGACGGTCGTACAACAGTTAAGGTTGACGACAGAACCTTTGATATACGTATTGCAGTTCTTCCCTCAGTTTACGGCGAAAAAATCGTTATGCGTCTTTTGGAGCGTGGCTCAAAGGCCGTTCAGCTCAAGGATATAAAATTCTCTCCCCAACAGTTCGAGAGATTCCACAGAACAATCTTTATGCCTTATGGCTTCTTGCTTGTTACAGGCCCCACCGGTAGCGGTAAATCAACAACACTTTACGCTACTCTTGCTGAGGTTAGTGACATTACAAAACACGTTATCACTCTTGAAGACCCCGTTGAGCGTCGTATGGCTGGTCTTTGCCAGGTTCAGATGAATACAAGAGCAGGTATGACATTCGCAGCGGCTCTTCGTTCAGTTCTTCGTGCCGACCCGGATATCGTCATGGTCGGTGAAATCCGTGACGGCGAAACTGCAAAAATCGCAGTTGAGTCAGCTCTTACAGGTCACATGGTTTTCTCAACACTTCATACAAACGATGCTCCCAGTGCTATCACACGTCTTGATGAAATGGGCGTTGAGCCGTTCCTCACAGCGTCGTCACTTGTTGGTGTTCTTGCACAGCGTCTTATTCGTGTTCTTTGCCCACGTTGTAAAGAAGCAATGGATATCACATACAGAGAGCTTCGTAACAGTATGGAGGATTTCCCCATTCCCGAGGGCAAAACTCTCGACGACAAGGTAAGAATTTACAGTCCCAAGGGCTGTATTGCTTGCAGCAACACGGGCTACAAGGGTCGTCAGGGTGTTTTCGAATTTCTTCAGATTACAAACGAAATGAAAGAGCTTATTCTTAAACGTTCAGGCGTTGCCGATATTAAAGAATTGGCAATTAAACAGGGTATGCATACTCTTCGCCAGGAGGGTATTGACAAAATCCTTGACGGAACAACCTCAGTTGAAGAGGTTCTTCGTGTTATCGTATAAATCATTATACTTTTTTGTGAAAGGGTGAGTATATGAAGATATTAACAAAAAGAAACGGTATTGCTCTTGTTGCGGTACTTGCTGTTTTGCTTGTATTGACATTACTTATTCCGGTTATGTTCACCATGTCAGAAAATGCAACAAAATCTGCTATGCAGGGTACGGACGCCCAGCGTGCTTCATACCTTGCAAGAACCATGATTGAAATGTCTGTTGCGGCTTTTGAAGATTTCTATGACATGGCTGAAGAAAATCAGGCGGATTACGCCACCAAAATGAAAAATTTCCTGACTGTTCACAAATCTATGACGGCGCAATCGGTTTATATGTACAGAAATGATTCTGTGCCTTACCCCGAGAAGCCGCAGCGAATAGATTTTGACAATGAAGATACCTATAATGAAGCCTACGAAGCATATAAGGCTGCTCTTGAAGTTTACGAGGCAACCGGTGTTATTTACAGCACCTCTGCCGACACTCCCGCAGGCTGTTCGTTTGTGGGCAAGGCTGATTGCAGTATTGAATACATTGACGAGCCCAGCTACTATAAAATAGACAGTGACGGTAACACAGAGGCTATCAACGTTAATGAATACACCGGTGGTAAAACGGCTTTGGAAGCTCTTATTTCAAACGGTGTTGACGTTACAAATCAGGACCAATACGTTAAGATTGACAATAAAAACGTTGTGTTCAGAAGCTCTGCTACCGTTAACGGCAAAAGGGGTATCAGACGATGCGTTCTTGTTTTACCCACAAAGCCATCTGAAGAAAACTGGATTGCCCCCGCTTCTGTCGGAAGCAACCAGATTTTCCCCAATACAGAGCTTGCAACCGGCAGAACTAACATCAACTATGATTCCGGCACCTTCCTTGACGGAAGAGCTTTGAAACAGCCCCTTTACATATTCTCTTGTATCGGTAATATGATCATCAATGATAAAAAAATGATGATTGATAAAAACGCAGGTATTGAAGGTGCAACACCCGATTGGTATGATTACCGCACATATCTTCGTGAAAATAACAAGACGTATATTGATGCAAATATGTCTTTCGGACTTCACCCCGAAACCGGTACACGTGAGCCCGACAATGACCCCACATTCAGTTGTCTTAGAACCTATAATATGGAGAGCTGGAAGGATGACGCCCAGCTTGACAACTTCGTTGCATACACCGCAACAAACGCAATACAGGTGGACTTACCCGTTAACCTTATTGTTAACCCCAGCCGTACAAACCGAATAGGTGACGGCTTTGACAAAAACTATTCACTTTATAAGGTGCTTGTTTTCCAGGCTCCCACGATTGTTTTCAACAGAAGCGTTAACAGCTTTATTTCGCTTAATATTGAAGATAACGCATACCGTATGACAACAATTATGTTTGCCGCACCTAAGAGCACACCATACAGCTACGTTAACGGCTCAAGAAATAAAAAGACCGTTAAGGCCGGTAAGGTTTTCTTCGCTGAGGACGCATACGTTTGGGTTATTCCCTACGATGATGATGGCTCCGGCTACAAAACACAGACGGTTTACTACAAAAATAAAGATATTATACTTTATAAAATAGCCAATGCCGGTGACATTTATTATTTCAACGCTGAGGTTGAAACAGACGTTAACGGTAAAAAGACAACAGCCGGTTTCTCCTTGACAGGTTATTTTATGGATGTTATCTACAACACAGAGGGTGACAACTTCAACAATAACAAATGGTGGCAGGTTTGGTCCAACGCCAAGCTGAAGCTGTTTAACAACCTTCTTGAAAATTTCGGTGACAGAACCTATCTTGAAGACGACTTCAAATGGATTGGTAACGTTTATACCGGCACAGGAGATAAGCTCCCGGTTGTTGATGACTTCTATGTAATTTGGGATAGCTAATGACACTTTGATAAAATTTAGAGAAAGGATGGATATTATGAAAAAGCGTTTTTTCAACAAAAAAGGTATGACCTATGTTGAATTGTTGGTTGCTCTTGCTTTGCTTGCTCTTATTGTAGTATCCTTCACTCCGATGCTTTTGTCTTCGTATGAATCATTGTACGAGGCAGGTGTCAAAACAGAAACTGTTTATAATTCGCAGCAGGAAATGGAAGAGGGTCTGGCTGTCAGAAGCTCTACCAAAAACGGCGCTGTTCCGATGACTTTCACAATGAATGCTGAAAAAGTGTTCGAAAATATGAACGTTAACGGCAGAAAGGTTGTTTCCAGCCTTCAGGATAAATTGGAAACTATCTTCTATGGCGTCAGAGCACGTATAGACTTTCTTTCACCCGACGTTGTTTATGATGACACGTCGTGGCACGAGGTTGTTTTGCAGACAACCGGCCTTGATTACGACGACGTTTTATATATCAACGAATACGGTGGAAATCTTGAAGATTTGCCCAAAAACAAAATTGTTTTTTCTGTTTATGTTCCTAACAAAGCTACAGGTAGCGCAGGTTCGACTACAGATGAGCTCGTTTACCAGCATCCGTCGGCTATTGACACAAGCAAGATTACCTTTGACAGCATAAACGGACGAATCAAATTCACAATAAACGACGTTGATTTCACCCGTTCACCTATTAAAATACTCGTTTATTACAAGAATGAAAGAGGTGTTCTTAAAACACTTTCAAGATATCTCTTTATTGAGCCGCCAACAATTATGTTCGCCGGCACAACGAATGCGTCGGACTATTACACAACCGGCGGTATCGAGCAGAAGGATGCTTCAACTACCGAAGGCGTTCAGAGTGCTGAGTATGTTCTGGCGGTTGAGGGCAGGGGAATGCGCATTGACAACAGCCCCTATCTTAAGAAATACTACGGCAGACCCTGTGACAAAAACGTTATTATCAGAAACATTTCCTGGATTAATAACGACGAAACAGCGGGTATTTCACCCTACTACGTAATGGTTGGTACAAACGGTGCAATTTACCGTATGTATAACTACACCAGCCATAATACAGATATTTATAAGCTTAGCACAGGTCAGACAAGTAAGCCCAATACAGACGGCTACACAGCAACAGATAATCTGACACCTATTGATAACACTTACGACACCGTTGACGGCACAAGAGTTTACAGCTCACTCTGGAGTGGCGACAAGGCTCACGTTTTCGACTTCTCTTCATGGGACCGTTCAATGAACTATGGCCTTGACGAAGAGGGCGGTAACGATAACTGCTGGCTCACAGCGGAGCAGTATGTTGCTAAAAAAGGCGAGACTATTGCTGGCTTTATCCCCATCAGCGGTGATACGGTTGCAAACACCAACAGGGGTGCCGAAAAATACAACCTTTTTGGTATGCAGGCAAAGTTCAGCTACTACCTTAACGGCTACCGTGTAGGCTTCTCGT